>JBEILV010000019.1:0-25415 GCA_040379105.1 Flavobacterium sp.
TGTTTGCGCCTCAGATTTTTCACTAAATATCAATATTGTGCCGCCAATTGAAGTCATGATTACACAAGAATGTATTGATGCCGATTTTACATTAATCGCTAATTTTGATGAAAGTCAGGATTATACGTTTCGTTGGTTGGACAATGCAGGAATTATTCTTGGCAACAATCCAACTTTGATCGTTTCTTCCTTGGGAACTTTTTCATTGGAAGTAACAAGCAATGGGTGTTCCGAAGTGTTTGATGTTCCTGTTTTGAGCACTTATTGTGACATTCCAAAAGGTGTTTCGCCGAACAATGACAATTTTAACGATACGTTCGATTTGACAAATTTTGAGGTTGCGAATGTTCAAATTTTCAACCGACATGGACGTGAAGTGTTCCAAAAATCGAATTATGTCAATGAATGGATCGGACAAGCTTATGATGGAAGCGAACTGCCGTCTGCGACCTATTTTTATTTGGTAACTTTCCAATCTGGAACGCAAAAAACGGGTTGGGTTTATTTGAATCGGGAGGAGTAAAATAAAATATTTATTTTAAAATCAAATCGTTGAGCATTTTCTTAATATCTAAATGCTTAGCGGTTTGTACTGTTTTAGAATGCATCGAAACCAAGTCAATCCATTTTGAAATTTTATTTTTGTCAGTGATTTTTTGTACCCAAAATTCCGAAAGATCATTGGCAGATGAATCGTTAAGCAAATTTATTAATGGATCAATATTGTCAAAAAGGTTAATGTAAATCCTTGGGATATTTTGATAAAGCTTATTTTTTATCATGTAAGCATCTTTGCCACCAGCAGTGAATAAGTCCCGAACATTCGGACAGACAACAGCTTCTCTTGTAACCATCCAGATGGCTAATCGAGAAAATTTATCCCCACGATTACTAAAAACTTCTGGAAAATAAACCATGGCTTTATTTTTCATTTCTTGCCTTTCAGTGAGGCTGAGATTGTTCCATATATTTATGACAAGGTTACTTGCTCGCTCTGTATCTTGAATCCACCAAAGGTCTTGACCTGGTTTTAGTTTGCTTTTGTAATAATCAGTGATTGGTTTTATCGGGTTTTCTTTTTTTCGTAAAGTATTATATGGTGTATTGATCTTGTCGAAAATTGTTTTACCAATTTCTAAATTCATATCAATCAAATATCTAGGAGAATGCGTTACAACAACTTCAGATAGACATTCTTCATAAGCTCTGCTTCTAAATTCTATAGGCTTTCCAAGTTTGCCAAAAAGCATAAAAATTCTTTCAACATCTTCAACTCTTGTTGATTCTAGTACACTGTTTCCTGTTGTTTTCCAATGATTTTGAGTGGTTGTTTTGACCTCGATTCCGTAAAACTTCTTAGCCACAATGTCTGGAAATTTTTGACCACCAATCACTTCAATTGAATTTTCAAAATGGGTGCCAACAGCAAGCGAAGTCATAATTTCCCCAACAAATGGTTCTAGTTTATTGCCTCTTAAAAGTTCAATTTTTTTTGGATTTTTAGTTGCAAGCGCATTTAATTCATTAATCGTAGATTTCAATAAATCATTGAATTCTTTTTTGTTAGGTTCTGGATTGACTGATACTACCATAATTTTAAAAATATAAATCCCAAATTTCTTCAATTCTTCTGGCTAGGTTGTAGGCAAGAAGCGGTGGAACTGCGTTACCAATAATTTTATAGGCTTTTGATGGACTCACTAGAAAAGTTCCCTTTCTTCCATTTTTGTTTTCTATAACAAATTCATAATCAGGAGGAAATGTCTGAATAAGAGCACATTCTCTTGGTGTTAGTCTTCTTTCTTTCAATCCTATAGAAAGTTCGTTTTCTAAAACACCACCATTCGCCTTAGACAATCTACGAAACTCTATATTTCCGTGATGTTCTGCCCTAATCGTTGGGCTGATTCCGTCGGGTTTTATTTCTATTTGGCCTTGACAATGTTTGCCCATAAACTTGGCCTTCGAATAATGCTTTTGTGATAAATCGTTAGATTTTTCTGGCTCTTCAATATTCTTGAATAATTCTTTTAAATCAACATGTCTTTTTAAATCTTTTCCGTCTTTTGTGTAGCAATGAGTAGGTTTTGGATAGGGGTTATATTTTTCGGATATTTTTTCTTGTTGAAGTTCTTCGAGTGCAGTTTTATTCAATGCAGACTTTTTGATGCCTATAAAAAAAACTCGTTCTCTTGATTGTGGAACGCCATAATCCGCTGCATGAAGAACACGAGGATTTAAGACTAAATATCCATTGTCACCTGCTTGAGAAAAATCATTTTGAATAATTTCTTTAACGTTGGATAAGTTTACCAGTCCTTTTACATTTTCAGCTATAAAAATTTTTGGCTGGGTAATTTCAATAACTTGTTTCATCCACATATAGAGTTGGCCTCGGGTTTCTTCCGTTGCATGATGTTCACTATTGAATTCGCCTTTATGGTTTCTGTGGGAATTAAAACCGTTTCTTTTTCCTGCAACACTAAAATCTTGACAAGGGAAACCACCTGTTACAATATCAATATGCTCTGGAAAAATATTTGTACCATTTTGATGCATTTTCACTAGATCAACAATGCTATCAGTTTGATAGTTTTCAGCATTATGTCCTCTTTTGGAAAAATAATTTACCCAAGCATTTCTTGCATCAATTAAAATATCATTGGCAAAAACTGTTTTAAAACGTGTTTTCTTGAGTTGAACAAAATTATTGTCGAGTTCTCTTGAAATAAAATCAGGACTTAAAATGTCGTTGATCGATGTTTTCAAAACTGAAAAATTTCCTTCAAAACCTAAATCCATCCCGCCGCAACCAGAAAATAATGACAGCATATTTAAAGTACCTTTTTCTTGCGATTCAAGTTTTGTGTTGTTTTGATACAATTTAATGGCAAGTTGTGGCTCTTTCACTACGCTAGAATGATCAATTATATTTTCAGATGATTGCATATTTGTTTATATAAAGTAGAAGTATTATTATTTTAATTGTTATACAAAATATTTTGCACATTATTAATTTGGACTTTAATCAATTGGATTTCTTAAAAACATTTTCATTTTTAAAAACATCATCAAATATAGTTTCTCAAATTTTGTAAGACAAGAACTTCGAATTATTTTTTTAAACATTGGTAATATTATTAATGTTGCTAAAAGAGGTTTGTTTTTTTTATACCTACTTTTGCCAAAAAATCAACAGCATGCACAAAGCAGGTTTTATCAACATCATCGGCAATCCCAACGTAGGAAAATCAACCCTTATGAACGCTTTGGTGGGCGAACGAATTTCGATCATCACATCAAAAGCACAAACCACACGCCATCGGATTCTCGGAATTGTGAACGGCGACGATTTTCAGATGATTTTTTCTGATACTCCCGGCATTATCAAACCCGCTTACGAAATGCAAGAAGCAATGATGCAGTTTGTGAAATCAGCTTTTGAAGATGCAGATGTCTTGATTTATATGGTTGAAATCGGCGAGAAAGAGTTGAAAGATGAAGCTTTTTTTAATAAAATCATTCATTCAGAAATTCCAGTTTTGTTGTTGTTGAATAAAATAGACAAATCCAACCAAGAGCAATTGGAAACACAAGTGCAATTATGGCAAGAAAAAGTGCCTAATGCTGAAATTTTTCCGATTTCTGCTTTGGAAAAATTCAATGTTTCGACTGTTTTTGATCGTTTGGTTGAATTGCTGCCTGTGTCGCCGCCTTATTATCCAAAAGATGCTTTGACGGACAAACCCGAACGTTTTTTTGTGAATGAAACCATCCGTGAGAAAATTTTGTTGAACTACGACAAAGAAATTCCTTATGCTGTTGAGGTGGAAACAGAAGAGTTTAAAGAAGACGACCAAATCATTCGAATCAAAGCAGTCATCAACGTAGAAAGAGATACTCAAAAAGGTATCATCATTGGGCATAAAGGTTTGGCTTTAAAAAAAGTAGGCGTGCAAGCCCGGGAGGATTTAGAAAAATTCTTCGGCAAACAAATCTACCTTGAAATCTTCGTGAAAGTGGTGAAAGATTGGCGTTCGAATGCGTTTCAGTTGAGAAGATTGGGGTACAATCAGAAGTAGAAGTTTCTAGGTCGTATTGCTTAATCTTGCATCCATAAGTTTATTAAATTATTGAGATTTGATTAAGGGGTGGTTTAATAAAGGTTCAATTCAAGATTGTTTTTTTAGCGACAAAAAGGGAATGCTTTTTAGTATTTGAATTTACATTCAATCAAGTGTTTGATTTGAGCTTATCTTTAATATTGATCAGGCGCTTCAATGTAAATAAAAAAAACTGCAACAGAAATGTTGCAGTATTTGTTTTTAGAGAACGTATTGTTTTATTCCACAATTATTTTGCTTTCAAACACTTCGCCAGAATTGGTTTTTAGTTTTAAGATGTACAACCCATTTTGTAAATCTAAATTGTTCAACTCAATTTGGTTGTTAGCATTAAACAAAAGATTGTTTTCAAAAACTTTTTGACCCACGGTATTGAACAGTTGCACGTTGGCACTTTCAAAAGTAGCGTTGACATTGATAAACAATCGGTCTGAAGTTGGGTTTGGATACACGCTAAAGCTTGTTTTTTCAACAATTTCATTCGACAACGGAATGTTCACAAATACGATTTTGAATCGATCATCGTTGTCGCTTCCGATTTCCTCTGCACTAATCGAGTAGGGGTAGATTGTTTCTTCGTTTGGCACAATCTGGGTAATGGTGTTCAAATAGTTGTCCATCAAATAGGCTTGCGTCTCTACAAAGTTTCTAATTTGCAAGTTCAATTGATAGTTGCTTGACTTGTAGTTTCCAACATACAATGGTAATTGTTCATTGTTTTCAGGCAAAGTTCTTGATTCCATGCTCAGAAGAATATTGTTGTTTTTAAAGGCAATATTTTCATCGGGATTTCCACTTTTTGTAGCATCAAACTCATTAATTTCATTGCTAGCGTCGATTAAGAAATCGATACGTGCGCCATCAAGTGGTCTTATCTCAGTTTCGCTGACGCTGTTTAAAACCACATTAAGGTATGGATTTCCAACAAATACATCTTGAAAATCGCGAATTCACTGTCGATATCTTCGTTGTTGACACGGAAAATATTAGTTTGAGTTTCTGTTACCACTTTATCATTTTCAGTGATAGTCAATACAGGCGCAACACCTTGTGTGCCAGTTTGAATGAATACTGCTTGATAAGGTTGTAGGTTTCTATTGGCTTGCGAACTTGCGTTGTTGTTGGTATTATTAGCAGTGTTTACAGTTACATAAGCTCCTGTAGCACCCAAAGTTGGGTCCCAAACGTACATAAATTGCGTAAGATTGGTGGCTGTATTAAGGACTGGTCCCATGTTGATAGCCGCATGAAATGGATTACCAACAAAATTAAAAGCATTGTTTGAAGACTGGGAGTGGCCAATATTAAAAAAAAGTATAAAGCAGGCAATTATAATATTTTTCATTATTTTATTTTTGATATTTTAGGATGCAAAATTAGATAACCATCTGTATAAATGCTGTTTATGCAGGTAAAATGTATTTATTGACGATAAAAAGTCTATTATTTATTATTTGACTACGCTATGCACATTTACGATTTAAAATTTGATTTGGTTTTAAACAGAAACAATCAATCATTAATTTTTTTCAGTTTGAATATTATATATATTTTTGCGCATGCAACACAACGTACTTATTTTAGATTTTGGTTCACAATACACGCAGCTTATTGCGCGAAGAGTTCGAGAGTTGAACATCTTTTGTGAAATTTTTCCTTACAACAATCCGCCTCAAGACGTGTCGGATTATAAAGCAATTATCCTTTCAGGAAGTCCTTTTTCGGTGCGTGCCGAAGACGCTCCTCAAATTGATTTATCCGCCATTCGTGGCAAAATTCCTTTGCTTTGCGTTTGTTATGGTGCGCAATATCTGGCACATTTTTTTGGTGGTGAAGTGGCAGCGTCTAACACAAGAGAATATGGAAGAGCCAATTTAAATTTCATCAAAGAAGAAGAGTTGTTTTTTGATAAAATAGCGGTTAATAGTCAAGTTTGGATGAGTCATTCCGACACCATCAAATCGTTACCCACAAACGGAGTCTTGTTGGCAAGCACTAACGATGTAATAAACGCTGCTTATAGAGTAGATGGCGAAAAAACGTATGGCATTCAATTTCATCCTGAAGTATATCATTCAACAGATGGAAAACAATTACTAGAAAATTTCTTGGTTAAAATTGCGGGTCTCGAGCAAACTTTTACCCCCAATTCTTTTGTGGAAGAAATGGTAGCTGAACTAAAAAATAAAATCCAAAATGATAAAGTCGTTCTGGGGCTTTCGGGCGGTGTAGATTCTACTGTTGCAGCGGTTTTATTGAACAAAGCCATAGGCGAAAATTTGTATTGCATTTTTGTCAACAATGGTTTGCTTCGCAAAAATGAATTCGAAAATGTATTGAATCAATACAAAGGCATGGGTTTGAATGTGAAAGGAGTAGATGCTTCTGATTTGTTTTTAGATGCGTTGGAAGGTATTGATGATCCCGAAACCAAAAGAAAAACCATCGGACGTGTTTTTATTGAAGTTTTTGATGACGAAGCGCATCAATTACAAGATGTGAAATGGTTGGCACAGGGCACGATTTATCCAGACGTTATAGAATCAGTATCTGTGAAAGGACCTTCAGCCACCATTAAATCTCATCATAACGTTGGTGGATTGCCCGATTTTATGAAACTTCAAATCGTGGAACCGCTCCGAATGTTGTTCAAAGACGAAGTGAGAAGGGTAGGAGCCACGCTTGGAATCGATCCGGAATTGTTAGGACGCCATCCTTTTCCAGGTCCAGGATTGTCGATAAGGATTTTAGGTGCCATCACACACGAAAAAGTAAGAATTCTTCAAGAAGTTGATGCAATTTTTATTGAAGGACTCAAAAAACACGATTTGTACGATAAAGTTTGGCAGGCAGGTGCAATTTTGCTTCCCGTAAATAGTGTTGGCGTGATGGGCGACGAGCGCACGTATGAAAAGGTAGTAGCACTGAGAGCTGTCGAATCTACTGACGGAATGACAGCAGATTGGGTGCATTTACCTTACGAATTTTTGATGAAAATTTCCAATGAAATCATCAATAAAGTCAAAGGTGTGAATCGTGTGGTGTATGATATTAGTTCGAAACCACCTGCAACCATAGAATGGGAATAGTATTTGATAAAAGAATAAAAAACATAAAATGAAATATTTATTTTCAATTGTAGTCTTTTTGTTTTGTCTTCATTGTTTTTCGCAAACCAATTTTATTAAACATAAAGTTTCTAAAGGCGAAACCGTTACTCAAATTGCAAAAGAATACCAAATATCAGCAGCCGAGATTTATAAATACAATCCTGAGGCGCAAAATGTGCTTTCTGTTGATTCGATTTTAATCATTCCGACTAAAAATAATCAATTTGTGAATGGGAATGCCGATGGTTTTTTTGAATATGAAGTAAAAAATCAAGAAACATTATACGGAATATCCAAAAAATGGGGTGTAAGCGTTGATTTAATTGAAAAAAGTAATCCAGATATCGCACTTGGTGGCGGACTCAAAGTAGGTGCTGTTCTTAAAATTCCGACCACAAAACACAAAGTAGTTTCTGAAAGTATTCAACTAAAATCAGATACACTTTTTCATCTTGTCAAGACAAAAGAAACTCCATTTGGAGTTGCAAAACAATATGGAATTTCAGTGAAAACGCTTTACGAACTCAATCCTGAAGCGGAAAGAAGTTTTAATGTTGACGACAAAATAATTATTAAAATCAATCAAAAAGCAACTTCAGTAGTCATTCCAAAATCTGAGAGTAAACCAAAAACGAGCGAAGGTACTTATTTGGTGCAGCCAAAAGAAACGTTGTATAGTTTAACGCAGAAATTGGGTTGTTCAGAAAAAGAATTGTTGGCTTTAAATCCGGGGCTTAAGAATGGTTTAAACGCAGGCGATTACATAAAAGTGCCTCAAAAAGCCAAAATTTCTTTTAAGAAAAATGCAATTGTTGATTTAACCAAAACAATTGATATATATAAGAAAAACAAAGATTTAGTATTGTTGATTCCTTTCAATATCAAAAAAATTGAAGCAGATTCTACCCAAAAAATCCAAGACAGATTCAAAAAGGATTTGTTTTTAAATATGTCGCTCGACTTTTACAGTGGTGCTTTGATGGCAATAGATTCTGTCAAAAAATTGGGAATCAGTATGAATATCAAGATTTTAGATTCAGAAGAAACCGCCAATTTCAATAATATTTCTAACATTTTGCTTGAAAACGATTTTTCGAATGTAGGCGCAATTGTGGGTCCTTTTTATCCTCAACACGTAGCAGAAACCGCCAAATTAGTCTCTAAAGAGAAAATTCCTGTTTTTTCACCGCTTCGCGAATTGAATTCTACCATTGAAAACGGATATGAAACGGTTGTGAAAGCGTCTTATTTGCGAGAATTTATGTACCAATTTATTAATAAGGAAAACAGTAGAATTTTGGCCGCGGTGGACAATTCGAAAAGTGAAACGTATCACTTTTTAACTCAAAAAAAGAATATTAAATTATTGCCACACACTGAAAAAGGAAACATCATTGTAGATTCCATTGCAAAATATTTAAAACCAAAGGAAACTAATTATGTGATTTTAGATTCTAAAAAAACAAGTTATATTTTAAGTTTAATCAATGGACTTTCAAAATATTCCACAGAATTTGACATAAAATTAGTTACATTAGAAAAAAATGACGCCCTCGATTTTGAAGAAATCAACATACGAAGATTGGCTAATTTAAATTTAATGTATCCATCGCAAGTGCACGATGCAAACTATACAGAGATGAATGCTTTTTCTTTAGCTTACAAGAAAAAACACAACAGTAATCCGAGTTTGTTTGCTATTCGTGGTTTTGATGTTACCTTAGATATTATCTTGAGAATGGCTCAAAAAGTGGAGCTATCCGAAACCCTCAAAACAATGGTTTCTGAACATATTTATGGTAAGTTTGATTACACAAATAGCCCAACGAATCAAAACAACCAAGGGGTTTATATCCAACAATACCAAGACGATTTGACCATCAAAACAATCAATAATTAAGAAATATCAATTTATCTTCATAGAAAATTAAATGATTACAGCAAAACCAGAGGCGCAATTCACAATGATTGATTGGTGGAAAAAAGTAGTTAAAGACAATTATGCTAACTTCGAAGGAAGAGCCCGCCGTGCAGAATATTGGAATTATACATTACTGCACCTTCTCATAACGATTGGTTTTTACATTTTAGCACTTGCGCTAGTTTTGTCCATCGTTTTTTCATTCTTTGTATTTGTACTTTGGGCATTCTTGTTTATTTATAACATGGCCATTTTGTTGCCCACTTTAGCTGTCGCTGTGAGAAGGCTTCATGATACCAATAAAAGCGGTTGGCTTATTTTGCTTGGACTCATACCTTTGGTAGGCGGTATCATTTTAATCGTATTTCTAGCCACAGAAGGTGACAGAGGCACAAATCAATATGGTGCCGACCCTAAAATAGCTCCAGATTTCATTCAAGAAATTGGATTAAAAGACTTTAAATGATAGCACCCGATCAAGATTTTTTAATAAAATTGGCCCACTCAAAAATGCCCTTTGGAAAATTCAAAGGGCGTTTTCTTATAGATTTACCAGAATATTATTTGATTTGGTACAAAAACAATGGTTTGCCCAAAGGATTACTCGGACAACAATTAGAGCAAGTTTACGAGATAAAATGCAATGGTTTAGAACCGTTAATCAGAGAAATTCAAAGAAAATATCCTTTAAAATAATGTAATTTTTCAATTGACTATTTAATGCAAAAACAATTTTTTTATGTTTCGGTTTCCTAAATTATAATCGTATTTTTGCCCCGTTTTTTACATTGACAACAACAACACAACCTACAACCATATTTTTATGAATGCAACAAAGTATATTTTTGTAACCGGCGGTGTGACGTCTTCTCTTGGGAAAGGCATTATTGCTGCTTCGTTGGCAAAATTATTACAGGCTCGTGGCTATCGAACCACGATTCAAAAGTTTGATCCTTATATTAATGTAGATCCAGGAACATTAAATCCCTACGAACATGGCGAATGCTACGTTACAGACGATGGTGCCGAAACCGACTTAGATTTAGGTCATTACGAACGTTTTTTGAATGTACCCACGTCGCAAGACAACAACGTAACCACAGGCAGAGTCTATTTGTCAGTCATCGAGAAAGAACGTCGTGGCGAATTCCTCGGAAAAACAGTGCAAGTGGTACCGCACATCACCAACGAAATTAAAGAACGCATGCAACTGCTCGGAAAATCGGGTAAATTCGATATTGTGATCACTGAAATAGGGGGAACAGTTGGCGATATTGAGTCGTTACCTTACATCGAATCGGTGCGTCAATTGCTGTGGGAAATTGGCGACTATAACGGCATCGTGATTCATCTGACGCTCGTGCCTTATCTTGCAGCGGCGGGCGAATTGAAAACAAAACCCACACAACATTCCGTCAAAACATTGATGGAAAGCGGCATCAAAGCCGATATTTTGGTTTGCAGAACTGAACACGATATCAACGACGATTTGCGACAAAAGCTCGCCTTGTTTTGCAATGTTAAAAAAGAAGCAGTGATTCAATCGATCGATGCTTCCACTATTTACGATGTGCCTAACCTTATGCTTGCCGAAGGTTTGGACAGAGTTACCCTCAAAAAGCTAAACCTTCCAGAAAACAATGCTCCCGATTTAACGAATTGGAACTTGTTTTTAGATAAATTCAAAAATCCAAAACACCACATCAAGATTGGTTTGATTGGGAAATATGTAGAGTTACAAGATTCTTACAAATCAATTCTTGAAGCTTTCATCCATGCGGGCGCATCGCAAGAAACGAAAGTGCAGGTCATTTCAATCCATTCCGAATTTGTGAATGCTGACAATGTTGCTGAAAAATTAGCAGGGTTAGATGGTATTTTAGTCGCGCCAGGTTTTGGAGAACGCGGTATTGAAGGGAAAATCCAAACGGTGCGTTATGCACGCGAACACAAAATGCCGTTTTTCGGAATTTGTCTCGGAATGCAAATGGCCGTGATTGAGTTTTCACGAAATGTGTTGGGCTGGAAAGATGCCAATTCTACCGAAATGAACCCCGCAACTCCCTATCCAGTAATCGATTTGATGGAAAGTCAGAAAACCATCACCGACAAAGGCGGCACAATGCGTTTGGGAGCTTGGGATTGCGCCATCAGTCCAAATTCGTTGGCTTTTCAAATTTACAACCAAGAAACTATTTCAGAAAGACATCGCCATCGTTACGAATTCAACGGAAAATATAAAGAAGCGCTCGAAAATGCAGGTTTGAAAACCTCGGGTGTCAATCCAAAAACAGGATTGGTAGAAATCATCGAAATTGAAAATCATCCGTTTTTCGTGGGTGTTCAATTTCATCCTGAATATAAAAGTACGGTCGCAAATCCACATCCTATTTTTGTGAATTTTGTGAAAGCCGCTGTCGCACAGCAAAAAGTGAATGTATAAACGGGGCAGAACGCCTTGAAATTGTTAAATAAATTTAGATGGAAGAAAAAAAGTTAGACCTCAATTCGATCATTGGATTTGTATTAATTTTCTTAATACTGATTTGGGTCATGTACAACAGCTCCCAAAATGAAGCAAAGGAAGCTGCCGAAAAAGCAAAACAAGAGCAAGTAGAAGCTGCCAAAAAGCCGAAAAGCACGCCGAAAGTGGCTGCCCAAGTTGCAGAGACTGTCGTGCCCGATTCTCTGAAAGCAATTCAATTGAAGAATGCGCTTGGGTCATTTGCTTATGCTGCCACTTTGCCGTCTGCCAAAGAAGATGCTTTTACGGTTTTAGAAAATGAATTATTGTATCTAAAAATCGCCAACAAAGGCGGATATTTAGTGGAAGCGAAAGTGAAAAATTTTGAGCAGTTCACCAAAGGTTCTGGAAAAACGGTCACGTTGGTTAAAGAGGGCAACACCGATTTTAACATTGAACTCAAAACTGCCGACAACCGCGTTTTGCAAACCAGAAATTTATTTTTCGAACCATCTTTGACCAAAGAAGACGGAAATCAAGTGTTGACGATGCGTTTAAAAGCAGGACCTAGTCAGTTTTTAGAATATCGCTATGTTTTGAAACCGAAAAATTACATGTTAGATTTTGGCATCAAAACACAAGGATTGACCAATGTGTTGGCAAAATCAGATGCGTTGCCGCTAGAATGGCAACTAAAAACGTTCAGAAACGAAAAAAGTGTGAGTTATGAAAATCGATACACTGAACTTATTTTCGAATTCGACCAAGGAAAAGACGATTATCTCGGACAAGGAAGCAATACTTCAGATGAGGTTGAAAATGTGTCGTATGTGGCTTACAAACAACACTTTTTCTCATCGGTTTTATTGACAGATATTCCATTCAAAAAAGCAGAATTATTCTCTGATAACTTGGTAAAAGACGAAGAAATCGATACGGTTTATACCAAAAATTTCAAAACTAAGTTGCCTTTAGAATTCAAAAATGGCGAGATTAATTATGCCATGAATTGGTATTACGGCCCCACAGATTATTACTTGTTGAAAGAATATGAAGGTAAAAACCTCACACAAATCGTTCCATTGGGTTGGGGTATTTTTGGATGGATCAACAAGTTTGCTTTCATTCCAACTTTCAAATTGTTGATTGATTTTTTACCTTATGGTTTGGCAATCATTTTGTTAACCATTTTGGTAAGAATCGTGATGTCGCCCGTGACCTACAAGTCATATTTGTCGCAAGCCAAAATGAAAGTATTGCGTCCTGAAATTCAGGAACTCAACGAAAAGTTTGGCAAAGACCCAATGAAGAAGCAACAAGAAACGATGAAGTTGTATCAAAAAGCAGGAGTCAATCCAATGGCGGGTTGTTTACCGGCTTTCCTACAAATTCCAGTGTTTTATGCTTTGTATAGCTTCTTTCCATCGGCGTTTGATTTAAGACAAAAAAGCTTCCTTTGGGCTGATGATTTGTCTTCCTACGATGCAGTGATTGATTTGCCGTTCTACATTCCTTTCTATGGAAACCACGTGAGTTTGTTCCCGATATTGGCGGGTATTGCCATTTTTTTCTACATGAAAATGACCACAGGCGATCAAGTCATGAGTCAACCACAGCAAGAAGGCATGCCCGATATGGCAAAAATCATGAAAATCATGATTTATGTTTCGCCCATCATGATGATGTTTTTCTTCAACAATTTCTCGTCAGGATTGAGTTTGTACTATTTTATTTCCAACACCATTACCATCGGAATTATGTTGGTTATCAAAAATTACATCATCGATGAAAAGAAAATTCACATGAAGATTGAAGAAAACAAACAAAAACCTAAGAAAATGAATAAGTTCCAACAAAAAATGCAAGAAATGATGGAACAAGCAGAAGCACAAAAGAAATTGAAAAAATAAATATTTTCGTACTTGATCACAAAACCGATATTCTAAAAAAGTATCGGTTTTGTTGTTTTTAGGGCGCTCGGGCGTGCTGTCCGCTGTATCTTTTTAGTTTTCGCCCGAAGAAAAATCGGGCGAAAACTAAGAAGGATGCCGCTACCATCACTAGCGCAGGGAATATCAATGCTTAAACAAAATCATACTTTTCCATTCAAAAACATTAATGATTGTTTAAAGCAACTTTTTTTTAATTTTTTTTCAATTTCATTTTGAATAAATGTAATAATCTATTAGTTTTAAGCGTGTTGTAATTTTTTGATTTAAAATAAAAAAAATTGATATGATGCTTATAAACAGAAGAAATTTAGAAACAGAATTGTTGCTTGAGAGAAACAAATCGAAAAGCGAAGAAGATTTCATGACGGAGGTTTACAAAATTTTTGATTCAAATTCGCAACATAAACAGGAAATCGACAAACAGCTTTCTACTGAAAGTTCAACAAAATCAAACAATTTTAACCTCGACTTGCTCGAAACTGATAAAATTTTTCACATTGATCAAATCAAAAAAGTTTGTGTGGACTACAGATTTCGTTTTCTTGGAAGTCATTTGTTCAAATCTGAAATTCCAGAAGAAGCCATTTCAAAAATCAGAGATTTTGAATCGGCACATCAAACGAAGTTAAGCGGATTCAAAATTGCGGCACCATCCAAACTTTTTCATCTAAAAAATTACGATGATCCATTGTTGTTTGTGCCACTTGGGAATAATTATTTTTATTTGTTGCACAAATGGGGCAACGATGTCAATCCTTTTAGAAAAGCCATTGTTCGACCTTTGAAAAATTTAGGAAGTTTTACCTTGGCTTTAGTGCTTTTGAGTTTGCTTGTAACAGCCATCACTCCCGAAAACATCCTTGGAAAATCTACCTCAGGTTTTTTCCAAATGATTGTGTTCTTATTTACCCTGAAGTCTTTTATGGGCTTGGCTTTGTATTATGCTTTTTGGCAAGGAAAAAACTTCAACGAACACATCTGGAACCAAGAATATTACAATTAATTTTTGCAAATCATTAAAAATATAAAAAGCGTTTAGAGCATATTTCTAAACGCTTTTGTATTTTTAAGAATATAACAATTTTAAAATCAAATAGGTATATAAAAGTTGAAGAACCTTTTGCTTTTAAATTTAATCATGTATTTTTGGGTAAAAATAGAATCATGCATACTAAATTGACTTTAACCATTGAAAAAGAAGTGATTGAAATTGCTAAAGAATATGCTAAAGATAAAGGGCAAAGTTTATCTGAAATGGTAGAAAATTATTTGAAGCTTGTAACATCAAAGAGCTCGAAACCTAACGAAAATCAATTTTCATCAAAGATGAAAAAATTCAGAGGGATTATTAAAGCGGAGCATGATTTTGATTACAAAGAAGTTTTAACTGAAGAACTTTCCAAAAAACATGACGCATAAACTTTTTATTGATTCTGATGTTGTCATTGATTTTTTCACTGGTAGAAAACCTTTTTCAAATTTTGCAAGCGAAATTTTTGAACTAAATGAAAAAGGAGTTGTTAAGCTTTACATGTCTGCTGTGAGTATAATTAACATTTACTACATCGTAAGAAAGTTTTTAGGTCATCAAAAAACAATTGAAATAATAGAATTATTAACAGAAATAACTGAGATTGTCGGGACTACTAAAAACGAAGTGGTTCAGGCATTGAAAAGTAATTTTTCAGATTTTGAAGATGCTATTCAATATTCCTCTGCTTTGAAGATTGAAAGTGTTGATGCAATTATTACACGAAATGTTAAAGATTACAAAAATGCATCGATTCCCATCATGACTCCCATGACTTTTATAGAACTAATTCAAAAAGGTCAAATTTGATAAGATTTGTTGTATGTCGTTAACAAACGGGTAATTGCTCAAAAAAATTTCAACCTCTAACCTTCACTCACTTTTACCACCGAAAACTGCGAATCATACAATTTCTTATAAAAACCATCAGTTTTA
This sequence comes from Flavobacterium sp., assembly GCA_040379105.1. Lineage (GTDB taxonomy): Bacteria > Bacteroidota > Bacteroidia > Flavobacteriales > Flavobacteriaceae > Flavobacterium. The sequence continues at coordinate 15,538 of JBEILV010000019.1, forward strand.
TTCAGTAAAGTTTCATGATTTCCAGTTTCTACAATCAATCCTTGGTCCATCACAATGATTTTGTCTGCTTTCGCTACAGTGGCCAATCGATGCGCAATAATGATTGAGGTTCTGTTTTCGGTCATTTTTTCGGTGGCGGTTTGAATCAATTGCTCAGAATATGTATCGATGGAGGAAGTAGCTTCATCTAAAATCAAAATACTCGGATTACAAACGTAGGCACGAATAAACGCCAACAATTGTCTTTGCCCTGAGGAAAGCATGACGCCTCGTTCTTTTACGTTATAATCGTAGCCGTTCGGCAAACTCATGATAAAATCATGCACCCCGATTTTTTGGGCAGCCAAAATCACTTCTTCTCTCGAAATCTCAGGATTGTTGAGCGTTATGTTGTTATGAATCGTATCGGCAAACAAAAATACATCTTGAAGTACGACCGCAATTTGTTTTCTCAAACTAGCCAAAGTGAGTGTTTCAATCGGCAAATCGTCAATACAAATCGATCCTTTTTGAATGTCGTAAAATCGATTTAAAAGATTGATAATCGTCGATTTTCCAGCTCCTGTAGATCCTACAATTGCAATGGTTTCGCCCGCTTTGATGTCTAGATTGATTCCTTTGATGACCATTTCGTCTGGTTTATAACCAAAATGCACCTCTTTAAAAACAATATTTCCCTTAAATTCTGGGGCTTCCATCGTTCCGTCTTTTTGTAAAGGTTCTGTTTGGTCAAGCACTCCAAAAACCCGATTAGCAGCAATCATGCCCATTTGAAGCTCGTTGAATTTGTCTGCAATTTGACGTAATGGGTTGAACAACATAGCAATATACATCGTGTAGGCAAACAAATCGCCTGTCGTTGTAAAATCTGAACCGCCAATGATTTGAATTCCGCCGTACCAAACAATAATACCAAGCGTTACAGACGAAATTGTATCGGCAATAGGGAAAAAAATAGAGTTGTACCAAACGGTTTTAATCCAAGCTGTTTTGTGTTTTTGATTGATGGCTTTAAACTTCTCATATTCAATGGCTTCTCTCGAAAAAAGTTGCACGATTCTGATGCCGCTCAATCGTTCTTGCACAAACGTGTTTAAGTTTGAAATTTGTGTCCGCACTTCTTCAAACGCTGTTTTCATCTTGATTTGGAATACTCGTGTGGCGTAAAGTAAAATCGGCATCGCAGCAATCACAATCCATGAAAGTTTCCAATTCATATAAAACATCAGCACCAAAACAACAATCATTTTCAGTAAATCAGAAATAATCATGAACAAACCTTGACTGAAAATTCTCGCAATCGCTTCTAAATCAGAAACCGAGCGGGTCACTAATTGTCCGACAGAAGCCGTATCAAAATATTTCATTTTGAAATGCATCAATTGATTGAAAAGTTCCATACGAACATTTTTTACAATGTCTTGTCCGAGTTTGTTTGCCCAAAAAACAAAATAAAACTGCGACAAAACTTCCAAACCTAACACAATGGCCATCAAAATAATATATTGCAATAAACCCACCGAATCGTTGTTTTGAACATACAAATCGACGGTTTGCTTCAGTAAATAGGGGCGAAGTGCCGCAAAAATGGAAAGCGCAATGGCCCAAACAATCACGCCTCTAAAGAGCAATTTGAATGGCTTGGTGTAGGTCAAAATCCTTTTGAAAAGGTTCAAATCGAATGCTTTCATTTTTATAGATAGGGATATTTAATATCGGTTAAAAATAGGCCATGCGCAGGAACAGAAAATCCGGCGTGACTTCTTTTTTTACTCGCAATAACGAATTCAATATGAGCTACGGGTTTGCGTTCTAAGCCAATTTCTACGAGTGTGCCCATAACGGCGCGCACCATATTTCTCAAAAAACGATTGGCAGAAATGGTAAAAACCAATTGCCCCTCTTTTTCGATCCAAAAAGCTTCCGAAATATCGCAATTGTAGGTAAAAACATCGGTATTGGTTTTTGAAAAACATTCAAAATCAGTATGTTTCAATAAAATAGCGGCGGCTTCATTCATTAAATCGAGGTTTAGTTTTTTATGATAAAACCAACTCAGATTTCCCAAAAAAGCATCTTTATGTTGATGAATAAAATATTGATAGGTTCTGCTTGTGGCGTCAAAACGGGCGTGCGCATCGGAATGAACTTCGATAAAATCAAAAATAACAATCGATTTTGGCAAAAAAGAATTCATTTTTTCAACCAAAGATGTTGCATCCAATCGAAAGTCAATATCGAAATGCGCATACATTAATTTGGCATGCACGCCTGTATCGGTTCTGCCGGCACCAATGATTTCGACGGGTTGTTTTAAAATCAAAGTCAAGGCATTTTCGAGCGTTGCCTGAACTGTTGTTGCGTTGGGTTGCGATTGCCATCCGTGAAAATGTTCTCCGTTGTAGGCAAGTTGAATAAAATAGCGTATCATCACGGACAAAGATAAATATTCAGGCTGTTTATTTGACATTCTTTAGGGCGAAGTTCGTTGAATGGTTGGTAAATTTTTCTTAAAACGAAAGTGGAGTGGAGGTCTTTTTTTAAATAAATCTATCTTTGAAAACATGAAGAAAATTTTACTTTTATCTGATACCCATGGTTTAATCGACGAAAAAATCCTCAAACACGTTCGTTGGGCGGATGAGGTTTGGCATGCTGGCGACATTGGCGATTTGTCTGTGACCGATACGATTGCGAAAATTAAGCCTTTGAAAGCTGTTTATGGAAATATCGACGGACAGGAAGCAAGAAAAGATTTTCCGTTGCATCAACAATTTATGTGCGAAGGAATGTCGATTTGGATCACGCACATTGGCGGTTATCCGGGGAAATACCATCCTAAAATTAAAGAAGCATTACAATTGAATCCGCCTCAGATTTTCATTTGTGGACATTCTCATATTTTGAAAGTTCAGTTTGATAAAAATTTGAATTTATTGCATCTAAATCCAGGTGCTGCGGGCATTCATGGATTTCACGAAGTGCGAACGATGTTGCGTTTTGTCATTGAAAACGGAAAAATAAAAGACATGGAAATTGTGAAGTTGGGCGCACGTTCAAAGCCATTAGAATAAAATAAAAAAGCCCGAATAAAAATTCGGGCTCTCTTACGCACTAAGATAAACTAAGTTAAGAGGTTCATCGCAATCGATCCACAGATTTTACGAGATCTTCATCCTTTTTGATGGCTTTGTTTGCCAAAACCAAGAAAACGATAGAAAGAATAGGAAGAAAAATCCCAATACCTTTCACAGAAAACTGATTTTCTCCAGATAATTTTAGTGAATTAAAAACCAATAACCCTAACAAAATTAAGTTCAATATCATGTTCAATCTGCCTAATACAAATTGATGTTGTCTTTTTTTGAAATTAAAAATACTCCAAATAGCCAAAAACCCGCTACTGAAAAACAAAGCAACATAAATATAATTGTCAATAAAGTAGAGTGGCTCGCCAGTTTCTTTAATTCCAACAGAAAGAAAATGAGGTAAAACCACCGAAAAAATAAATACTAAAAACAAATAAACACTTTGAATTCGCTGAATCATGGACTAATTTTGTTGCACAAAAATAAATTTTCTTTTTAAATAAACCATTGCAACCCTAATAAATTTTTGTATTATTGCACAACAAAACCGTAAGTACTTCAAGCTTCGGTCCTTTAATTTCAATTTCCGCTTTACTAGAAAATCACAAAAAAAATAACTTAACGTTACTGTATGTTTGATACTGACGCACTAAAGTCTTTGAAGTTACCTGAACTTCAAGAGATTGCAAAAAATTCCTTTAATCTTAAGTATTATGGGATGAAAAAAGAGGTTTTGATTCAAAAAATAGTTGAATTACAATCCCAAAAAACACCGAAAGAAAATCCAATTTCTGAAGAACCCGAGGCAGTGGCAGCTACTCCCGTAAAAAGGACAAGAATGCCAAAATCGGATTTTTCAGACACCAAAAACAAGGATTTTTTCAATAAAAAGAAAAATCGAAATATTACGGCGATGCCTGCTTCTGATGAAGAACTACCTCTGGAAACGCTTCCTGAAAGTTCTTCGATGCAAGAAAAAGAGGTAGAGAAAGAAGTAGAAAAAGAGGTGGTAAAACAAAGGGACGTTCAAATTGTAAACGAGCCCATTGCCAAAGTGCCGACAGCGATAGAAGCATCAAACGACACTGCCGCAGAAAGCAAGAATAATGAAGAGGAAGCAACAATTGCGAGACCTAATGAAAGACCTAAGTTTGTAAAATCTGCCAAAATATTTGTCAAAAAAAGCCAAAATCAAACTCCCGATGCCGAATCAAGTCCTGTTCTTGAAAATGAACCAAGACCGAGTGCTCCGCCTCAAAACCAACCTTTTCAGCCAAAAATTAATGAAAGCAGACCGCAAAAACCAGCTTTTGTAAATAAAAATCCCAACCAAAATCCCAACCTGAGCAACCCAAACCACCCAAGTTATATTCCAAATTATAATCCGAATCAAAATTCCAATCCCAATCAAAATCCTAATCCAAACCAAAATCCTAATCCAAACCAAAATCCTAATCCAAACCAAAATCAAAACATTGTACCGCAAAATCAACAAAATTTTATTCCGAGTCAAAATTTTTATCAAAATTATAACCCGAGTCAAAATTTTAATCCAAACCACCCAAATTTTAATCCAACTCAATATTCAAATCCGAATTATAAAGGAAAGAAAAACAATTATCGCGATGCCGATTACGAGTTTGACGGCATCATAGAAAGTGAAGGCGTTTTGGAAATGATGCCCGACGGTTATGGTTTTTTAAGATCATCAGACTATAATTATTTGGCTTCGCCGGATGATATATATTTATCGACTTCACAAATTCGGTTGTTTGGTTTGAAAACGGGCGACACGGTAAAAGGTGTGGTGCGACCTCCGAAAGAAGGCGAGAAATTTTTTCCACTTGTAAAAGTATTGAAAATCAATGGTCATGATCCGCAAGTGGTGAGAGATCGTATTTCATTTGAACATTTGACACCTCTTTTTCCAAATCAAAAATTTAATCTTACTCAAAAACATAGTTCGGTTTCAACTCGAATCATCGATTTGTTTTCGCCGATCGGAAAAGGGCAACGCGGCATGATTGTGGCGCAACCCAAAACGGGAAAAACGATGCTCTTGAAAGACATTGCGAACGCTATTGCGGCCAATCATCCTGAAGTTTATTTAATTGTACTTTTGATTGACGAACGTCCTGAGGAAGTAACCGACATGCAAAGAAGCGTTCGTGGCGAAGTAATTGCTTCAACGTTTGACGAACCAGCCGATCGACATGTGAAAGTAGCCAATATTGTGCTCGAAAAAGCCAAACGTTTGGTTGAGTGCGGACACGATGTGGTAATTCTTTTGGATTCAATCACCAGACTAGCAAGAGCTTACAACACGGTGCAGCCGGCTTCTGGAAAAGTTTTAAGTGGTGGTGTGGATGCGAATGCTTTGCAGAAACCTAAGCGATTTTTCGGTGCAGCCAGAAAAATTGAAAATGGCGGTTCGCTTAGTATCATTGCAACAGCGTTGACCGAAACCGGTTCGAAAATGGATGAGGTGATTTTTGAGGAATTTAAAGGAACAGGCAACATGGAATTGCAGTTGGATAGAAAAATTTCCAACAAACGTATATTCCCTGCCATCGATTTGACTTCTTCAAGCACACGAAGAGACGATTTACTTCTAGACGAAAGCACGCTGCAAAGAATGTGGATTTTGAGAAAATATTTAGCAGATATGAATCCCGTGGAAGCCATGGATTTTATCAACGATAGAATTAAGAAAACTAAGAATAACAGCGAATTTTTAATCTCAATGAACGAGTAGAATTTACTGTCTAAAAACAAAAAAAAGCCATCTGAAGTTGTTTCACGATGGCTTTTTTTTTGTTACTTTTTGGACTTAATCCAAGAAGCTGTCAAACCGAGCATCAAAAAGGTTAACAAAAGCATTGTCTATTTTTCCTTCGCCGTCTAAAATAATGGTGCGGTGCAGTTTAGTAATCACCCAATCAGATTTAAGTTTGTCGAAATCCTCAGCTTTGTAATAATGGTATTTTTCATTTCTATATTTACTTAAATGATCACGCCAATCGTCGTGACTTGTGTCGATATTGATAAAAATGAATTGATATTCTGGGTGCGTTTTGCTAAATAAATTTGCCTTTTTGTGCATCGCTGCTAAATGCGTTTCAGCATTTTCTGTCCAAAATGAAATTACACTTTTCTTATTCAAAATTTTTGAACTTTCTATCCGAATACTATCAAAGCTCACTAATTCAATATTTGGTAAAAAGGCGTCTTTTCGAAGTTTCTGTATAGCGTTTTCAATTTTTTTAATTTCCGATTTTTTATTGTCGTTGGTTGAAAGTTGATTGTACAAACGCAATAGTTTTTCAGTATTGTTGATGTTTTGATCTTCTAATAAAAAATTAAAAGTAATTTGATCTAGTACTTTATTTTTGACTTCTACATCTTTAAATAAAGTATCTGCGATTTTTAATTTGATTAAGCCCATTTCCAAAGCTTTTTCATGTTCAGGAATGTTTTTATGATGAACTTCTTGAAATGAAATATTGGAAAGCATGTGCGACAAATATCGAACCATCGGCGAATATTGCATAATGTCTTGATGGTCAAAATCCACTAAATTTCGATGATCATAATAATCAGCAGGATATGAGGTGTTAAAATCATCTCCAACTCTCAAACTATGAATCATCGGATAGATTTCTTTTTTGGTGTATTTGTATAAATGGATGTTATTCGTGATGTAATGATCAAACTCTTCAGACCATTTTATTTTTGCCTTTTTCTCTTCATAAAATGAAATGATTTTTTGCTGAGTAGAATCGATTTTCTTTAAAAATTCACCTACGGGTAAATCATAATCATCAAAAGAATTTTTGGTGTTTTGCTGATTTTTAAGATATAATTCAATCAAAAAATTATTTTTTTCGTCTCCTCTTCCGCAAAACACAATCGATTCATCAAAATCAGTAGGATTGATGCGCACCATCAAACTATCGTTTTTGTCAAAATAAACATATTGGTATTCGGGTTCGTGCTTAAAAGTGTACATCCCAGGAGCAAGCGAATCGAATGTTTTGAAAAATCTTCTATTTTCATCCAGAAAGAGCGTATCAATCACTTCGTTATTTTTCATAAACAAAACGTAATCAGAGCTCGGATTGATTACTTCCCCACCAAAGTGAGCGGTATAGTCGTCTTTTTGAAAATCTTGGTTACAACTCGACAGTGTAAAACCAAAAATCAAACAAAAAAGGAAATAATCTTTATTAAATTGAGAATGCATGAATTATTATTTTGCAATGTCAACAAAAGTAGTAGTAGTGCGGGAAGTAGCTAGTTAACATTCAGTTAAAATATACCTATATTAAATGCAATGTTTCGAGGCAAAAATGCCTAAAATTGACTACTTTTGCACCCAAAAATTAGGTAATTTATGCTTACAGTTTCAAATCTATCTGTTCAATTCGGGAAACGTATTTTATTCGACGAAGTTAATGTAACTTTCACACAAGGAAATTGTTATGGAATTATTGGTGCCAATGGTGCCGGAAAGTCCACGTTCATGAAAATAATTGCTGGCGATATGGATCCAACTTCGGGCCATATTATTTTAGAACCCGGCAAACGGATGTCTGTTTTGAACCAAAATCACAATATGTTTGATGCGCATACAGTTTTGGAAACTGTCATTATGGGCAACAAAAATCTTTTTGAAGTCAAACAAGAAATGGATGCCTTGTATGCAGATTATTCTGATGAAAATGCAGATAGAATTGGCGAATTGCAAGTTCGTTTTGAAGAAATGAATGGTTGGAATGCTGATGCAAATGCGGCTACTTTGTTGTCAAATCTTGGAATCAGTGAATCTTTTCATTACACTTTGATGGCCGACATGGATGGAAAACTGAAGTTGAGAGTCCTTTTGGCGCAGGCACTTTTCGGCAATCCAGACGTGTTGATTATGGATGAGCCAACCAATGATTTGGATTTTGAAACCATTGGTTGGTTGGAAAATTTTCTTGCTAATTATGAAAATACCGTTCTAGTGGTTTCACACGACCGTCACTTTTTAGATGCGGTTTGCACACATATTTCCGATATTGATTTCGGAAAAATCAATCATTATTCAGGAAATTATACTTTTTGGTACGAATCAAGTCAGTTGGCCGCCAAACAACGAGCGCAGCAAAACAAAAAAGCCGACGAAAAGAAAAAGGAATTGCAAGAGTTCATCATGCGTTTTAGCGCTAACGTTGCCAAATCCAAGCAAGCTACTTCAAGAAAGAAAATGCTTGAAAAATTAAAAATTGAAGACATCAAACCTTCTTCTCGACGTTATCCTGCCATTATTTTTGACCAAGAAAGAGAAGCCGGCGATCAAATATTGAATGTTCAAAATTTAGCAGCGTCGCAAGATGGTGAAGTTTTGTTTAAAAACGTAAATATCAATTTAGCGAAAGGCGATAAAGTGGTGGTTTTTTCCAAAGATTCCAGAGCAACTTCGGCTTTTTACGAAATTTTGAATCAAAACTTAAAGCAAGATGAAGGCACTTTTGATTGGGGCATCACAACGACACAATCCTATTTGCCGTTAGACAATCACGCACATTTCGACAACGATTTGACTTTGGTAGATTGGCTTCGTCAGTGGGCAAAAACCGAAGAAGAACGCGATGAAGTATATGTGAGAGGATTTTTAGGAAAAATGATTTTTTCGGGCGAAGAAGCTTTAAAAACGGGTCGTGTGCTTTCGGGAGGCGAAAAAGTGCGTTGCATGACTTCACGAATGATGATGTTGCGTGCCAACGTTTTGATGCTCGACGAACCAACGAATCACCTTGATTTAGAATCGATTACGGCTTTTAACAATGCCCTCAAAAACTTTAAAGGAACCGTGCTTTTAACCACACATGACCACGAATTTGCACAAACGGTGGGCAATCGAATTTTGGAGTTAACACCGAGTGGTTCTATCGATCGATACATGACTTTTGATGATTATCTGGACGATCCGAAAGTGAAAGAACTAAGACAAAAAATGTATAAATAAAAAAAAATCCCCGAGTTTTCGGGGATTTTTTTTGTTTGATACTTTTGAAAACTTGGTTTGTCGATATTTTGTTATTAATTTACTTTCAATCATCACGTTTTAGAATTCAAAAAGTGATTTTTTTACGTAACTAAAACGATATTTCTCCTATCAATTGGGTGAAAATGCAGGTTTCCCCATCGATTCCAACAAATGCTCAAAATTCCATGCTTGCACATGAAGAATGCCGTTTCTTGATGGTAAAACAATCTCGTCCATAGTAACGACCACTTTTGTGTAATTGTCAGCAATAGTCTCTAAGGCTGTAAATTCTCTTGCAACGGTTGCTTCATCTTGCAGTAAATAAGCACATTGCACATACAATGTTTCACTGGCTTTTTTGGCTACGAAATCCACTTCTTTGTTCGGTAAAACTCCCACAAACACTTCATATCCAGCCCTGCAAAGTGCTAAATAAATTAAGTTTTCTAGCAAAAATCCGATGCCATAACCAAAACCACTGTATAAATAATTTTTGTAGCTCAAATCGTTGGCATAATATTTTGCGTTGCCTGCAATCGTTTCTTTGCCTTTGATGTCAAATCGTTCGGCTTTGTGAATCAAGAAAGTATCTTCAATAAACCCTATATAGTTGGCAACTGTGTCAAAAGTTGTTTTTCTGCCACTGCTTTTTAAATAATTAGTGATGTTGTTGACCGACAATAAATTAGTAGCATTGTTGATCAAATAAATAAAAATATCTTCGAGCAGTTTTGGGTCTTTGATGGCGTTTTTTTGAA
>JBEILV010000020.1:0-24433 GCA_040379105.1 Flavobacterium sp.
AACTATTGGGACAGCAGAGATATTTTGTTCCCAAATTTAATTTTCTGTGAAAGAGTATGGGAACAAATTCGGCATCTATCAGTCAATGATGACCGTTTTGGATTAATAGACCAAAAACTTAAAAGGCTTAATTCATATACTGGAACTTGGCAACAAGGTTCATTTGATTATGCAAACTTGGGATTAGACAATTCCCCAGATACACCTACAAGAGTAGCCAATACGCTTGCTTTAAGAACTTTCAATTGTCCAGGAATTGGCGACCGTGTATTTAGCCTTCATATCAAATGGTATTTTGGTGGTGAACCTTTTAGATTGTATTACTTCCCAAATGATGCTAATAGAAAAGTTTTTGTCGGCTATATAGGCCCAAAAGATGATATTGGATTTTAATGAAAAACTTTATAACCGAAAGAGTAAATATAACATTTCTTTTTCAATACCTCAAAGATAATGATTAACATTTTGATTATAATTTACAATATGAACATTAAGAACCAATAACTATTATTGCGTAAAATCCCGTTACACAAACCAACAACCAAACCTCTCAATAGTCAGCAACCTTATCTCGAAAACCCATAAAAACCAATCAAAAACGTCCTTTTTTCAGAAAAAAAAGACGTTATAACTATCGGTTCAAAAGACACCCATACAATATTTTAGCAATGTTTTTGGCATCGTCCGCGCCTCTGTGATGTGTGCCTTCCAAAGGGATTTGTAAGATTTCCAAAGTACCGATCATCCAACCTGCTTTTTGGGTCAAGCCTTTCACTTCGATGAAATATTCTTTCACAGTTTTGTGGCAATTTCTACAATCGTATTTATTTTGCCACCGTTTTGTGGCAATTTTAAAATAAATTATTTTTTTGCCACAGATTTGTGACAGTTTGTTTTGCTTCGATTCGTTTTGTCACGGATTTGTGACAGTTTGAATTTTGTTTTTTGTTTTGTCACGAAAACGTGACATTTTATTTTCTGAAGATTAACTTGTCACCAATTTTCAGCTGTTCGCTTTAGACTGAACTGCCAACTTACTGAAGGTTACGGTTGCTTTGATAGGATGAAAAACAGTGTAAGTTGCTTACTGATATAATGCTGTTCTGATGCTGATCAAAATCTGGGTTGCTTTTTCGATGTTGGGTGTTTCGGATAAGGAAGTCGTTTTGTAAAGTTGTTCGATGGTTTCAATTAAATCGGCTGCTTTTTGCAACAATGCTTCATAGTCCATGGCGCCGGCTTTGATGGCTAAAAGTTCTTCCCGATTGTCAACTTTGATGTTTAAATTTCCCGTGGCCAATATTTGTGCTGCCGATTGCAACAAACGGATGGTGTGCATCATGTTTTTGGAATCGTAATTTTGCGGTTGAGACGTTGCGTGCTGCGTTTTTACAGTGTCCTTGTAACGTTCTTCGTTGCGTTTTGCTATCCAATCCCAATATTCAGCATATTCCTTGCAATATTTGGAATAGCCTTCAAGATTGCAGGACAAATACCCAATAGGTGCTGCGCCTCTGGGAATGGAAGAAAGTGAAACTTCGTTAGATTTTTCATTTTTAATGATTCCTTTGTAGCCTAAGGTTTTGGTTTCATCATAAAACACAGCATACATTCCTTTGGCATGAGGAACATTGATTAAGCCGCATTGTTCCTGAAAAAGGTTTTGCTCCTCTAGCCATTTTGATAAAGAAACCGAATCATAACCGTTTAAAATAGCACAAAAATCTAACAAACTCTTGCGCTCTTTCGCCATGGGGTTGACAATTTTCTTTTTCAAACCTCTTGCTTTTTTAATTTGCGTCATGGCATACCCCGCAAAAGTGTCTTTGCATAATTTGGACAAAAAATCTTGTAAAACCAATGACTCCATCAACGGATGTTTGTACAAAACACAATCTGCGGGCGAAGCTAAAATTTCTAAAATATTGGGATTGTTCTTCAAAAGCAATTCCACAAAACGCCCCAATTCATAATAAACCTCGTCGTTGGTTTCGTTGCTGATTTGCGGAATATAATGCAGTCCATAAAAGTGTGCTTTGGGCAAATAAAACACGCCTTTGATGTCCGTATCGGAAGTGGGCGTGTTCAATCCAAAAGATGTACTACCCGAAATAACTTCGAAAAGAATGAGATTTTGGGATTTTAGGTCTTGGATGGTCATTTGTAAAATTGTTCAGTAATGAAAAAAACGGTGTCGATGAAATAAAGATTATTTTCGAACGTGAGTACATTTTCATCGTGTAAATCTTCTAAAATAATACCAAGTTCCGGATGATAATAATCATTGTTTTTCTTATTGAGAAAACCATTTTCAAGAAGAAACTTTTTGACATTTTCGAGCACTGTGTTTTGATCGGATCTAATAAATTCCTGAACAACAACCGCATACAAAACATTTTCTGATTGATGAAAGCCAACTAATTCGTAGGCAGTGTCTTGAAAAAAATAATTGTTAAGTAACAAATTATTCAAATAATCTTCCCACGATTCGTAATAAATAGCATCATTCAACTTAAAGACTTGATATTCATCTTGTAGATAAACCTTTTGTTCAGCACCGCTCGAAACAAATGACGTGATATCAATGTCTGTTTTCCAAAAGTTATTTTGATCACAAAATTCTTTTATGCACGTTGCTTCTTCACTTTTGATTTGCTGACTTTGCTTAATCTCTTTGCTTGTGCTCTTGCTTCCTCTAATGTAACGGGCAATCGCTTGGATAGCATCTCCATACCTAACTTGGCTCTTTCCTGAAATGATATTTTGTAGTTCATGCTTCATGGAATTTTAATGATACAAATATAGTGGTTTTGTTTTTACAATTTTCTATACGATTTGCTACCCGAAATAACTTCGAAAAGAATGAGATTTTGGGGTTTTAGGGTTTGGATGTTCATTTTGTTGGCTTTAAATCGTTGATTTATATCGATATAGCATTTGAAAAGATAGGATTTCTTATCCTTTTTTAAAAAATCCAAACCAATATTAGGGCTAAAATTGAAAAAATCCAAACCACAAATGTTTTGGTGGTAGATTGTTGATTAAAATGTAACGTTTGGTTTACTAAAAATGTTGGGGTTTGAGGGGTTGGGATTGGGGTTAGAGCGGATAAGGGTTTGGGCACTAATTAGTTTAAAACAACTTTTGAATAGTCAAGCATTAAATGGTATATTATAAAAGAATTATTATTTCCAAAGTTCTTTTTATGCTTTGAACAGTATGTTCCTTCAACTGAACTATGAAGTTTCTCAGGCATCAAAAAGGAATCTGTAATTATTGTATTGGTTTCCTTAAGGATGGAATTAATTTCATCAGAAATAATTTTATGTGTCAATTTTTCATTTTCTATAAATGCAATTTGCCCTTCAAATGGAAGTCGTGAATTAGTATGGTTCCTTTCAACATATTTCTGAACATCTAAGACGTATTCTTTTGAATCAGATTTGATTTTGATTCTTTTACACTCCATTGCAAAATAAACATTTTTTAATTCCCCTTTGAGCAAATCAGGTAAAGCACCATCTCTTATGTAAATATCAATTTTATCAGTTTGCTCGATACCATTTTGCACAAATGTTTCTTCAGTTTCTTTATCAAAATATACATGATCTGTTTCTGCAAAATTCTTTAATAGATGTTTATTAACTCTTAAATAATTATCTACAAAATAATTTCTAAACTTATTTTCTGGTTTAATTTTAGATTTTTTAATTTCAGATAAAGAGAAAACTACTTTGTCGTCCATCATTAATTTATGACACTCCAAAACATACGACAGAATCTGTTTTATTCTTCTCTTTGAATCAGAATCAACAGTTTTTCTTGAAGCGTTGAATTCAAAAGCATTAAAACTCATCTAAATTAGTATTTAAATGTTCTAACTCTGCTTTTTGAATGGCTTCTCTAAATTCTGCTACATCATACCAAGCCATAGCTCTATGCCAACATTTGAATTCATTTGGTTTGATAATATAAAACGAATTCTTTTCAAAGCCTTTAATATCTTTTTGTATGAATAAATTATGCTTTGAATTTTTTGCGTCTGTAATTTGAGAAATACTTAAACTCTCCGCTAATCTTTTTAAAACTTCATTTTCGTCTTTCTTATCTTTTAGAAATTCAATTTTATTTTTTGGCTTTAAGTCTGAAAAAACAAAATTCATTGCAATAAAATGATTTAAAGGATAAATTTCAACTTGGATAAATTCATCATCATAAATTTTTTCAAATTCTTGTATATAAACATCAGCGTATTTTTTCAGAAATTCAATGTCACGATCAACTTTCCTTAAAAATTTTTGTTGCTTACTTTCTTGAAATTGATAACGAGAAACTTCTAAAACATAATTGATTAAGTCTTTTTGATATGAATTAATATCAAATAAATCATTAATTATTGTGTTAATTTCGTTAAGAATCACATCCTTCTTTTCAGGTTTACCTAAATTGAAACTTAAATAGAATTTTTTGAATGGGGCTAAAAATTCGTCTACTAATCTTACTAAATCTCTATTCAATTCGAGTTTTTCACTAACGACAGGAAATGACAAAAACTCTTCTCTAAATCTTATAGCTGGTCGTGTTCCAACTCCCCAAGAACACGAAATCATAAATAAATAATACGTAATAATGTCGCTTATTAAATATGAGTAAATAAATTTAGTTAAATCTTCATTCTCAAAACTAATACCTGAAACACCATTAACAAAAACACTTTTCGAATCCTGATAAGATACACTCAGATATGTTTCATCTGTACATTGCTCTTTTAATAATATTTTCGAATTACAAAATAAATTTTCTTTCCTTCCTCTGATAAAAGTAACATTCTCTTCTTTTAGTAATTTATTACTGAGTGGAGTATAGTAAAGTTCTACTTCTGAGTTTTCTATCAAAGGATATCCAATAAGTTCCGGATGATACTTTGGTTTGGTTTTAGACTTATCACTTATTTTTATAACGCCTAAACCTTTTTTTGCTTTATTCTTAATTAAAAATTGATGAGCTTTCGTTTTTGAATTAAATAACCTTTTAACTAAATTAAAATCTAGAGTATTTCCATACAAAGCAACTTTGAACATCCAATCATTTTCAATAAAATATTTTTGTAATATTTCTTTTTGATCAAACTTCTCTATAACAAGAATTTTAAAATTATTTAAAAAACTATTTGATTTTATTGATTCATGTTTTACAATATTATTTAAATAATTATTATCCTCTGCCAAACGATAATATACAATACTTGCTGGACTATTCTTTTCTTCAAAAACTAAACGTCTAACCGCAGACAAATCAAAAAATTTATGAACACAAAACGTTGTTAAAAACTCATTTTTGAAAGTTCTTGCAGTTTTAGATACATTATAAAACATTGTGCTTGTTACAATCAATGCTGCTTTAGTATCTAATTGCATAAAATCTTTTGTTCGCAATAAAAAAGATTGAGAAATTTCAAAATTTCCAACAATTTTATTATTATCCTTTAACCAAGTTATATGAAAATCATCGTCTTTTTTGGGTTTCCAAGGCGGATTTCCAAGTATAAATTGAGTTTTCTTAGCTTTTATAATTTCATTAAAATCATGATTTATATTAAAAAAGTTAGCTTCAAAAAGATTTTCGTCTATTAAATTAGGGAAAGGATATTTTTCAATATCTTTTGGATCTTGATAATCTAATAAAGCAATATAAATCGAGAAGCAAGCTACTTTTAATGCTTCCTTGTTGATATCTATTCCAAATAAATTATTCTTCGCAATTTCCCTGATTTTCTCGCTAAAAATCTTTTTGTTTGAGTTGCCGTTTAATTCTATTTCCTTTTCTATCATTTTACGCAATGATTGCACAAGAAAAATCCCCGAACCTACAGCAACCTCAAAAATCTTGCATTCAGAAGTATTGTTATCTTCCAAATATTTATCAACCGTATCTTTTAAAATATAATCTACTAAAAATGATGGTGTATAAACTGCGGAATCTAAATCTCTAGTTTCAGGATCAATTAATGACTCATAAATACCTGAGATTACTTCTACAGGGATTATGGAAAAATCAAAAATTTCAAAATAAAATCCATCAAATAAAGAACCTTGCTCTTCTATTTCTCCTTTAAAAACATTTGCTAAAAAAATAGATTGCTCATTAGAAATCTGTATATCTAGTTCTTTAAAAAGTGCACCATTAAAATTAGCATTTAGTTTGAAGAATAATTGATTTAGTTTTTCTGGGGTTTTGATTAAATTACTAAAACTGATTCTTCTTTCCTTAGTATCTTTTCCTGATATAAAATCATTGTCAATTTTAATTTCTCTGTCTATTAAATATCTAATAAATATTAATCTTAAAATTAAAGAGTTAGCCTCATTATCGGTTAAACTACCATGTTTACTTTTATCGACTAATGTTTGTCGAACTTCTTTAATATTCTGAAAAAGTTTTTCATTTACTCTCTTACGAAAGTCCTTCTTTTTATTGTTTTCATAATAATCATCTTGCAACCATTTCCAAGTAGTTCCGCTTTGTAAATTCCAAAAAGAAAACTTGTCTTCAATTTCGTCTTGCGATAATTTTATTTCATCTAAACTTTTTTCTTTTTTACTGTAACTTAAAGCATTATATACTTTTACATCAGTATCTTTTATTACAAAAACAATTGGTGAATTATCAAAAGACCAAACTTGCTTATGTATTTCGGTTTCTCTTTCTATGCTTTTAATTGAAGTTAAATCAAAAAATAATATAAATGGTTGATTGTTAAATACATAAAAAGCATCTGGTTTTATTAACTCAAGCTTTTTATATAAATCAGAAGAAAATCCATCAAAAACGTCTCCACCTTCTTCATCTCTGAAGAAGACAGCTTTGTTTTCAATTAAATCTAATTGATTAAGAAGATTTTTTAATGATTTTTTCATTTCACAAAAATACATTTTAAAATGTTAGTGAAAAATATAACCTCTGAAATATTAAATGATAATTGTTGATTTTAGAATCTAACAAATCATCATCTGGATATCGATCCCCTAAAAACCCCATCCAATTCCTCACTTACCTTCTTCCCACTTCCCAATCCATTCGCATGTCCTTGATTAAAAGCAATCGTTTCCTGCAAAAAAGTAGTGATTAATTCCTCTTTTGGGTGCAAATATGTTTCGTCTTGATTAGCTTTGATGGCCATCAATTCTTTTATTTTTTCTTGTATGTTTTGGGGCGTAATGGGCAACAATTCCATGAAATCGACGGGTGGAAACGTGTTTTTTTCGATGATCCATTTTCCAGCAAGCGCCGTTCGTAAGGCATAGAAATAACTTTTCAGTTTCACTTCTTCTTGCTCACAAACAGCCATGAAATTCTTAGTTGTTCCCAAATAGTGATGCAAACATGCCACCGGCGAAAAACAGTCCTCCGCCAGTTTTCTTATTTGTTGCATGAACGCTTCGTTTTCATAATAGACCACAGGCGAGTAAATCCATTCTAACAAAGGTGCATTAGATTTTGCCAACAAACGCAGGGCTTTGCGCAAATCCCAACCCGAGCCGTCCAAATCTTCTTCGGTCATGAACTCAATCGTGTCTTTTTGCTCCCACAAGGATAGATAATACGCCAAATCATGTTTGTAGATAAAACGAATGTCATAATCACTATCAGGCGAGGCAAACCCCCAAGCACGACTGCCTGATTCTACCGCATAAAGAATTTCTACTCCTTTTTCGGATGCGATGGCTTTTAATTTTTCGGTTATTTTGTTTTTCATAGTGATTTCAAATTTAACTAAAAAACATGTACAAAAAACCACACACCTTTCTGAATTTTACAATTTTTGAATCTCATCAAAAATCAATGATTCGTCATAATAAATCTGCGAATCTGTGGCAATTTCTACAATCGTATTTATTTTACCACAGTTTTGTGGCAATTTGAAAATAAAATATTTTTTTGCCACAGATTTGTGGCAATTTTAAAATAAAAAATTATTTTGCCACACTTTTGTGACAGTTTGAATTTTCTTTTTTGTTTTGTCACGGATTTGTGACGCTTCATTTAAAAAATATTTTTTTTGTCACCAACTGTTTCAATAATTCTTGCCTTGATTGCACTTCTTTTCTTTTTTCATTTCTTTTCTTTTTTCATTTCTTTTCATTTTGCTTTGCAACAAAAACTTGCTTTTACCGATTTATCTAAATGACTTTTATTCATCTTTTTTAAAAACAGCTTGCGATATTTGAACGAAATTGTGTGTTCGTTTTGCTTATCCGCAGTGTTTGGAGTGCATCCCTGTTTTTTCTTCAAAAAATTTTCGTCAATAATAATATTCTATTTTCTATTTTTACGCCACTAATTTTATTACTATGACCCCAAAAATCAATTCAAAGTGGCTGTTTGTAGCCATTTTTTCTGTTTTTTCGTTCATTGCTTTCGGACAACAAAAGGGCAACAAACAACCTGCTACTTTTGGAAGAACCCTTCAGATGAATGAAAATTTACCTTCGCAAAAGTTGAAATGTGTGACTCCCGAATACGATTTGTATTTGCGAGAAGCGGGTATTAAAAGAAACACCGATGCCTCTTTTGAATCGTGGTTGGCACCAAAAATTCAAAAGTTGACTGCCAGTCTCAACACCGACTCGGAGACAGTTTTGAACATTCCGGTGGTGGTGCACGTGATTCACAACAACAAGGCGTATGGTGTTGATGAAAACATTCTTGATCAACAAATTGCTTCTCAAATTACGGTGCTGAACCAAGATTTTAGAAAATTAGAAGGCACTCCGGGTTTCAATACAAATCCGGTGGGAGCAGATGTGAAAATTGAATTTTGCATGGCACAAAGAGATCCTGCAGGAAATGCCACGAATGGAATCAACAGGGTTTCATTGGCGGGCGCAGGCGCTGATGGATGGGAAATTACGGATGTAGAACAACTCGTAAAACCTCAAACACAATGGAATCCAAACGAATATTTGAACATTTGGGTGGTGGAAGGCGTTACGCTTTTTGGTTTGTTCGAAATTCTTGGCTATGCGCAGTTTCCTACCAATTCCACTTTGGAAGGTCTTGATGAAGGAACGAGCACGCTGGCTTTTACAGACGGTGTGGTGATCGGACATAAATATTTTGGTTCGGCGGCTATTTTTGCGGGCGGTAACTACGATTCCACAGAAAATGACGGCAGAACAAGCACGCACGAAGTGGGCCACTGGCTCGGACTTCGACATATTTGGGGAGACACAGAAGAGTGTTTTGACGCAGGCGATTATTGCAACGACACTCCGCCTGCCACTGCACCCAACGAAACTTGCACCCCCAATTTAAGCTGCGGTGCATTGAACATGATTGAAAATTATATGGATTACACTCCCGCTGGTTGTCAAAACATTTTCACCCAAGACCAAAAAACCAGAATTCGCACTGTGATGCAATATTCGCCAAGAAGAATCAATTTGCTTAATTCAGAAGCTTGTTTTGCGCCGCAAACTTATAGTTATGATTTGGAAATCATTGCCGATTCTTTGGGCGGTGGCTGTTCAAATTCATTCAACCCAGTCATTGAATTAAGAAACAGAGGCACAGTAAATGCCATTACAAGTGCCACGATTACCTACAATTTCAACGAAGGTGGCAACCAAACGTTCGATTGGACAGGAAATTTACTTCCCTCTGAAACAATTTACGTCACATTGCCAGAAGTTAATTTTCCAACGGGAAGTCACACGGCTTTCTTTGAGTTAACTTCTATCAATAATGGCATGGACGATTATACTTTCAACAATCGAAAATATGCGGCGTTTGAAACCAATGAAGTGGAGATTTTTAACACAAGTGTTGTAGAAATCAGCATCACCACGGATGAGTTTGGCGATGAAACAACATGGACCTTAACCAAAAGCGGCGGAGTGCTTGTGGCAAGTGGCGGTCCATACGCCAATGAGGAAACTTTTAGCCAACAAATCACTGTGGAAAGCAATGAATGTTATGAGTTTACCATTTTTGATTCATTTGGCGATGGCATTTGTTGTGAAAATGGCAATGGAAGTTATTCAATCACTACTTCAAATGGACAGACGATTGCGAGTGGTGGTACTTTTATTTCTACTGAAAAAGCGAAGTTTAGAATCGATTTGAATTTAAATAATGAAAATTTTATTAAGAATAACATTTCGTTGTATCCAAATCCAGCCAGTCAATTGGTATCCATTGGAGTTCAAAATGGTGTGTCGTTGCCTAAAAATATTGAAATATACAACACCATCGGTCAAGTGATGCTTTCGAAATCAATCCATCAAGCCAACGATTTGACTTTGGACGTTTCTCAAATAAGTTCAGGCGTTTATTTCATTCGAATGAATGTTGACAATCAAAATATTGTACTGCGATTTTTGAAAAATTAAATCCTAAAAAAAAAAGGCTTAAAACAAACGTTTTAGGCCTTTTTTTAATACTAATCTTCCCTACTTCCATCATCAGCCATTCTCACCATTTTTGGGGTAAATTTTGCAACCACATCCACCAAATCGGTTTGTGCTGCCATCACTTGATGGATGTCTTTGTAAGCCATCGGTGCTTCGTCTTTTCCGGCGCCAATCAACGTAACGTTGTGTTCTTTTAAAATGGCTTTCATCTCGTTTTTCGTAATGGTTTTAATGGCTTGCGTTCGGCTCATTTGTCGTCCTGCTCCATGCGATGCCGAGTTGATGGCTTGCGATTCGCCTTTGCCTCGTACCAAAAATCCGGGGGCGGTCATGCTGCCTGGAATGATGCCCATCACGCCTTTTCCTGCGGGAGTGGCGCCTTTTCGATGCACAATCACTTCTTCGCCTTGGTGCATTTCTTTCCAAGCAAAATTGTGGTGGTTTTCTACTTTTGCCAACACTTTTGCGCCTAATGCTTTTTCCATTTTTGTATGAATAATTTCATGACAGGCCGAGGCATAATCGCCTGCTAAATTCATCGCAATCCAATATTCTTGTCCGAGTTGTGAGTCTAACGAAAGATAGGCCAAGTTTTTAGCGATGTCGGGCAATTTGCAGTTTTCTTTCGCCAATTTGGTGTAATGTCCAGCAATCGTTGCACCCAAACCTCTCGAGCCCGAATGCGTTAACAATGCCACATATTTGCCTTGCGGAATATTCAAAACAGCATCTTCTTGTGCAAATTCGATGATGCCCAATTCCACAAAATGATTGCCACCGCCCGACGAACCCAATTGCGACCAAGCTTTGTCTTTCAAATTTTTGATGAAAGCATGTTCGTTAAATTCTTTTCTATCCAAAACCGCATGATTGGATTTGTATTGTCCGTGAAATCCATGTCCCGCACCAAATTTGGAATGGGCAACCAATTCTCTTTTGAATTTTGTTTCGTTTTCGAAGTAGAAAATTTCGGGAATATCATAAATGGACAATGCCATTCTGCAACCAATGTCCACGCCTACTCCATAAGGAATGATGGCATTTTTGGTGGCCAAAACTCCCCCAATCGGCAATCCATAGCCTTGATGGGCATCGGGCATTAACGCTCCCGCAACCGTCACAGGCAATTGCATGGCGATGTTCATTTGGGCTTTGGCACCATCTTCTATCTGGTTTTCACCGTAAGAAATATAAGTGTTCGGATTTGGATTCAAAGCAATAAAATCTTCTGGTTTTTCCTGCGCTTTTTCGATGATGGCTTGGGCTAAAGTACCGAATAAAGCATCGTTTAAATAATTTTCTGGATCGGCTAAAACCTTAGCGAAGTGATCCAACATTTGTGCTTTGCTAAAACCGGTTCGTTTTCGATTGCATTTTAAAGCGATGCCAATTAAGTTGCCTTCTGCATATCCTAATGCGAGTAAATCGTTGCCGTTGATTTGTGTGTTCATGTTTTTTTGATTTTTAATTTATTTGCTTTATTTTTTCCAACGGCACAAAGATTGAAAAGTGAGTGCGCAATTATTTTGCGTAATTATAAAAGTGATGTACTTTTGAACAAAATACCTAAATGAACCTCGAAAAAATCTTCAATGATTTGTTATTGAAAATTGGTTTTGAAACTGCTGCAATCAATCAATGCTGGCAGGAATTAGAAAAAGCATATTCTTCAAAATCAAGACATTACCACAATCTTTTGCACCTTGAGGAAATGCTTGAATTGTTTGAAAATTATAAAAATGAGCTTCAAAATCCAAACGAAATATTGTTTGCTTTGTTCTACCATGATTTTGTTTATGAACCTACCAGAAAAGACAACGAATTGAAAAGTGCAACGTATGCTGTTGGAATACTTAAAACCAATGATACGCTTGATAAACAATTGATTTTTGATTTAATTACAGCCACACAATTGCATCAATACAACCCAAACCAAGACATCAATTGGCTGATAGACTTTGATTTAAAAATCCTTTCAAAAGATTGGGAAGTCTATAAAATCTATTGTCAACAAATTAGAAAAGAATATAAAATCTATCCCGATTTTCTTTACAATCCCGGTCGAAAAAAAGCACTGCAACACTTTTTGAAATCTGAATTTATCTTTCAAACCGACTTGTTTAGAGAAAAATATGAAGCAAAAGCAAGAGAAAATATACAACGAGAAATAGACGAACTTTTGTGAAACTTGCACTTGAAGCTTTAAACTTGACCCGAGCGATAGCGAACAGGCGAAGCAAACTTGAAACCTGAAACTTGACCCGAGCGATAGCGAACAGGCGAAGCAAACCTGAAACTTAAAACCTGAAACTAAACTCACATGTCTCAAAATAAAAACGCCCTGATTCGATACAAAACCATTGACAAATGTTTGCAAAACAAATACCGGCAATGGACGCTCAATGATTTGATGGATGCTTGTAGTGAAGCTTTGTATGAATATGAAGGCAAAGAAAATCCTGTGAGCAAACGCACACTTCAAGCCGATATTCAATTGATGCGCAGCGATAAATTGGGCTATCATGCGCCCATTGTGGTCTATGACAAAAAGTATTACAAATATGAAGACGAAGATTTTACCATCACCGATATTCCGCTGACCGAAACCGACATCAATGTTTTGACCGAAACTGTATCGATGCTCAAACAGTTCAAAGATTTTTCTTTGTTTAATGATGTTTCGGACATTCTGCAACGATTGGAAGACAAAATTTATGCAGAAAAAACGAACACAGCCCCTGTGATTTATTTGGATAAAAACGAAAGTTTGAAGGGATTGCATTTTTTAGATGAAATATACCAAGCCATCATCAAGAAAATGGTTTTGATTGTTACTTACAAATCATTTAATGCCCAAAAGGAAGTGACTTTTCACTTTCATCCGTTCATTCTCAAAGAGTTCAACAACCGCTGGTTTATGGTGGGAAAAAAGAAAGCAAAATTTCCAGTGATTAATTTGGCTTTGGATAGAATCCTTACAATTGATTATGATTTTCAAATGCCTTTTTTGGAAGAAACTTTCAATCATGATACGTTCTATAAAAATGTGATCGGAGTCACGGTCAATCAAGGTTTGCAACCACGGCTCATCAAATTATGGATTGACAAAGTGAATGCACCTTATGTTTTGACAAAACCCTTACATCGATCGCAACGACTGCACCAAGAAAACGAAGACGGCAGCATTGTCATTGGCTTATTTATGATTGAAAATTATGAACTTGAGCGCCTTTTATTGGGGTTTGGCAATGGTCTGGAAGTGCTCAAACCCGAGAAACTGCGTCAAAGAATGAAAACTGTTTTAGAGAAAGCACACGCAAACTATTTAAACGAGTAGAAAAAACACTTTAAAAAAACAGCACTAAAACATCTACATTTCAAAAAAAAATTTACTTTTGGGTTTCTTTAACTAAACGCACCTCATGGAAAGAAGAAATTTCATAAAAAAAGCTGGACAAACCCTAATAATTACCTCTGCGGCAAGCATCGTGGGGATGTCTTTATTTTCATGCTCTAATGACGATGAAGCCATGTTTGACGATGGCTACTACGATGACGGCTATTACAACGATGGTTATTACGACGACGGATACTACGACGATGGATATTATGATGACGGTTACTACGACGACGGTTATTATGACGATGGCTACTACGATGATGGATATTACGACGACGGTTACTACGAAGATTAATCTTTGTGCTTTAAGTCGTGTTTTTGAAAATAGATTTCTACTATTTTCATCTTAATATCAATTTATGTTCATGCCTATTCAAACTAAAGAAGCAAACAAATCTATTTTAGTATATAAAAGCTATGGTGGTTTGGGAGATATTTTCTTTACCATGCCCGCTTTGTTTTTACTGAAACAACAATTCAATAAAGTCACTTTTGCCACACAACCTCGTCTGGTTTCACTTTTCAAATCTAATTTAGAGCACATTGAAGTGGTCGATGAAAACGAGGTCGTGGAGCGTGATTATGACCGAATCATTGAGTTAGGAAACTATCCTCGATTTCATAACGACGCTGAAAAACAGCCTCAATTGGTCTATCACACGCACAAAAAAGTGAAACAACACGCCATCGAACATTACAAAGATGGCATCGTTTCGGCGTTTCCTGACATTCAAAAAACAAACGATTCATTTCCTTATTTTAAAAGAAAACAATCCTCTTCTCTGTACTATACCGTGCATGCTGGCGCAGGTTTTATCTTGAAAGCATGGCCACTCGCCCATTTTGCACAATTGATTGAATTGATTGCTGATGCATTTCCAACGCTGACCGCAAAATTAATCATC
Organism: Flavobacterium sp.; assembly: GCA_040379105.1. Classification (GTDB taxonomy): domain Bacteria; phylum Bacteroidota; class Bacteroidia; order Flavobacteriales; family Flavobacteriaceae; genus Flavobacterium. Next base: position 14,718 of record JBEILV010000020.1, read on the forward strand.
GGGCCTAACGATCCCAATCCTGCGGAACTTTTCACTTCAAAAAATGTGAAATACGAATTGATTACGGGCGGCATTGACGAAGTGGCTGATGCGATTAGTGGAGCGCAATTTCATATTGGCAACGATGCCGGAATTACGCATTTGGCGGGAGCTTTCAATATTCCAATCCTTACCATTTATGGTCCAACAGGGCCCGGGTCTTGGGGTGCTTTTTCTGAAAAAGTGGAATTGATTTGGGGAAAAAAAGGCAATTGCAACCTTCGTTGTCGATATGAAGTGATTCTAAACTGCCCGAGTCGTGTTTGTCTTTCGAATGTTTCGCCTCAAAAAATGCTTTATTTTCTTTACAAACTTCTGAATCGAATACAAGAAAATAATGCCACAAAATTTGCATTGAATCCAGATTTTGACATTCAAACAGAACCGGATCATTTTATTTTAAAAAACAAAGAAAACGAATATTTGATTGAAATCAACGACGCCGAAACACAAGCTTTTGTGCAGCAACACTTAACAGTGCAAGGCATCGAAACAACAGCCATGCCAGCGCAGTTCAAGGAAGTTTTTGACGCTTTGGTTGACTTGAATTTGTTTCAAAAAATTCCTACTTACATCGAACCTCATCAAGTAATTTAAAGGAAATGCTTTATCTTGACAATGTTACTTTGTTGGGCATTGATTGCCTCGATGTGGATCGACTGCTTTTCGCTGCTGAAATTTCGACGAAAGAAATTCGATTTAAAGACGTCAAAATATTGACACATTTGGCATCTGACCACGAATGGATTATCAAAATTCCTCCCATTAAATCCATCGAAGCTTATAGCCAATGGATGATCAAAGAGTTGGTTCAATATGTGGATACCGAGTTTGTTTTAATCATTCAACACGATGGTTTTGTGGTAGCTCCCAACCAATGGCAAGATGATTTTTTAGCGTTTGACTACCTTGGGTCGCCCGCACTTTGGGGCATGGGCAATGGTGGTTTTAGTTTACGTTCGAAGAAATTATTGACGCTTTTAGCTGAAGATGAAACCATTGTAAAAACGCATCCCGAAGACACCGTTATTTGTAAAACCTATCGTTCCGATTTAGAAAAAAAAGGAATTCGGTTTGCCACGCCCGAAATTGCGCATCATTTCAGTATTGATGCCAATGTTTGGCAAGGTCAGTTTGGTTTTCATAATTCCAACATTGGCACTTGGAACATTGATGCGTTTGCCGATCCATCAAAACACGGATTTTACATCGATAAATTCAAAAAGCAATACAAAAACAAGCAAATCCAACTGACGTATATTGTTCAATTTTATATTGATAACAACCCCCGAAATCCTGTGCAGGAATTGGTTGATATTTACAATCAATACGATGCTGCGATTTTAGATCAGGTGCATTTTGTGTTTGTGGATGATGGCTCGCCGATTCCCGTTGAAATTCGCACCGACACCAACTTGCATTACACTTGGATTCGCATCGAAGACAATATTCCTTGGAATCAGGGCGGTGCAAGAAACATTGGAGTAGAACATGCAAAATCTGAACGCATTATTTTAACCGATTTAGACATTGTTTTCCCTGAAAATTTACTGCTACAATTGCTCAATTTTTATCCGCCGCAGCATTCGATTTTTAAATTCAAAACTGTTTCCAACCTAAAAATGATTGAGCCTCATTTCAATGTTTTTTTGATGTGGAAAGACACTTTTTTGCGCACCAAAGGCGTTGATGAAGCATTCAGCGGTCATTATGGGCACGACGATGTGTTTTTCTATTTTTTGAATAAAGCATTAGGAGTAAAATTTTATTTGCATAGTTATTCAAACATTGTACACCGAGAACACAAGGAAAAAAAAGACAAACAGCACAACACTTTGGTGCGCGACATGACTTTCAACCAATTACTTTTTGAAGAAAAAATGAAATTAATGAAAAATGCTTCAAATCCATTAGAAGCCAGAAGCGATTTGTATTTGAATTTTAATTGGAAAGTGGTGATAGATCATCAAAGAAATATTGATTCTAAGATAAAATAAAAGTCCATCCACTTTTTGTAATACAACATAAGTTCTATTTCTAAAAAAAATGCTTAGCAAACGAAATGAAACGCTGACTCAAAAGAAAGATTTCAATTCGTTCTATTGCTTTGTGTTTTGACAGTATGTTTGAAAAATGATTGCACATACCATCAAACTTAACGATGATATGACCAAAAGCGAACATTTTTAGAAAAAAACAAAAAGCGCTGTTTTATGATGATTCCAACTAATTTTGCGAAAAAAAGTAGATATCAAACGAATAATAAATCAGAAACTTGACAAAATAAATATCCGCAAGAGAAGAAGACAAAAACGTTCACAAATCGGTTAGAAAAATCGCTAATCCATGAAAAATGCATTTAAATGCTTGTTTTGAATACCTAAAAATGAAAAAACAACATCCTATTTTTTTCATACTTTTGAAATCGATCATTTTTCAAATCAAATCATTATTCAAATCTGTTTTTAGTTTTAACCATTTTTAAAAGAAACCACAAAAGTAATGCTATTCAACACGTTAGACTTTGCCGTTTTCCTGCCGATTGTTTTCGTGCTGTATTGGTTAGTTACTCAAAATAATATAAAATTACAAAACTGTTTATTGCTTGTTGCCAGCTATGTTTTCTATGGTTGGTGGGATTGGCGTTTTTTATCTTTGATATTTTTCAGCTCACTGGTTGATTATTTCATTGGCATTCAGTTGTCTAAAGTTGAACCTCAACGAAGCCGAAAAAGACTGCTTTTAGTGAGTATTTTTGTCAATTTAGGATTGTTAGGTTTTTTCAAATATTACAATTTCTTCGTAGAAAATTTTGTTTCCGCTTTCAGTTTTTTTGGAAAATCGTTCGAAATTTCTTCTTTAAACATCATTCTACCAGTCGGGATTAGTTTTTATACTTTTCAAACATTAAGTTATTCAATAGATGTTTACCATCGAAAAATTGAACCATCGAAAGATATGGTTTCGTTTTTTGCTTTTGTGAGTTTTTTCCCGCAATTAGTTGCTGGTCCAATTGAAAGAGCTTCTAATTTATTGCCTCAATTTAATCAAAAACGAACTTTTGACTATACGAAAGCAGTGGATGGCATGCGACAAATCCTTTGGGGATTGTTCAAAAAAATCGTGATTGCTGACAATTGTGCGATTTATGCCAATGAAATTTTCAACCATTCAGCAGTCTATTCAGGAAGCACATTATTGCTTGGAGCTTTGTTCTTCACTTTTCAGATTTATGGCGATTTTTCGGGCTATTCTGACATTGCCATTGGGTCGGCCCGACTTTTTGGTTTTGATTTGATGAAAAACTTCAACTTTCCCTACTTTTCAAGAAATATGGCTGAGTTTTGGCGTCGTTGGCACATTTCTCTCAACACTTGGTTCCGAGACTATCTCTACATTCCGCTAGGTGGAAGCAAAGGCGGATCATTGTTCAAAGTCAGAAACATTTTGATCGTTTTTTTAGTCAGTGGCTTGTGGCATGGCGCCAAATGGACTTTTCTGGCTTGGGGATTTCTCAATGCATTGTATTTTATTCCTTTGATGATCAGTCGGAAAAATCGAAATTATTTGGACACCGTGGCTCAAGGAAGAATTTTCCCCAACTTGAAGGAATTGATAGGGATGGTTTCCACTTTCGGACTGACCGTTTTTGCATGGATATTTTTTAGAGCCAACCATATTTCGCATGCATTTGATTACATCCATTCGATGTTTGATGCTCGTTTGCTTCAAATTCCAATTTATTATGGCGACAAGAAAGGACTGCAAGCCTTGTTTCTTATTTTAGTTTTTATGGTAATAGAATGGTTGGGACGAACTCAAAATTATGCCATCGAAAAAATTGGCAACCAAAAAACAACTTCCTTGCGCTGGGCAATATATATTCTTATCATTTTGTCGATTTTTGTGTTCGGCAATTTCAACCAAACTGAATTTATCTATTTTGCTTTTTAACTTTCAGAAAATCAAGAAAAAAATCTAATTTTTATGCGAAAATTCATTTTAAAAACAATAACACTCACAACGCTTCTTGGTTTGTTGTTGTTTCTTTTTTTGAATGTATCGACAGTAATCGTTAAAAAGAGGGCTTTTCAAAATTACAATTGCGAAAGCAACACGCTTTTTCTCAATGAAAATGAATCGTTTGACGTGCTATTTTTGGGCATTTCGCATGGACGAGAATTTTCGCGACACAAAAACCATCTGCGCGTGGAAAACATATTAAACGCCAAAATGATCAATTTTTCGCAAGGAAATGCCACTTGCGGCACCAACGAACAACTTTTCTATCTGGATTACTTCTATTTCAAAAAAAACAAAACCCAAAAGATTTTTTACATTTTAAGTCCGAGTATGTTGTTTTCGGAATCACTTCCAAAAGCATCAAACACTTTTGATCAAGAAGTATTTGATGTTTCGTTTCTCTATCGTTATACACAATTTGAAAGCGAAAACAAAGGCGCAAGAATCATGTCGTATTTACAACGAAAACTACATCCTTTTTGGTTAACAAAGCAGCCTTTTTCAAAGGAAAAGATGGAAATTGAAATCAATGCTTTAGATCAAAACAAGGTGGAGGAAGGTCAAAATATGGCTTTTGATGGTGCTGTTTTGAAATCGCAACAGTTTAAAAAAAGCGTTCAATCTGTTGAAAAAACCATCCAATTGGCAGCTAAAAATCGAACCGAAGTCGTGTTGATTATTCCGCCCGCTTTGTTTGGCAAATGGCGCGGGCATCAGGAAACATTTGATTTTGCCGAAAAAATGAAACTTAAATATCCGAATGTGGATTTTTTTGATGGTTCTGAAACGATTTTAGATCCACAGTTTTATTATGACAGCCACCATCTCAACACCAAAGGCATTGAACTTTTTACAGAAAGCTATTTGAAACAATTGATGAAGCGAGATAAAAATTCACTGTAAGGAATTAAAAATCAATACTTATGATTTAATTTTTCAATTGCATGACGCTAGATTCTATATTCATAATTCAAAATGATCACTCAAAAAAAATCCGCCTTAACAGCGGATTCTTTTTTTTATACTCTTACGATTTTAGCTCCCAAAGCCCTCAATCGTTCGTCGATGCGTTCGTAGCCTCGATCGATTTGTTCAATATTTTGAATCGTGCTTGTTCCTTTTGCAGAAAGTGCCGCGATTAGCAAAGAAATTCCTGCTCTAATATCGGGCGATGTCATCACGGTGGCTTTCAAAACCGATTGGAAATTATGTCCCATCACAGTCGCGCGGTGCGGATCGCAAAGGATGATTTTTGCACCCATATCAATCAATTTATCCACAAAAAACAATCTGCTTTCAAACATTTTTTGATGGATCAAAACTTCACCTTTTGCCTGCGTGGCAACCACCAAAACGATGCTCAACAAATCGGGTGTAAATCCTGGCCAAGGAGCATCCGCAATTGTTAAAATCGAGCCGTCTATGTCTTTCGAAATTTGATAGCCATCTTCGTGTGCAGGAATGTAAATATCGTCGCCTCTTTTTTCGAGGGTAATTCCTAGTTTTCTAAAAACAGTCGGGATTTGACCTAACATCGCCCAATTTACGTTTTTGATCGTGATTTCGCTTCTAGTCATGGCCGCCAAACCAATCCAACTGCCAATTTCAATCATGTCGGGAAGAATGGTGTGCGTGCAACCACCCAAACGATCCACGCCTGTAATTTTCAATAAATTAGAACCAATGCCATCAATTTGTGCGCCCATGCTCACAAGCATCTGACATAATTGTTGCAAATAAGGTTCGCATGCCGCATTGTAAATGGTCGTTAGGCCTTCTGCCAAAACCGCCGCCATCACGATGTTTGCGGTTCCTGTCACAGAGGCTTCATCTAAAAGCATGTATGCACCTTGCAGTTTTTTGCCTTTGGTTTCTACGCCATAAAAATGGTCTTCGCGGTTGTATCTAAAAGTAGCACCCAGGTTGATAAATCCTTCAAAATGTGTGTCTAATCTGCGTCTTCCGATTTTGTCGCCCCCTGGTTTTGGAATGTATCCTTTGCCAAAACGTGCCAACAACGGCCCCACAATCATAATCGAACCACGCAATGAGCCACCTTCTTTTTTGAAAGCTTCTGTTTCTAAATAGCCAACGTTTACCTCATCAGATTGAAAAGAGAAAGAATTGCTTCCTAATTTTTGAATTTTAACACCCAAATTACCCAAAAGTGTAATCAGTTTGTTCACATCAATAATGTCTGGAATGTTGTGAATAGTTACTTTTTCATCGGTAAGCAATACGGCACACAGAATTTGTAATGCTTCATTTTTAGCGCCTTGTGGTGTGATTTCACCTTGTAAACGATGACCACCTTCAATTTGGAATGTTCCCATAAAATTGTTTATTGGTTTTTTGTTTTTGGTATGAATTTGCGAGGTTTCAGAATTTTCTTTTTGTTGCTCATCATTTTTGGTTGACTCACATTGGTTTTATTCGACGATTTTTGGTTGATGCGCATCAAAGATTGCGTGTTGAGCAATTCTTCGTTGGCTTCTAAAAGATTGATTTTTCCACCCGAAAGTTCCAAAAGATGTTTAAAAATCACATCGTCTTCCACCGTGTCTTTGTTCCAACTCAAAAAAGATTTCTTCATGTGGTTGGCAATCACGATGATCAAAGCATCTTTCATTTCGCCATCTTCCCAACTGTTGGCCACATCAATCATATATTTGATGTTGTTGCCGTAAAATCGATATTTAGGATTTTGTTGCGGATAAGGCAACACATCTGGTTTCAAGTTGATTACATCGGGAGTAGGAATCGGATACGGACTTTCTACATCCAATTTAAAATTGGACATGATAAATATCTGATCCCACAATTTATGCTGAAAATCTGGCACGTCCCGCAAATGTGGGTTCATGGTGCCCATCACTTTGATGATATATTTTGCCGCTTTGTTGCGTTCATCACGATTTTCGATTTCAACAGCTTGTTCGATCAGCTTTTGTAAATGTCGTCCGTATTCTGGAATCATCAATGGCGGACGTTCGGCATTGTATTCTAAAAATTGAATCGCTTCTTCGATGGTTTCTATGGTGTTTTGCATTTTTTTTAAAGTGAGATGATTCCTTCAACGTTCGAAACTTCTTGGTATTTTTCAATCACATGATCGGGCGATTTCATCTGAACATTCACAGAAATACTCGTGAATTTTCCCGTTTTAGATTGCGATGTTTTAATGACTGCACCCATATTGTTGAAGGCATTTTCTACAAAATCAATTTTACTTTTATCGGTCGGAACAATGAATTTGTATAAATAAATAGACGGCCACAAAGAGGTATTGGCCAATTCATCTTTCAATCGAATATAAAAATCTTCGGTTTTTTTGTCCATTCTTTTGGATTTATAAAGGCAAATATACATTTTTGATTTGAGTTCAACAATTTGAGACGCAATTACCTATTTTTATGCGCTCAAACCAACTTATTTTTCGAAATGATCCGACCAATAGCCGCCACTGACAATCCAGAAATTGCACAAGTAATTCGTAATGTTTTAATCGAATTCAACGCACCCAAAGAAGGCACTGCTTACGCCGACGATGCTTTGGGCGGTTTGTATGAAAACTACTTGGCTGACAATTGTGCTTATTTTGTTGTCGAAATCAACGGGAAAATTTGTGGCGGAGCGGGTATTGCGCCTCTAGAAAACGAAGCAAACACAGTATGCGAACTTCAAAAAATGTATTTCCTACCAGAAATTAGAGGCAAAGGTTTTGGACAAAAATTGATGCAAATTTGTCTGGATTTTGCCCAAAAAGCGGGTTATGCACAATGCTACATCGAAACCCTGCCCAACATGACAAATGCCCAAAAATTATATCTGAAATCGGGGTTTGAATACATCAACCATCCGATGGGCAACACCGGACATCATGCCTGCGATGTTTGGATGTTGAAAAATTTGGAGTAAAAATGTACAATCGTGTCAACTGTAAAATAAAAAGATCAATGAACGTCTATTTTAGATTTCGAGGAGCTATTCTCGCTTTCCACTTCAATCTTTTTCATGAAAGTCTTTTTTTCTAAGATTTGGCAGGAGCTTCTTGCAGTCGCTCTGCCAAATCAAGAAAAAATAGCCTTTCATTTCAAAAGGATTTCCGTTACAATCGAGGCTAAAAAATAAAAAACTTAATCCCAATTCGATGACCTTCCAAGACATAAGATTCCATTTTCGACAAAAAATGACCGATTTATACGACGTTTCAGAAATTGAAACCCTTTTTTTTATGGGTTTTGAGGATTTGTTCGGCAAAAAGAAAATTGACTTTGTTTTGCATCCCAACGAAACTTTATCAGACGAAAATCTGCAAAAATGGAATCAGTTCCTGTCTAAACTAATGCTCGGAAAACCGATTCAATATATTTTGGGCACAACAGAATTCTACGGATTGCCCTTCATTGTCAATGAAAACGTGCTGATTCCAAGACCCGAAACCGAAGAATTAATCGATTGGATTTTAGAAGATTTTCAACAAAAAGACGAAATATCAATCTTAGACATCGGAAGTGGAAGTGGTTGCATTCCGATTGTGTTGAATGCAAAAATGCCACAAGCTAAAATCGTGAGTTGGGATGTTTCTGAAAAAGCATTGGAAACAGCCCAAAAAAACAATCAATTGAACAAAACAAAGGTTGCTTTTGAACTACAAGACATTTTGAAAGTTGAAAATATTCCCTTTTCAGTAGATGTAATGGTTTCCAATCCGCCGTATGTGCAAATTACCGAACAAGCGGAAATGAAAAAAAACGTCTTGGCTTTCGAACCACATTTGGCGCTGTTTGTTCCCGAAAATGATCCCTTGCTTTTTTACAGAAAAATCGGCACTTTGGCTTGGCAACATTTGAATAAAAACGGTGCTTTGTACTTCGAAATCAATCAATATTTAGGCAACGAAACCATGGAATTACTACGAGCAATAGGATTTCAAAATCTCGAACTTCGCAAAGATTTCATGAAAAATGACCGAATGATCAAAGCAATGAAGTAACTATTGCTGATAACTTCTTATTCAATTGAAAATCAACACCTAAACTATATCTATTGATTGAGTTTATGCAGGATTTGGTTAATTCTTTTTTTAGATGCTTTATTAATTTATCACTCTTTTTATACCTTTTTTTAGTGCTGCTACATAAAAATTTAATAATAAACCAAGTTTACAATTACCTTATTTTAAATAAGTTAATACTTGAGCAGTAGGTACATCCGTAAATTGTTCAACGGTTTTAACTTCTATAACAACCTTATTGTTTACCAATAAATCAATTCTATATCCATGATCTAATTAAACGTCTTTATATAAAATTAGAATTAGTTTATCCTTAACTACATCTAATCCAGACTTTAATATTTCATAACGTAAGTATTCTTGGTAAGTTGATTCTAATAGTCCAATTCCTAGTTGTTTGTGAACTTCTATGGCAAATCAAAGAATCATCTTTGATAGCTCGTTTTCTACTGTATAATCCATATTTAATTGATCTCACTCAACTTTTATTTCTTATTCGTGTTCGACGATATGAATCGCAGTTGTGTCTTTTGTGTTTTACTTTGTGTGTTTTGCGTTTTGCTTTGTGTGTTTTGCGTTTTGCTTTGTGTGTTTTGTGTTTTACTTTGTGTGTTTTGTGCAATAGCTATTCCACAAA
>JBEILV010000021.1:0-24426 GCA_040379105.1 Flavobacterium sp.
GCAAATTTATTAAATTATTCGCAAAAATTGAATGAAAAATTTATGAATTATTATTTGGTAATATCATAGTAATCGTAGGGCGTCAAATCTGAAATATTCGATGGAAATAAAAGTTCGAAAAAAACTACTTTGCGTTTAGTAATTTTCTTTATTTTAGTAAATTTAAAAAGTTACATAAACTTTCGCATATTTATTTGTTGTAAAACATTTACGAAAAACGAATGAACAAAAATTTAACCTTCCTGTTTCTGACTTTAATTTGCTTAAATACATTTGGTCAAAATGCATCGGAATTGAACGAACAAGCAAAAAAGCTAATAGAAACTCAACAATTCGATAAAGCAGTTCCGATTTTAAAACAAGCAGCTGAATTGGGAAATGCTGAATCTCAATATAACTTGGGTTATTGTTATAGCGTTGGTACTGGAATCGAACAAAATACTGAAAAAGGAATTTATTGGTTCTCAAAATCTGCTGAACAAGGATTTAATGATGGCCTTTATCAAATGATGATGGCTTATGGAAATGGAGACGGAGTTGAACAAGACTATAAAAAAGCATTTCAATTTGGACTAAAGTGTGCCGAAAACGGCGATGGAACTTGTATGTGGAATGTTATTAACTGCTATTATGCAGGAATGGGGGTTGAAAAAAATACGGACAAAATGTTGAAATGGGCAACTCGACTTGGAAAACTTGAAAACCCAAAGAATTTGACAAAAAGCGGCTCCATAACTTCAGTTAGATTGCAGCTTGCTCAAATGTACAGAGATGGTGGAGAGTTAGAGAAAGACTTGTTTAAAAGCTATCAATGGTATTTAATATTCAATGAATTCAAAAAGGATTTCTCTTACATTCAACAACAACAGATTATCAAAGAAATACAAGAATTGGAAACTGAACTGACTTCTGACCAAAAAGCAAATGGACAAAAAGAAGCAGAAAAATTATTAGGCAGAACATTGAAAAATATGGAAAATCTATACAAAGCTGAACTATAAAAAATGTTTTGCAATAATGGCCATAATTAATTACTGGTTCTCAACCGCTCGCACAACCGTCTTGCTCATGCCAAATATTAAAATAAAGACATTGTTTTAAAATCATAAAATTAGAAATACAGTATTGCAAGAAATAACAACAATATAATGCTTTAAATTTGAATTAAATTCAGGCCAAGAGCAAAGTGCTTGCGCAAGTGCGGTAATGTTTAGAATTTAATTGTTTACATCATTTGAAAATGTTTTTTGATTAAATTTGCTCGATGAGAATTATTGACCAAAATATAGAGGACCTCAAATTACTTTGTGCAATGCACAATGTAGAAAGCATGTATGTCTTTGGATCAGCTTTGAATACATCCTTCAGCCCGAAGAGCGACATCGATTTATTGGTGAAATTCAAGTCTATTGATTTGTCAAAATACTTTGATAATTATCTTGATTTTAAAGAAAAATTAGAAAAATTGTTTGGACGAAATGTTGACTTGGTTGAAGAACAAACATTACGAAACCCGATATTAATCAAGTCAATCAACAAGTCTAAAGAACTTATTTATGGATGAACGAATTCTAAAGTGGCTTTATGATGTTAAGATTTGTATCGATGAAATTGATGGTTTTTTCAACAACGATGAAAAAGACTTTTTTAAATATAAAAGTAATTTGATGCTCAAAAGAGCTGTTGAAAGAAATCTTGAAATTATTGGTGAAGCTATCAATAGAATAATCAAGCGTGATCCATCGTTTGTTGAAAAAATCAACCAAGCTAAAGCAATTATTGGATTAAGAAACCATGTTATACATGTTTATGATAACGTTTCAGACGAAAATATTTGGTCAATATTAACTTTGCATCTTCCTGAGTTAAAAGTGGAGGTTGAAGAGCTGATTGAGGGATACGAAAAATAATTTTTATCCATTGAAATTTACGATCTCTCGAACCAATTTTCAATTTTCAAATTCTTGATGTATCTAAAATGCTTCACATTGTCGGTTACTAATGTCAATTCATTGGAAAGTGCGGTTACACCAATAATTAAATCAAATTCATCATGAAGTGGTGTTCCATTTTTATTCAAATAGACTTTAGTTTGTGCATATTCTTTTACAATTCCGAAAATTGGAATCACAGTCAAACCTTCTATAAATTTATCAACGGCTTCATGAGATTTCTTGGGATGATCACTGTTTTCTGCACCATATTTTAATTCAAAAACAGTGAGTTCGGAAATAAAACAATTAGAAAGTCCTTTTTGTCTGACAATTTCATCAAAATCTAATTTTCCACGAAGGAAAAAAATACAGATACTCGTGTCAAGTAAATATTGCATGCCTTAAAGTTGAAGGTCTTTGTTTCTGAACGACCTACTTTCTCTAATTTCTCTGACAATTTCCTCAGCTGTTTTATCAGACCCAAAGGCACCAAAAGAATCGAAGAAGTCTTTTTCTTTTGTTTTTTTCTCTTTTCGAATCGATTTTGTCAATCTTTCAAGTAATGCTCGCTTACTGGCTGAGCTCAGACCTTCAAAAAGTCCTGAATACGTATTTACGATATGCTTTTCTGTAAGGGTCATTTTTTTTTTTTTAATTTATACAAAGTTAAAAAAAAAATCTATGGTAGAACTTTTTAAAAAATTGAAAAACCGTCTAATGTTATGATTATTATGCATTTTTTTGAACGAACGTCTCGCTCATTTTCAATGAAATCTAAATCCAATAGATATTTCTATCCTGCGAGCGTCACGCTCGTGCCAAATATTAAAATAAAGACATTGTTTTCAAATCATAAAATTAGAAATGGCGAATTGCAATAGATTATATTGATACAACCATAAAATTCTGTAGCTTTGAATTAATTTCAGGTCACGAGCAAGATGCTTGCGCTACAGTAATTAACATAATAATGAAAACGATAACAAAAAACCTCGATTTTAGTGGTGGAAAAAATAGTTGGTTTGACTTTTGGCATACACATATCGATTGGGATGGTGAGGGAAACAAAAGTTGGAATGTAAGAAAAGAGTTTCTTGAAAAACTACTGACTGAATTTGAAAACGTTAAATCTGAACTCAAGAAATATCCAAATGAATATCAAACATGGATTGTGATTGACGAAAATGACAGTGGTCAAGATGCCATTTATATACATACTAAAAACCCGAATTCTGAAAACTTTCCTTTAAAAGTTCAAATGGAAAAGAACATTCAATGTTTGAATCAAAATCTATGGGAATTTATGAAAAAAACAGATTTAGAAATACTTGAATTTGCTCACGAAGACGGAAATTATTTTTTCCTGACTGACAAAAATTTCGGAATTAGCTTAACCAAATAAAAGCCAATGGCTAAAAACGCATAAAATCAATGAAAGTTCGAGATAACTTACGAAAATCTTCGTGGGTTTCTAATTGGTTTTTATTTACTAAATTAGGCGTTTTTCAACACAAAAATCATACACTAAAACATCACAAACTAAAAAACAAAAACCATGAAAAATTTACTTGTAGTAATTTTATTTTTGAACGCTTTTTTTGTCCATGCCCAAAATCCAAATCCTGATTTATTCCAAACTTGGTACTTGAGTTTTGTTCAATCAAGTGATTTAGGATCACCTTATGAAGTTTCCGAAATTGAGCCTGAAATTACTCCAACTTTAACAATTCTCGAAAATTTTGAATTTTATGGCGTAGGTGCTTGTAATACTTTTAGTGGAGTGTTTGATTTTTTAGATTCCGTTACTGTACAAACAATTGATTATTCTTACACGAATGAGGTTTGTAATGTGCAAGTCCACAATTTTTTCGAAAGTGAATTTTTCTCTTTTATGTCAGGAGGTGGTTATTATGAAATTACACAAGTGGAAAACGGTTTGGTTTTATCAATTATGAATCCAATATTTGGACAAGCAATTTTTAAAAATTTTGTTTTGAGTGCAAATAATTTCGAACTTACATCCATTCAAATCTATCCAAATCCGAGTAGCGATAGGATATTTATAAAATCCAACATTAGTATGATTGAAAAAATCGAAATTTATAACGCAGTCGGTCAATTGAACAAATCTGTAATTTCAGATTTCAATTCTTTAGATATTTCAGATTTATTTGTTGGAGTCTATTCATTGAAAATTTACACCGAAAATGGAGTTTTTAGTAAGAAAATTATTAAAAATTAATTGAATAACAGCATATTAAAATCGGTAGATAGAAAAGTAGATTGGTTAAAACAGGAAAAAACAGATTGATTTTAGCGTTCCTTAAAAACAATTTTTACACTTTATTACACAATTTATATCCATTGAAAAGCTAGAATAAAATTCGACCAAAGTCAAATCTAAATGAACAGCAAAAGAAGTTGATGATTTTAAAAATTGTGTAAATAATGAAAATTGGATTTCATAGAAAATTGATTATCAGAGAATTTCTTTGGTTTACAGGCACACTTAGTGCAGTTTTTGCTTTAAGTATTGTATTGTTTGGTTTTGAAGGATTTTCAACAAACACATCTTTAGACATTCATTTTTATGATACTTATTATGTTGTTCCTAATCAACATTTTATGAGTTTGATAAATGTTTTGTGCTTTTTTGCAGTTTATCTCGTTAGGGGATTTTTTGGTAAGTTTAAAAATGCAATAGTTAATGTTGTTTTAATGATTTCTACCATCTTAATGATTGTGGTTTTAATTGGTATTTATACTTACGTTGAGACATTAATTCAACAATCAGGCTGGTCAATTTATCCGCCTTTGAGCGCCATTGAAATTGAACCCGAAATTCAAACAGACAATAGTTCTTTAGAAACAAGGTCAAATGTTCTCTTTTTTATAATATGGATCAAATTGATTTTTCTCTCTTTTGTGGGTTTTAAAACGGGGGAAATTTATGGGAACAGTAAATGTTAGAAACTGCATTTTTCAAAGTGTGGTTTTCTCAAATTTTGTAAATTCAAAAATAAAAGAATCTTTATAAAAGAAATTAGATTGTTGAATTTTAATGTTCTATAGATTTGAAAAGAGTTATTCAAATGTTTGCATTTTATGCTTGTTTGCAACAACCCAAAACAATGTAATAAATTTACGCTAATTGAATTCTTATTCTTATTTTTGCAAAATAAAAGTAAATTTTAAATTAAGATGAAAATTCAAGAATTTAGTTTTGGGAATTTTAAATCATTCAAGGATATTCAAACTCTAAATCTTTCAGCAGCAAAGATAAAGTCGAAAAAAGAAAACATTGATAAGAGTAATGTGATTGAAGGTAATAATATTGAAAATGTTTCTTTTTTAAAATCTAAGGCAATTTATGGAGCAAATGCAAGTGGAAAAAGTAATATTGTTAAAGCTTTCGTTTCATTCATTAGAATAGTTAGAACTTCTGTCAAAGATGAAAAAGCTCTAAACTTTACCGAACCGTTTAGGTTATCAACAGAAACTGAAAACGAACCTACTTTTTATCAAATCATTTTTTGGTATAAAAACACAAAATATCGTTATGGTTTTGAAGCAAATGATGAAAATATTACGGCAGAATGGCTGTTTGGAAAACCAAAAGACAGAGAATTACCATTTTTTATTAGAGAGAATCAAGAAATAATAGAACTTGATAAAACGAATTACAATGAAGGACACAAATTGTTAAGTTTGTTGAAAGATGATTCAGATGAAAATGAAATTTTTAGAAATAACTCTCTTTTTCTTTCAACACTTGCAACGTTTGGTTTTGGGAAGTTGTCAAAACAGTTGATTGATAGTTTTGCTTCAATTTTTGTCATTAGTGGTATAGGTCACCAAGGAATGTATAGGTATGCTGGAGATTCCTTAAATGATGACAAAAAAAAGAAATATATTCTTGACTTTCTAAAATACGGTGATATTGGAATTGAAGATGTAAATGCAATCGAAATTTCATCAGATGACTTACCGAAAGATGTTGACGAAGAGATTCGCAAAGACTTTGATAATATAAAAAAAAGGAAATTACTTATTTCTACAAGGAAAAATATGATGAAAACCTAGTTTCTAATGAAACAGAATCCTTTCCTTTTGACGACCACGAATCAGAAGGAACTCAAAAATTATTTGAGTTAAGTCCATTTATTTATGAAGCCTTAAAAAGTAAAAGACCAATTATTATTGATGAATTTGATGCTAGGTTCCATCCTTTATTAACTAGGAGGATTCTAGAACTATTTAACTCGTATGAAAATACTGGTTCTCAATTCATTTTCACTACTCATGACACAAATCTATTGTCTTCGGACTTGTTAAGACGTGACCAAATTGAGTTTGTGGAAAAAGATAAGTATGGGGCAAGTCATTTATACTCTTTAGTTCAATTTAAAGGGATTAGAAATACAGCCTCATTTGAAAAAGATTACATACAAGGAAAGTATGGCGCTATTCCTTTTTTAGGGGATTTCAGCAAACTAATTAATACTGAAGAAGATGCCTAAAAGAACTAAAGCAATTAAAAAAACAGACGTAAAAGCTCAAAAAGCTTGGCTCAAAAAAGTAGGTGCTTCAATATATCAAATTGAGGTAAGAGAAACATACAAAACAATTTTAATAGTTGGCGAAGGACAAACTGAGAAATTATATTTTGAATCATTTCCTGTTTTAACATTAAAAGTAGAAGCGATAGATTTAAAAGGTCAAAGCAAATTAAAACTAATTGAATCAACAACTTCAATAATCGAGAACACTGATATAAAATATGATGAAGTTTGGTGTGTTTTTGATATGGACTTTAAACAAGGCGAAAAAGAATTTTCTGATTTTGATAACGCAATTACTAAAGGTGAGTCTTTAGGATATAACATTGCATATTCAAATGATTCTTTTGAATTATGGTTTTATTTACATTTCAATTATACAGAACAGAAACATCACAGATCTTTTTATTATGATTTTTTAGGAAAACAGTGGAATTTAAATTACGAAAAGGATGGTAAATCTTATAAGTTTTGTAAAGAAATTTATTCTAAATTAGAAAATGATGAAAATGCAATCCAGGAAAATGCCATAGAACGTGCAGGAAAACTTTTTAAGGCGCAATCTAATTTACCATTTCATCAACAAAATCCAGTTACATTAGTTTATAAGTTAGTGAGTTACCTTAATAATAACAAAAGGAAATAAGTTCCCATAAGTGCGAGCGTGTCGCCCATCACAAACAATAAATATAAATCGCCCAAAGTTTCTAACAAACTTTATCACAGTTTGATTTTTCCAAAATTTGCAGATTAAAACCAGATTTCTCAAATCTAAAAACCGCTACATCAACCCACAGTCCACTTTAATTTTCACTTTGTTCGAAACTTTCTTGCTGACCACGCTTGGAATTTCGATGGCGTAATCGCTGGCGTTCACTTCAAATTCTGATTTTAAATCCAGTCCTTTTCCAGATTTTTTAATCAAAATAAAGGTTTTTATAGGGTTTTTCTTTCCGTGCATTTCGAGTTCGCCCACCATTTCAAACTTAGTAAACGTTGTTTCGTTGATTTTATTCATGTTAAAACCAACCAATTTTCCTTTCATAATCGCTTTTGGAAATTGATCACTTTCTACATAGTTTTCATTAAAATGTTCTTCCATCAAAGCAATTTTGAATCGAAAACCTTTCATCAATGCCAAAGAGGCAATTTCGCCTGTGGTGGTGTTCAACACACACGACACTTTTTCGTTCGTTGCTTTTACTTCTTCAAAAGCGGCTACAGATGCTTCAAAAACGATGGTGCCGGTTTTGGTAATCATTTTTTCTTGACCGAAATGCAACAAGAAACTCAACAAGAATAGGGTAGTGAATATTTTTTTCATGGGTAGCATTTAGTTAGGGAAATTATTTTGTTCCCAAGTGATTACTGCATTAATATCATTTTGCGAAAGTCGGTTGCCTCCTTGTGGCATCATGAGCGAATTGCCTTGAGGCAAAGAAATTCGTTCAATCAATTCGCCTTCTTCAACCGATTCTCTTACTTTTTCGTAAGTATGTAAAGACAAACCAGCACTCGGGTTGACAGCGCCATGACAAGAAACACAGTGATTGTCCATGATTTGAACAATGCGTGCTGAATAAGTAACCTCAGTCAATTCGGGCGTTACTTCTGTTAGATCAGAAACAGAATCGTTGGTGCAAGACGTGAGGCTTAGAATTAATCCGAAGTAGATGCTTTTGCCGATGTTTTTTTTCATATTATTGTTGAGTTAATTTTATCAAATATATCTAAATGAAATCATTCACTAAAACTAAATTGTTGATTTTCTTTTTCCTTCTCATTTCAATTTTCGCTTTTGTCTATTTTTATGTTTACAAAAGTCACCGTGAAATTTCTTCAGAAGACGCTGCTTTTAATGTAAATGCAACCGAATTACTCGAAGAATTTCAAACGGATGAAGCGACTGCAACCACAAAATATGCCAATCTTACAATTGAAATTTACGGCGAAATCACCAAATTGGATCTTGAAAACAACATAATTTTCATAAATGATGGTATTTCTGTGCAAATGGTTGCTTTCGAAAAGCAACTAAATGTTTCTGAAAGCATCAAAGTGAAAGGTCGTTTGGTGGGTTATGACGATTTAATGGAAGAAATTATTATAGATCAAGCAATTATAGTCGATGAAAATTAAAGCAATCCTCTTCGTTTTTTTCTTAGTGTTTCAAATGCAAGCGCAGGAAGACGTTTTTCAAATTGCCAGAAATGGTTCACTTTCCGACATTGAAAGTGCATACAAAAAGAATCCAAAAATCATCAATGAAATAAGCAGTGAAGGTTATTCGGCACTCATTTTGGCGTGCTACAACAACAATATTGACGTTGTTGGTTTTTTGATTAAAAAAGGCGCAGATGTTAATGGAAACAGTAAAATGGGCACTCCGTTGATGGCGGCGGCAGTAAAAAACAACAAGGACTGTGTGTCGATGTTGCTCAAAAACAAAGCAGAAGTAAACATGAGCGATGCCAACGGAAGCACGGCCTTGCATTATGCAGTCATTCTTAAACACTACGATTTAATTGCTCTTTTGTTGGAGTTTTCTGCCGACAAACTTCAAAAAGATGGCCGTGGACTTTCGCCGATAGATTATGCTCAAATGAGCAAAGACGATAAACTAATCAACCTTTTAAACTAAATTTTTATGAAGAAAACTACTACTTTTTTGTTTTTATTGTGCGCTCAAATTTTTATGGCACAAGAACATTCTACGGGAATTATTCCTTTTTCTAACACATCAGGTTTGGCTTACAGTGCTGAGATTGAAACAGACAGCGAAAAAGTGACCTTGACATTGATGGGGCCTTCAGATCGCTGGCTAGGTATTGGTTTTGGTGCACAATCGATGTCAAGCGGCGATTGTGTGATTTTTAATGGAACTACTTTGTCTGATCGTACTTTTGTTGGAAACCAACAACCTTCTGTTGATGCAGTTCAAACTTGGACTTTAGTGTCAAACCAAGTTACAGGAAATGTCCGCACTGTTGTTGGTCAAAGAGCGCTGAATTCTGGGCAACCTAATAATTATGTTTTTACGAATTCCAACGATCCTGTCAACTTAATTTGGGCGAGAGGCGGTTCAGCGAGTTTTTCCATTTCTAATCACGGTGGGAGCAATCGTGGCGCAACGATGTCGCAATTCTTGTTGAATAATAGCGAGTTCAATGCTACTAATTTTAAGATGTATCCGGTGCCTGCCACGAATGAAGTGACATTGGCTTTGCCAGAATTTATTACAAATGCTCAAGTTGAAATATTTGATTTTTCTGGTAAAAAAGTATTTATCGGTTCAGTAAATCAGCAAGAAAATGTGATCAATACAGCCGATTTCGCAAGAGGTTCATATTTGTTGCGTCTTTCGGATGAAGCAAATTCTGCAACAAGAGTTTTAGTTTTGGAATAATTGAGTCTGAATCATTTTAAATCTTTAAACCATAATTAATGAGAATATTTTTATTTGTTTTTTTGTCCTGCTTCTTTGTGCATGCGCAAGAGGATTTGCTTTCTGATATTGATCAGGAGGTAGATAATGAGGTTTCGTCGGCTTTTAAATCCATGAAAATCATTAATTTAGAATCGACTAAATTAGCTGCAAAAGGCGATTTTTATTTTGTAGTGGCCCATAGGTTTGATTATTTGAACAATGGTTTTGAAGATTTTTTTGGCTTGGACAATGCCAACACACAATTGAAGTTTCTGTATGGATTTACCGAAGGAATCACGGCTCACATTGCCCGAAGTGGATTTCAAAAAACAATTGATGGTGGTTTAAAATACAGTCTTGTCAAACAAAGTAAATCAGGTTTTCCTTTTGCAGTAGTTGGTTTTTCGAGCATTGCCATTAATACTGAATTGGATGAGAAAGATTTTCCGAAATTAAAATTCGAAAACAGATTGAGCTACACGCACCAATTATTGATTTCTAGAAAATTCAACGAAAAATTATCGTTGCAAATTGCGCCTACGTATTTCCATGAAAACACTTTAAGTGATATTTTAGACCAAAACAACCAAGTTATTCTGCCCAATCCGCAAGACAATTCTCAATTTGCCTTGGGTTTAGGCGGACGATATAAATTGACCAAAAGATGGTCTGTAAATGCGGATTATGTTGCACATTTGAACCGCGCATCACAATCGATTTATAGAAATCCGCTGTCGATTGGTTTCGATTTAGAAACGGGTGGTCACGTGTTTCAAATGCATTTTACTAACGCGAGAGCCATGCATGAAGCGGGTTTCTTAGGTCAAACAACAGGTCAGTGGGGCGAAGGCGAAATCGCTTTTGGATTTAATTTAGTTCGTGTGTTTTAATCTCAAAAACAGTTGATAAAAAAGCCGACTTCTCACAGAAAAGTCGGCTTTTTGTTTAAATAATCATGAAAAGAATTACATCATGCCGGGCATTCCGCCGCCCATGCCGCCCATTCCGCCAGCAGGAGCATCTTCTTTAATATCAATTAAGGCACATTCTGTGGTTAAAATCATACCAGCAACCGATGCAGCGTTTTCTAATGCTACTCTTGTTACTTTTTTCGGATCGATGATTCCCGCAGCTAGCATATCAACATATTCGTCAGTTTTGGCATTGTAACCAAAATCGCCAGTACCTTCAGATACTTTTGCCACAATTACAGATCCTTCCAAACCTGCATTTTCTACAATGGTTCTTAAAGGTGCTTCAATCGCTCTTGCCACAATTTGAATTCCTGTAGCCTCATCAGCATTTTCAGCTTTAATAGAACTTAAAACAGATTTTGCTCTCAATAAAGCAACACCTCCACCCGCAACAATTCCTTCTTCAACAGCAGCTCTTGTAGCGTGTAAAGCATCGTCAACTCTGTCTTTTTTCTCTTTCATTTCCACTTCTGAGGCTGCACCAACGTATAAAACTGCCACACCTCCAGCTAATTTTGCCAAACGCTCTTGTAGTTTTTCACGATCGTAGTCGGAAGTAGTTGTTTCCATTTGTGCTTTGATTTGATTTACTCTGTTTTTAATCAAATCTGCATCGCCAGCACCATTGACAACGGTTGTGTTGTCTTTGTCTATCGTTACTTTTTCAGCAGTTCCTAACATTGCAAGAGTTGTGTTTTCAAGTGTGTAGCCACTTTCCTCTGCAATAACAGTTCCGCCTGTAAGAATTGCAATGTCTTCTAACATCGCTTTTCTTCTGTCGCCAAATCCTGGCGCTTTTACAGCAGCAATTTTTAAAGCGCCTCTTAATTTGTTTACAACCAAAGTTGAAAGTGCCTCGCCATCAACATCTTCTGCAATAATTAATAAGGGTTTTCCAGATTGCGCTACGGGCTCAAGAATGGGTAGTAATTCTTTTAAAGAAGATACTTTTTTATCGTATAAAAGAATGTAAGGATGGTCTAATTCCACATTCATTTTCTCTGGGTTTGTTACAAAGTAAGGCGATAAATATCCTCTATCAAATTGCATTCCTTCCACCACATCTACATAAGTGTCAGTTCCTTTGGCTTCTTCAACCGTGATTACTCCTTCTTTACCTACTTTTTCGAAAGCTCTGGCAATCAAATCGCCGATTACTTCGTCATTGTTAGCAGAAATGGAAGCAACTTGCTTGATTTTTTCAGATGAACTGCCTACTTCTTTGGCTTGTTTTCCTAATTCGATCACAATGGCTTCCACCGCTTTGTCAACACCTCTTTTTAAATCCATTGGATTTGCACCTGCGGCAACGTTTTTCAAACCTTCTTTCACGATGGCTTGTGCTAAAACGGTGGCAGTTGTGGTTCCGTCACCGGCTAAATCGTTGGTTTTAGAAGCCACTTCTTTCACCATTTGTGCGCCCATGTTTTCTAATGGGTCTTTCAATTCTACTTCTTTTGCAACAGAAACACCGTCTTTAGTAACGGTGGGTCCGCCGAAAGATTTACTGATGATTACATTTCTTCCCTTAGGTCCTAATGTAACTTTTACTGCGTTTGCTAAAGCATCAACGCCACGTTTTAAACCATCGCGTGCTTCGATATCAAATTTAATGTCTTTTGCCATTTTGTTATAATTTTTAGTTTTTTAGAAAAATATTATTGGTTTTTAGATGATTGCTAAAATGTCGTCTTCTCTCATAATGAGATATTCTTTGCCTTCCAATTTTAGCTCGGTTCCTGCATATTTTCCATAAAGCACAGAATCACCAATTTTGACACTCATTACATGATCTTTTTTGCCATTTCCAACAGCAACTACTGTTCCTTTTTGTGGTTTTTCTTTTGCGGTGTCTGGAATAATAATGCCTGAAGCCGTTGTTGTTTCTGCAGCTGCAGGTTCCACAATAACGCGGTCTGAAAGTGGTTTAATGTTTAATGCCATAATGTTTAAATTTATTGTTTTAAATTTGTTACAACCTCCTATTTTCATAAAGTGTGCCACGATATGATTACTGACATTTTTGCAGATTTTCATTTTTCGAAATAAAAAAAGCCGACTAAAAAGTCAGCTTTTGATTATTCTGTTTAGAAAATACTATTTAGATGTTCCCAAAGTATCTGCTGGTGCATTGGTCGCTGGTGCAGTTTCAGCGCCTGCTTTTGGTGCAGCTTGCTCGGTTTTAACTGGATTTAAAACTGATTCGTCAATGATTTTTGAAGTGTTTTCAGATTCGAAACTCAAACTTGAAAGCAAAATCAAACCGATCAAAACAATGCCCAATGTCCAGGTGCTTTTGTCAAGGAAATCGGTCGTTTTTTGCACTCCGCCAATTTGTTGTGAGCTACCAAAAGTTGAAGACAAACCTCCACCTTTAGGATTTTGCACCATCACTACCACAATTAATAAAAAACAAACGATTGTTATTAAAACTAAAAAAACTGTAAATCCCATGGTTATGTATGATTTTGTTGTAAAATTTTTATGTCCTCAATTCGGTCTGCAAATAAATAACTTTTTTCTGGATATTTCAAAATTAATATTTGGTATGCTTGAATTGCTTTCTGATATTTTTTTTGTTCCAGATAAATTCTCGCTAAAGTTTCAGTCATCAAGCTGTTAGTGTCTTGAAGTGATGTTTTAACATTGACTGAAATAGGAAGATCTTTCACTGGTTTTATTTTTGGATTCTCATTAATGAATTTCTCAATGATGGAAATTTTTCCTTCAAAAGAACTTGTGTTGGACTCTTCTTGATCTAAAGTAGCTTCGTTTTCCTGTTTTTTTTCTTCAATTTTGATTTCTTCCTTCCAATCTTTTTTCTCAGATCGATTTATTGGTTTTACTTTGGTCAGTTGCAACCATTCCTCAAAAGAATGTTCTTCATTGAGCTCAAAAACGAATGGTTTTCCTATCGAAAGTTTTTCTTCTATCAACAAAGTTTCTTGTTCAATCTCGTTTTTTTCTATTGAAATTTCAACTTCTTTGGTAGTTTCTTTCGCTTCAATTTCGAGATTATTTTCTTCTTTTATTTCTATGAATTCTTCTTCAAGTGCAACAATTTCAGTAAGATTGTTTTCTTTTGGAATGGGTAATGTTTTAAATTCGTTTGAGATAATAAACTCAAAAAGCACACTTCTATCAGTTGTATAAGCTGCGGTTTGTTTGAGCCAATGGTTATATCTTGGACTGTTTTGATGGTACAAGCTTTTTAAATGCAATGCTTTTGCTGATTGAAAATAGGGGTAAGCTTGAATGATATTTTCAAGTTCAAAAACTTGGTTAGTTTCCAAAACATTTGGATTTTGAATCAATTGAAAATAGGTTTCTGCATCTAAAGACATTCGTGTTGTATTAAGTTAATTACCATTTTGCCAGTGAATCATTAAAAATGTCTTGTGTAATTCTTTCAAAAATTTCATCCAAAGCTGTTCTTAAATCGGAACCAATCAATTGTTGCCCAGCGGGATAGTCATAGAAAAAAGAATATCTTTTCTCATAGCTATCGTCTTCCACTCTTGTATGTGTAAATCGTAACATCACAACAACGGTCAATCTATTTTGAGCTGCTCTTTGGTCGGCGGTTGCAGTCATCGGTGAAATACGAAAATCAACAATTTCGCCTTCATAAATCAAATCACCACCCGATGGAACCAACGATAAATTGGTTTGGTTTTGAATGATTTCTTGCAATTCGATTGTGAAATCTCTTTCTATTCCTGGCTCTATCAATTCCGCTGTGTTTTGAAAATAGTTTACTTGAAATGTTTCAGCGTCAATCTTTCCAGTGCCCGTGAAGTTGTAACTCACACTACAGCCCTGAAAAAATAATAAACTGATAGTTAGGTAGATAAAAATGGTTGTTTTATTATGTTTCATAAATCAAATTGTTTGATTTTTCTATATAGGGTTCTTTCCGAAATGCCTAACTCATCTGCGGCTGATTTTCTTTTTCCTTTGTTTCGATCCAGTGCTTTTTTGATCAATTCAATTTCTTTTTCATCAAGTCGAAGGGTTTCTTCTTCTTCAACGGTTTCTGTAAACAAATAATTTTCGTCGTCTTGCTCTTCTTCTTCATAAACGTTTTGGCGCAAGTCTTTTTGGATTTGAAAATTATCTAAATTGTTTTTCGTTTCAAAAGCCATCAAGTCTTCTTTAGCACCATAAATTTTTTGAATCAGTGATTGGCTTGTTTCTTGCACTTTCGAACTACCATTTTGAATCAATTCTAAGGTTAGTTTTTTTAAATCGTTCAAGTCGGCTTTCATGTCAAACAAAATTTTGTACAAGATTTCTCGCTCGCTACTAAAATCGCTGTCTGATTTTTTTTGTTGAATAACGCTTGGTAAATTACTTCCTTCGGTAGGCAAATAGCCTTGCATTGTTTGCCATGAAATTTGTCTGTTGGTTTCCAAAACAGATATTTGCTCTGCAACGTTTCGTAGTTGGCGAATGTTGCCACCCCATCGATATTTTACTAATAAATCTACAGCATTTTCGTCTAGTTTTATAGCAGGCATTTTATATTTAGAGGCAAAATCGGATGCGAATTTCCTGAACAACAAATGAATATCGTCTTTTCGTTCCCTCAGCGGCGGAAGTGAAATTTCAACAGTACTCAAACGATAATATAAATCTTCACGAAACTTTCCTTTTTCGATGGCTTCGACCATTTTAACGTTAGTCGCTGCCACAATTCGAACATTTGTTTTTTGTACTTGCGATGAGCCGACTTTAATGAACTCGCCATTTTCCAAAACCCGAAGCAAACGAACTTGCGTGGTTAAAGGCAATTCGCCTACTTCGTCCAAAAAAATGGTGCCTCCGTCTGCCACTTCAAAATAGCCTTCTCGGGTAGAAGTAGCACCTGTGAAAGAGCCTTTTTCGTGGCCAAACAACTCACTGTCAATGGTTCCCTCGGGAATTGCGCCACAGTTTACAGCAATGTATTTTCCGTGTTTGCGATGCGATAATGCATGAATGATTTTTGGAATGCTTTCTTTTCCAACGCCACTTTCACCTGTCACCAAAATAGAAATATCAGTCGGTGCCACTTGAATTGCTTTTTCCAATGCACGATTCAGTTTCGGGTCGTTTCCAATAATTTCAAAACGCTGTTTTATATTTTGAACACTTTCCATCGCGTAAAATAATCTTTATAGAAATTTAAATTATTGCATTTCTGAATAGCCAATTGCAGTCCCAATCAGTGTTGTGCTTGTGCAAGAGTCTATTTTTACATACACAAAATCGCCAGGTTTGTAATTTTCTTTCGGAAAAACTACAGTTGTGTTTTGCGAATTTCGTCCAGACCAATGCGCATCCGAACGTTTTGACGGTTTTTCGATTAATACTTCAACTGTTTGTCCTACAAAACGTTGCGTTCTTTTGAGGCCGATTTGTTGTTGAAGGTTGACAATTTCTTGAAGCCTTCTTTTCTTCACTTCTTCGGGCACATCGTCTTCCATTTTTCTTGCCGCCAAAGTGCCAGGTCGTTCAGAATACATGAACATAAATCCGAAATCATAATTTACATATTCCATCAAACTCAACGTATCTTGATGGTCGGCTTCTGTTTCGGTTGGAAAGCCTGCAATCATGTCTTGAGAAAGTGAAATTTCAGGAATGATTTGATAAATTTTATCAGTCAAAGCCATGTATTCTTCACGAGTGTGTTGTCGATTCATTTCTTGAAGAATTCTTGTACTGCCGCTTTGCACAGGCAAATGGATGTATTTGCAAACATTGTGGTATTTCGCAATCACATGTAAAACCTCTTCATGCATGTCTTGCGGATTGGATGTTGAAAATCTAAAACGCATTTTTGGATGCGCAATGGCGCACATTTCGAGCAATTGGGCAAAATCGACTGCGGTTGATTTTTGCATTTCCGAAGCTTTGTCGTAGTCTTTTTTGAGGCCTCCGCCATACCATAAATAACTGTCCACGTTTTGACCCAACAAGGTAACTTCTTTATATCCTTTTTCGGCTAAATCGTTGATTTCTGATAAGATACTTTGAGGTTCTCTGCTTCTTTCGCGTCCTCTCGTGAATGGAACTACGCAAAAAGTACACATATTATCACAACCTCTTGTGATTGAAACAAAAGCGTTGACTCCGTTGCTGTTCAAGCGAACGGGCGAAATATCGCCGTAAGTTTCTTCTTTCGAAAGAATGACATTGATGGCATCTCTACCTTCTTCCACTTCGGCTAATAAATTGGGAATGTCTTTATAGGCATCGGGACCAACCACCATGTCCACAATTTTTTCTTCTTCTAAAAATTTACTTTTTAAGCGTTCTGCCATGCAACCCAAAACTCCCACTTTCATGTTTGGGTTGATTTTTTTGACAGCGTTATATTGTTCAAGTCTTTTTCTAACGGTTTGTTCGGCTTTGTCGCGGATAGAACAAGTGTTGACCAAAACTAAGTCAGCTTCTTCGAGATTTTGTGTGGTGTTATAACCTTGGTCTGCAAGAATAGATGCCACAATTTCGCTGTCGGAAAAGTTCATTTGGCAGCCGTAGCTTTCGATAAATAGTTTTTTTGAATTTCCTGATTTTGGTGCTAAAACCAAACTTTCGCCTTGCTTTTGTTCTTCGATTATTTTTTCCATGATTTTTTTTCAACCTAAAATATGATGGCAAAGATAAGACTAAAAAATTATTTATGACAAGTTGTCAGAATTTTAAGAAAACTAAAATTTTGAATCAACTTTTCCATTGTATCACAAAATTTTAATCTTACCAAATTTTTATTTTTTGGATGCTTTTGCGTTAGTGATGGAAGCGGCATCCTTTTGAGCCGTCGGTTTTTTAAACCGACGGCTCAAAAGATATAGCGGACAGCACGCCCGAACGCCCAAAAAATTAAGATGATGAAAATCAATATTTTATGTGTTAAAGAAGTTTTTTTTGAACCGATGCCAATTTGCATTTTATACCTATATATATGTAGGTTGAAAAACATTCGAATAGAATCAATTTTTTTTAAAAAGCTGCTGTTTTAGAAACGCTCAAATGTTTTGATTTTTGAGATAGGTGCATCAAAGGCTTTGATTTAAAAAAAAACCTATACTTTTGCGCCAAACTATAAAAAGAACATGGCAAAGAATCTAGTAATCGTTGAGTCACCAGCAAAAGCAAAAACCATTGAAAAATTTCTTGGCAAAGAATATCAAGTGGAATCGAGTTTTGGTCATATTGCTGATTTGCCTTCCAAAGAAATAGGGGTGGATGTGTTGCATAATTTCAAACCAAAATACGAAGTTACTGCCGATAAGAAGGCCTTGGTGAAGAAGTTGAAAGATTTGTCGCAAAAAGCAGAAACTGTTTGGTTGGCATCCGATGAAGATAGAGAGGGAGAGGCCATTTCTTGGCATTTGTCAGAAGAATTAAATTTAGATCCGAAAAAGACAAAGCGCATTGTTTTTCATGAAATTACGAAAAATGCGATTTTAAAAGCGATAGACAATCCGAGAAGTATTGACTATAATTTGGTCAATGCGCAGCAAGCACGCAGGGTTTTAGACCGATTGGTAGGCTATGAATTGTCGCCTGTTTTGTGGAAGAAAGTGAAAGGCGGACTTTCTGCCGGGCGTGTGCAATCTGTTTCTGTGCGTTTGATAGTGGAAAAAGAAAGAGAAATTCAAGCTTTTAAAACCAAAGCTGCATATCATATCAATGCTGAGTTTTCAACGCAAAATGGTAAAATTGTCAAAGCGAAGTTAGGAAAACAGTTTGCTACAAGGTTAGAGGCTGAAAATTTCTTAAAAATGAATATTGAGGCGCAGTTTAAAGTGGCGCAGCTCGAAACTAAACCTGCCAAAAAGACTCCCGCTGCACCTTTTACAACGTCAACTTTGCAACAAGAAGCCGCAAGAAAATTGTTTTTGCCGGTTGGTATTACAATGCAAATTGCACAAAGATTATACGAAGCAGGACACATTACCTATATGAGAACCGACAGCGTAAATTTGTCGGAAGATGCCAGAAAAGCTGCTGCTGCCGAAATTATTCGTTCTTACGGGAAGGAATTTTCTAAACCGAGAAGTTTTACCAACAAATCTAAAGGTGCGCAAGAAGCCCACGAAGCCATTCGTCCGACGGATATGAGTGCGCATAGTTTGCCAATCGATCGAGATCAAGCAAGGTTATACGATTTGATTTGGAAGCGCACATTGGCATCGCAAATGGCAGATGCAGAATTGGAAAAAACCCAAGTGACGATTGAGACAAACAAACACAATGAACTTTTTGTAGCCAATGGCGAAGTAATCAAGTTTGAAGGTTTTTTAAAAGTATATCTCGAAGGACACGATGATGATGAAGAGGAACAAGAAGGCATGTTGCCAGCTTTGAAAGTAAACGAAGTTTTGAAAGCCCAAAGCATCACGGCCACCGAAAGATTTTCAAGACCACCTTCGCGTTACACAGAAGCTTCTTTAGTAAAAAAACTAGAAGAATTGGGTATCGGAAGACCTTCCACGTATGCACCAACTATTTCAACCATTATCAATAGAAGTTATATTGAAAAAGGGAATTTTGAAGGTGAAAGCAGAAAATATCAGCAAGTTGCTTTGATAGATAATAAAATCACTGCAAAAGAACTCACTGAAAATACAGGTTCGGACAAAGGCAAATTAGTACCAACCGACATCGGAATTATAGTGAATGATTTCTTGGTGAAGAATTTCGAGTCAATTTTAGATTATAATTTTACGGCCAAAGTAGAGCAAGATTTTGATGCGATTGCCGAAGGAAATGAAAACTGGACGCACATGATGCAAGAATTCTATGATCATTTTCATCCGATTGTTGTCAATGTGGAAGAAAATGCAGAAAGAGAAAGCGGCGAAAGAATTTTAGGTACTGATCCAAAATCTGGAAAACCAATTTTGGTTAGACTTGGAAAATATGGACCGATGGCGCAAATTGGCAATGCTGACGATGAAGATAAGGTGTTTGCGAGTTTGAATCCAGATCAAAATATTGGAACGATAACATTAGAAGAAGCTTTAAAATTATTTTTATTGCCAAAAAAGCTAGGTGTTTTCGAAGGTGAAGAAGTAGAAGTAAGTAATGGTCGTTATGGGCCTTATGTTCGTTTTGGAAAAACATTTATTTCGCTTGAAAAAGGCGAAGATCCTTTGGAAGTAAATTTTGAAAGAGCACAAGTACTCATTCAAATGAAATTGAAGGCAGACGCACCAATTGCTGTTGTAGATGGTTTGCCAGTTCAAAAAGGTGTGGGAAGATTTGGACCTTTCATTAAATGGAATGATTTGTTTATTAATGTCAACAAAAAATACAATTTCGATAATTTATCAAAATCAGACATTCAAGAATTGATTGATGATAAAATGAAAAAAGAGGAAGAAAAAGTCCTGCATCATTGGGAAGATGAGAATATCAGAGTAGAAAAAGCCCGATGGGGGAGGTCGATTATTTTTCATGGAAAAGTAAAAATTGAACTTCCAAATGAGATTGACGCAACAAAACTTACACTTGAGGACGTTAAAAAGAGGCTCGACGCATTAGCTGCCTCAAAACCAGCGAAGAAAACTGTTAAGAAAGTAGTCAAAAAAACGACTTCTGCCGTTAAAAAAACAACCAAACCAAAAGCAGTAAAAAAGTAAAGTATGTTTTTTGAATATTTAAGACCTCTTGATGCTGATTTTGTTAAAGAAATTGAAGGTTTTCCAGAAGCTTGTCTAGGTAAAAAAATTGTTTTACACACGAACGATGCTTTTCCTGATTTGACAAAAGTGAAATTGGCAATACTAGGCGTATTGGACAATCGTGGCGATTTGATGAATTATGACGATGCTCCAAAGCTAGACAGTTTCAGGTCCAATTTTTACAGGTTTTATCCCGGAAACTGGGAGTTTTCTATTGCGGACTTGGGGGATTTACCACAAGGCGAAACACAAGAAGACACCTATTTTGCTTTATCAAGTATCGTTTCAGACTTAGTAAAAAGCAGAATTGTTCCAATAATTATCGGCGGTTCACAAGATTTAACCTATTCGATATACAGAGCATTCGATGGACTGGAGCAAATGGTTAATTTGGTTTCGATAGATTCTAAATTTGATATTGGAAAACAAGATGATTTGCATAATAATGAGTCTTATCTCTCAAAAATCATTACAAATGCACCGCACAATCTCTATAATTTTTCGAATATTGGGTATCAAACTTTTTTTAACTCGCAAGAAGAGATTGATTTGTTAGAAAAAATGCATTTTGATGTTTACAGATTGGGCGAAATAGTCAACGATATTGCAATTGCAGAGCCCATTCTGAGAGATGCTGATATTGTTTCACTAGATGTAAATGCTATCAAATCGTCAGTTACAGGTAATGTAAAGAAATTTCAACCCAATGGATTTGATGGTGTTGAAGTTTGTAAACTTGCAAGATATGCTGGTATTAGCGATAAGGTGAGCGTATTTGGCATCTTTAATTTATGTCACGAACCCAACGAATCTGTTATTTTATCTGAAATCATTTGGTATTTTATCGAAGGTTATCATCAAAGATCGAATGAATATCCTTTTGTTAGTAAATCTCAATATACTAAATATCATGTATTGGTAGATGATATTGAAATTTTGTTCTATAAGAGCAAAAAAACAGGAAGATGGTGGATGGATACAAGTAACGATAAAGGTTTGAATAATAATTTGAATAATTCGTCGTTATTGTCTTGTACTGAGGATGATTATCTCAAAGCTTGTGATCAAGAAATACCTGAAAGGTGGTGGCGATCAGCTAAGAAGCAAATTATGTAAATGTTAAATATCACCACAATTAGGTATTTAGACGTTGATTTTATGATATTTTTACCAAAACTATTGTTTTTTATAAAAAATATAGATAGGTTTACGCCCTCAAATTGATTACATGAAAACCCCAATTTATATGAAGAATTTATTTGTATTTTCAACTATTTTAGTACTTCTCGCTTCTTGTAGATCTAGTGATAGAGGTGAACTAGTAGGTGTACCTGGGAAGGAATGGCATCCAGAACAACCTTTTGGTATGACATTAGTGCCTGGTGGTGCTTACATCATGGGAAAATCGGATGAAGATATTGCAAATGCAATGGATGCTCCCACTAAAACAGTAACCGTTCGTTCATTTTATATGGATGAAACAGAAATAACAAACAGCGAATATAGACAATATATTCAGTGGATTAAAGATTCAACTATTCGTGTTCGCTTGGCAATTTATGCAGATGAACTTGGTCAAACACCAACAGGTGGCGGTCGTCGTGGTGGTGGAACAATAGGTGATTATGCGTTCAGTGATGCTGATCCAGAAAACATGTCGCCTTATGATAAATATATGTATGATAATTATTATAGCGTAAGCGATGATGAAGGTGGTTTTTCAGGAAGAAGATTGAATAGAGATATTCCTGTTATTTATGATACAAGTAAATATCCTGACGAATATTACGTAGAAGTAATGGATTCTTTATACTTACCAGCGGAAGAGTCATACAATGGATTGAGAATTATGGATGTTACTAAACTGGTTTTTAGATATTCTTGGATGGATATTCAAGCTGCTGCGAAAGCAAAAGTGGGTAAAAGATCAGATTTCATTATAAATGAAAAAGTACCTGTTTATCCAGATACAACTGTTTGGATCAAAGACTTCTCTTATTCATACAATGAGCCAATGCACAATGATTACTTTTGGCACCAAGCATACAGTAATTATCCAGTAGTTGGTGTGAACTGGAAACAAGCTAAAGCATTTTGTGCATGGAGAACTCTTAACAAAAATATTAATATTAAACAATTTGAAAAAGGAAGAGATTTAGTAAACTCATTCCGTTTGCCGTCAGAAGCAGAGTGGGAATATGCAGCAAGAGGTGGGTTAGAATCTGCTACTTATCCTTGGGGTAGTAACTATACTAAAAATGATAAAGGGTGTTATTTAGCCAATTTCAAGCCAAGTAGAGGGGATTATGCTGCTGATGGTGCTTTATATACTGTTGAAGCTGATTCTTATGAGCCGAATGGATTCAATTTGTACAACATGGCAGGAAACGTATCTGAATGGACAGATAGTTCTTACGATGCCTCTGCGTACGAATATGTTTCCACAATGAATCCAACTGTTGCTGATAATAAAAACATGCGTAAAGTTACGAGAGGTGGATCATGGAAAGATGCAGGTTATTTCCTTCAAGTGAGCACGAGAGATTTCGAATATGCTGATACTGCAAGAAGCTATATTGGGTTTAGAACTGTTCAAGATTACATGGGTACACAAGTAACCGGTACTGCTCAAAGCAGTGGATTAAGAAGACGATAAAAGAAATTATTAAACCAATTATATTTAACTTAACTAACTAAATTTTTTACATTATGGGATTATTACCACCTAGAGTCATGAATTTCGCCTACGGTATGGGCGCTGCTGTTGTAATTGTTGGAGCTCTTTTCAAGTTAATGCACTGGCCAGGTGCTTCTCCAATGTTGATTTTTGGTCTTTTAACGGAAGCTGCAATCTTTGGTCTTTCTGCTTTTGATGCTCCAGAGAAAGAAATTGATTGGTCTTTAGTTTATCCTGAATTAGCTGGTGGTGAAGCCACTAAGAAGGGTGCTAAAAAAGAAGATGAGCAAGGTATGTTGTCTAAAAAATTAGATGCGATGCTAAAAGAAGCTAAAGTTGACGGCGAATTAATGGCTAGTTTAGGTTCAAGTTTGAAAAATTTTGAATCTGCTGCTAAAAGTATTTCACCTGCTGTTGATTCAATGTCATCACAAAAGAAATATAGCGAAGAGCTTTCTTTAGCTGCTGCTCAATTAGAATCTTTAAATAGTTTATACAAAGTTCAGTTAGAAAGTGCATCTAGAAATGCAGAAGCTAACAAAGAAATTGCTGATAATGCTTCAAAATTAAAAGAGCAAATGCAAGCAATGACTTCAAACATCGCTTCACTTAATAATGTGTATGGCGGAATGTTGTCTGCTATGGGTAACAAATAATAATTAGGTTTTATCTAATTAAATAAATTAATAATAAAAACTAATTAAGAAATGGCAGGAGGAAAATTAACCCCTAGGCAGAAGATGATTAACCTGATGTACTTGGTTTTCATCGCTATGTTGGCATTGAATATGTCAAAAGAAGTACTTACGGCTTTTGGTTTGATGAATAAGAAATTCGAAGTTTCAAACGAAAAGGCCCTAACCTTAAACAAAGATTTGAAAGCACATATTGCTCAAAAAGCTACTGATGATCCTAGTAACTTTGCAGAGCCTAAGAAAATTTTCGATCAAATTTCTGCTTCAACTGATAAATTTTATGCTTATTTAGAGAGTTTAAAAACTGATTTAACATCTGAATATGAAAGAAATGAAAGCGGTGATTTACCTTATGAGGCTATGGATAAAGGCGATAAAGCTGACGAGTGGTTTACAGGTGATCGTTATTCCAAAAAAGGCGATGAAATAATTGCTGAGTTTGCGTCCTATAGAAAGAGTGTTATTGATGCTTTAAATAAA
>JBEILV010000022.1:0-24028 GCA_040379105.1 Flavobacterium sp.
ACTTACAAAAAACAACATTTTGTTGTCAATTAGTAATCAACAACTGTTGACAAAACCCATATTTTTCCTAAATCAAAATCGAAAATTGTTAACAACTAGATTTTTTTTGAAAATTGCTGAATAGTTACATCAAATCAAAGCTTCAGAAAATTATTTAGGATTGTTGACAATGATGGTTCATCATACAGGTTCTTGGGAAGTTATTACCATTTACTCAGATTTTGATTTTGAAAATAGTTTTTCTGTTTGGTTTAGAACAAAGCGCATTAATAGAATTTTTAATGATTTTTTAATTGCAGAAAACAAGCTTTTTATTGCTGACAAACACCAAGGTCTTGGGTTATTAAAAATAAAAAAGTCCTATTTTAAAGGAAAAGAGCACGAGTTTGGAATCTTCAATTATAGATTGAATGAAAAAAAGGTAAAATTTAATAAAATCAAAAATGGCGAAATTTTGCATCTTACAAAAGTACCCAACGAATCTAAAATCATTTTGACCATTCGAAGCAATCAAGGAACTCTAAGACATGAAACAATAAATATCTAATGAAAAGATTTTTATCCCATTAAAATCTAACAACAACCTCCCTTCAAAAAATTAAAAACGCTTCAATCTTTGGAATAAGCAAACCTTCGCAGAATAAAAATATATATTTCGTTGCGCTTTCGTATTTTTGCAATGCCTGAAAAGGATAAAACAAATAAAACCTTCAAACGAAAACAATGAAAAAAAATATTCGCATCATTGACTTGCTCCAAAAAACGAGCGCACATCAAGAAGTATTCACGCAGGGATGGGTTCGAACTTTTAGAAACAATCAATTTATTGCCTTGAACGACGGTTCAACGCTTCAAAATATTCAATGTGTGGTCGATTTTGAAAACACTCCAGAAAATGTTTTGAAAAGAATCACTACAGGAGCTGCGGTGGCGGTTTCGGGTATTTTGATGGAAAGCCAAGGCAAAGGACAACAATTTGAAATTCAGGTAAAAAGCATCGAAATTCTTGGCGATTCGGATGCTGAGAAATATCCTATCCAACCTAAAAAACATTCCTTAGAATTTTTACGTGAAAATGCGCATTTACGTGTGCGCACCAATACATTCAGCGCCGTAATGCGCGTGCGTTCGACATTGTCGTTTGCTGTGCACAGCTATTTTCAAGAGCGTGGATTTTTTTATGTCAATACGCCGATCATCACAGGAAGCGATGCCGAAGGTGCTGGCGAAATGTTTAAAGTAACCGCTTTGCCTTTCGATAAAACTCCTCTCAAGGAGGACGGCACCGTGAACTATAAAGAAGATTTTTTCGGAAAAGAAACCAACTTGACAGTTTCCGGACAGTTAGAAGCCGAAACGTATGCCATGGCTTTGGGTCAGGTTTATACTTTTGGCCCCACTTTCAGGGCTGAAAATTCGAATACATCAAGACATTTGGCGGAATTTTGGATGATTGAACCCGAAGTGGCTTTCAATGATTTGGATGCTAACATGGATTTGGCAGAAGATTTTATTAAATATGTCATCAAATTTGTGCTGGACAAACACGCCGACGATTTGAAGTTTTTAGAACAACGATTGTTGGAAGAAGAGAAAAACAAACCACAAACCGACCGAAGTGAAATGGCTTTGTTGGAAAAATTGAACTTTGTTTTGGAAAATAATTTCAAACGGGTTTCTTACACGGAAGCCATCGATATTTTAAGAAATTCGAAACCCAACAAAAACAAGAAATTTCAATATTTGATTGACGAATGGGGAGCCGATTTGCAAAGTGAACACGAGCGTTTTTTGGTGGAAAAACACTTCAAATGTCCTGTAATTTTGTTTGACTATCCAGCAAAAATCAAGGCTTTTTATATGCGTTTAAACGACGATGGAAAAACCGTTCGTGCCATGGATATTTTGTTTCCAGGCATTGGCGAAATCGTTGGCGGATCGCAAAGAGAAGAACGATTGGATGTTTTGATTGAAAAAATGAAAGCCTTGGGCATTGAAGAAGAAGAATTGTGGTGGTATTTGGACACACGCCGTTTTGGCTCGGCAGTGCATGCAGGTTTTGGATTAGGATTTGAAAGATTGGTGCTTTTCGTTACGGGAATGACCAACATTCGCGATGTGATTCCTTTTCCGAGAACTCCACAAAATGCAGAGTTTTAATTTTAATGAACTTACACAATGATTTTTGCTAATATTTCAAATGCTTCTTTTCAGTAAAAAATTGTTGAAAATAAAAATGAGAAATAGTGCTGATTTCGTTGTCAAAAGTAATTTGATAGAAAGCATCTAGCTCAAAAAAACAATAGAGATTAATTTAGTGTTCAATGCGTGAGAAAAATTTATACATCATAGCTGGATGTAATGGAGCGGGTAAAACTACTGCATCCTTTACAATTTTACCTGAAATTATTGGATGTAAAGAATTTGTCAATGCAGATGAGATTGCTAAAGGACTTTCGCCTTTTCAACCAGAAAAAGTAGCTTTTGAATCGGGTAGAATTATGCTCAATAGAATTGAGGAATTGCTCAAGGCAAACAACAGTTTTGCATTTGAAACTACGCTATCAACAAAAAGCTATAAGAATACTGTTTTAAAAGCGAAAGATGCAGGATACATGGTAACATTGCTGTTTTTTTGGTTAAATAACATTGAGTTAGCCAAAGAACGTGTTAAGACAAGAGTGAGTGAAGGCGGACATAACATACCAAGTGAAGTCATTGAAATAAGATATTCTAATGGCATTAAAAACTTATTTTCGATTTATATAAAAATTGTGGATGGAACATTGATTTACGACAATTCTTATGGGCGACACGAATTGATTGCTCATAAAATTGGGGATGAAGCGATGAATATTTTAGATCAAGAAAAATTCAATAAATTAATAGCATATAATGAATAATAGAGAGCATCAAATTTTATTAAAAGAGAAATTAGCAAAAGGACTCGAGAAAGTTTACGAGAAACTCATTGTATTTAAAAGAGAGAAAAATAGTGAGCTTGTCATTATGCAAGGAAATAAAATCGTAAAAATAAAACCTTAATTGGTTTTCCAAATGAATAATAAATGGCAATCGTTTTTAAATAATTCAGGATTATAATCCTTTTCGAACCATGTTAAAACAGAATCTACAACTTAAGCTTTCGCAAAAATTATCTCCACAACAAATTCAGTTGATGAAGCTGATTCAATTGCCTACGCAAGCCTTTGAACAGCGTTTGAAAGACGAAATGAACGAAAATCCTGCCTTAGAAGCGGGAAAAGAGGATGAAGACTATGAAGATGATTCTTTCTCGAATGAGGACGATTATGACGACGATTATGACAGCAATGAGCATGTGGATGCGGATGACATCAACATTGACGAGTATTTGAGCGACGACGAAACGCCCGAATACAAACTCAACACAAACAATTACAGCAGCGACGACGAGGAAAAAGTGATTCCGATTGCGGCTTCAGTTTCTTTTCATCAGGATTTATTGAACCAATTGAATACGTTCATTTTGGAAGAAGCTGAGCGGAAAATTGCCGAATTTTTGGTGGGAAGCATCGATGATTTAGGCTATTTGCGAAGAGATTTGACGGATATTGTAGATGATTTGGCGTTTACACAAGCCATTTACACGGATGAAAAAGAAGTGGATAAAATTCTCAAAATTATCCACGAGCTTGAGCCTGCGGGAGTGGGTGCAAGAGATTTGCAGGAGTGTTTGTTGTTGCAATTAAAACACAAAACGCCCACCGAATATATTGCTCTAGCGATAGATATAATTGAAAATCAGTTTGATGCGTTCACAAGAAAACATTATGACAAACTGATTCAGAAATACGATATTTCCAAGGAATATTTGAAAAAAGGCATCGAAGAAATCGAAAAATTGAATCCGAAACCAGGCGGAGCTTATAGCGGCAACAATCGAATTATTGAACACGTTGTGCCCGATTTCACGATTAGAATTGTGGATGGCGAGTTGGAATTGAGTTTGAACGGACGAAATACTCCCGATTTGCACGTGTCGAAAGATTATCAAGACATGATGCAAGGTTATAAAGATGCCAAGCAAAAATCGACGGCTCAAAAAGATGCGGTTCAATTTATTAAACAAAAACTCGACGCAGCAAAATGGTTCATTGATGCCATCAAACAACGCCAAGAAACACTTTTTGTAACCATGAATGCCATTATGCATTATCAGGAAGAATTTTTCTTAGATGGCGACGAAACGAAGCTCAAACCGATGATTTTAAAGGACATTGCCGAACAAGTTGGTTTAGACATTTCGACCATTTCGAGGGTGGCAAACAGCAAATATGTTGACACTCCTTATGGCACAAAATTGATCAAAGAGTTTTTCTCGGAAGCAATGAAAAACGACCAAGGCGAGGATGTTTCGACGCTAGAAATCAAGAAGATTCTTCAAAATATTATTGCAGATGAAGATAAAAGCAAGCCATATCCCGACGATCAATTGGTGCATTTGCTGAAAGACCAAGGCTATCCGATTGCACGCCGCACGATTGCAAAATACCGAGAACAATTAGACATCCCGGTGGCTCGAATGCGCAGAAAAATTTAGTGAAAATTAATTAATTGAAATCTTGAAGATCAATTATTAAATCAGAACATAACTGATGTTCGCTACCAAACGAAAAAAGCAATTTTAGATCATGAAAAAGTTCATCAACTTGTTTTCTTATATATTCCATCCGCTTTTCGTTGGACTTTACGGAGCAGTTCTATTCTTTTTGGTCGAAGGCAAATGGTTTCAAATGCAAGAAATGTATTTCTATTTGCTTCAAGTTTTGATTCTGACTGTTTTGATTCCTATCACGCTTTTTTATCTGCTTCTGTCACTTGGAAAAATCTCATCGTTTCAAATCGCGACAATCAATGAACGAAAATTCCCCTTGATGATCAACTGTTTGCTGTTTTCGATTTTAATTAAAACCAGTTTTACGATTGCCACGATGCCACCTATGTTTTTCTATTTTTTGGGAGCCATTATAGCAAG
The DNA here is from genome assembly GCA_040379105.1 of Flavobacterium sp. Classification (GTDB taxonomy): domain Bacteria; phylum Bacteroidota; class Bacteroidia; order Flavobacteriales; family Flavobacteriaceae; genus Flavobacterium. Next base: position 5,018 of record JBEILV010000022.1, read on the forward strand.
TGTCATTTGCTGGATTTCATTATTTTTTGATAAGAAAATCAGTCTTCATTCTATTGGCATCACTTCTTTAACCACGTTTGTCATCGGTTTAAGCATTCATTTGCACACGCACCTCATCGGCACCATTAGTTTCCTCATTTTAAGTATTGGAATGGTTTTCAGCTCAAGAATTTTGATGAAAGCGCATCGCTATTCAGAACTGTGGGCTGGATTTTTGATCGGAATCATCACTCAAATACCGTTGTGGTTTTTTTGGGTAGGCATTTGATGTTTATAAAATATAAAATTGCAATCCTAAATTAATCATGCCCATTTTAACTGGTTCAGTTCCCACTTGTACAGTCGAATCGTATAAAGGTGTCAATCCATAGAGCATATAAAAATTCCAAGTATTGAAACCAAAAGTAACATAAGTACTCAACTGTAACTTCTGTATTTCAGAGAGGTTTTTTAATGTATTGTTTCCCGTTTCAGAAGTCAATTTGAGTTTGTTATAAAAGACATAGCCCGCTTTAAAACCGGCGTAAATCCGCCAAAATTTATGAGATTCGGGGGTCGATGTGCGCCATCTGAATTCTAAAGGCACTTCTATTAAAAACAACGACAATCTGTTTCTGTCAAATTCGTTTTCATTGCCGATGTCAAATACCACGACATCATTTACTTTTTCTGCAACTAAATTTTGATTGATTCCCAAAAACGAAAATCCTAATCCCGGTGCAAACGCAATATTTCTTTCTTTATTGATAGGAAAATCACGCAAAAAACCAAAAGTTAAACCTGGAGAGAATCCATTTTGCGACAAACCCGCTGGCATATTTCTGAGACTATTGTAAGTAATATTCACATAAAACTGGTCTTCTCGATAGAGCGAATCGATGGGCACTTTCTTTATCTCTTCTTCTTGAGCAAAAAGAACCATCGACCACAACAAGAAATAAATAAGTGATTGGAATTTCATAGATCCATAAGTTGAAAAACAAAAGTAAGCAAAAATGAGTGGGCAGTAAACAAAAAAAACAGGTTGTTACACCTGTTTTTTTTATTCAATGAATGATTATAAGTTATTCAACTGCGCTACCATTGTTGGTAGTATAATTGATTTTTAAAGCATTCTCTTTTCTTAGTTCTTGTTTAATCTCTGTTACACGACCCATTTTTACATCTCTATCTACTTTTAAAGCAGTAGTTAAAGCATCTTGTAATTCTTCTGGTCTTGATGCTCTTTCAGCAAAAATAAACGGCTTTATATCTGAAACTTGCGACAACCGATCGTTTAGCTGAATTCTATCACCCTTTCCAAATCTACTTTGATAACGTTCATGTGGGCGACCAGCGTAAATAAACATTACCCTGTCTTTCTTTTCCAATTTGGTTACTTGGTCCGCCTTTGGTAATGTGTTTTGAACAATCATTTCATTGTCACGCATTACAGTAGCCACCATGAAAAAGAACAACAACATAAAAACGATATCTGGTAATGATGCCGTAGAAATAGCTGGTACATCAGCATCTCTTTTCTTTTTAAATTTTGACATGTTTAATTATGTTATTTAATTAACGTTTTGGTTCGGCCTCAGACAATTTCTGTGGAAACAACTTCTGAATATCTTTCAAACGAGGTTCAATTCCTGCTTTTGTCCCGTCTGGGGTTTTAGGATCATCAAACATAGCCTCTAATTCCCGATAGGTTCTACCATATCGTTTCATGCATTCTCTGTCTCTAAGAAAATAGTAGGCAGCTACCAATTCGTTTTGAACAGAGATGTAAGCTTTATATGATGTTTCTGAATCGTTTTGCAACGAAATGATGGCCTTGTCAGGATTGTCTGAAGACAAAGGGTCTTTCGAACCTTGACAAAACGCACAACTTCCATCACCGCCGTTATCTAGAAAATCAATCGCTGCTTGACGCAAATCTCTCAAATCCATCAAATTGTTCTCAACCAACAAACGATCATCACGACCTACCAAAACTGTGAAAATGTTCTTTTCTTTCACTGGAGGTGGATTTGTGATTACATTTTCGTCAATGGGTGGTAACTTTCTACTCAGTCCTTGATCTGTTTCAATCGTTGTTGTTACGAGGAAGAAAATCAAAAGCAAAAACGCAATATCAGCCATAGAACCAGCATTTACCTCAGGTGGTGCTTTTCTCTTTGCCATATTTATTTTTTAATTTTTATGAAACCACTAAAAACTGTTAAAATGATTGCTATGGCTGCAAGAATATAAAAAGAAATTATACCGGTACTTACCCATTTTGATGTAGAAGCGGAAACTTCGCCACCTTCTTTTAATGGGATTGCAGTTCCATCAGCAAGAATGTACGATATTAAAATTATTAATATAAATGTTCCAATGCTTAAAAATGTGTTTTTTAATTCTTTCCCTTTTTTCGAAGCAAGATTTACAACTGTATAAAATAATACAGTGGCAATCGCCAAACCAAATGTTACATAAGAAAGATAAATAAAAGGCACTATAAGCCCGCCATCAGGCGTTTCAGAAGCCAAGACAGTTGCCAAAAAAATGACACTGAGAAGACTTATGATAACGGCGGCGATTCTTGTTATTAAGTTAAAATTCATGTTGATAAATTTATGAATTGATTTGACTATTTGTTTTTGTAGTTAACCGCAGCGCTGTTTTTGTAGTCAACTAAAATATCGATTAAGCTGATAGAAGCGTCTTCCATGTCGTTCACGATTGAGTCAATTTTTGCAATAATATAATTGTAAAACACTTGAAGCACCATCGCTACAACAAGACCGAATACTGTTGTTAATAATGCTACTTTAATACCACCCGCAACCAAAGACGCATCCATTGTTCCTGCTGCTTCAATTTTATCAAATGCTTGAATCATACCAATTACTGTTCCTAAGAAACCAAGCATCGGTGCTAAAGCGATAAACAAAGAAATCCAAGAAACGTTTTTCTCTAATTGACCCATTTGAACACCACCGTAAGAAACAACAGCTTTTTCAGCCGATTCAATTCCGTGGTCAATACGGTCTAAGCCTTGATAGAAAATAGAAGCAACTGGTCCTGCTGTGTTTCTACAAACTTCTTTTGCAGCTTCTAATCCACCTGAATTAAGGGCATCTTCAACTGTTTTGATTAATTTTTTTGAGTTTGTAGTTGATAGGTTTAAATATATAATTCTTTCAATTACAATAGCCAAACCTAAAATAAGACATAAAAGTACAACGCCCATAAATCCAGCACCACCCTCAATAAACCTGATTTTTAATTCTTGAGTAAAACCAACTTTCTTTTCTGTTGAAGCTTCGTCTTCAACCTCTGTAGCTGTAGCTTCTTCTGCAACTTCGCTTGCAGCTACTTCTTGCACTTGCGATTCAACTGCTGTAGTGTCGCTTTCTTGGGCTTGAACGTTACTAAACGCCATAAGACCTGTCATTACCAAAATAGAAAATAATCTTTTCATTGCTTTTGTTCTTAAAATTTAATTAGTTAATTAGTTTGAAAATTAGTTTTTATTTTTTTTTAAAATATCCCATTGAATCAATGCGGAGAGAAAGGGATTCGAACCCTTGATACCCTTTTGGAGTATACACACTTTCCAGGCGTGCTCCTTCGACCACTCGGACACCTCTCCTATTTCTTAACAGAACGTTTTAAGAGTGCCAAATAACGAAAAAAATATCATTCAAAAAAATTTAATCTTTTATTTTTATATCATTTCTCCTCTCAACGGATTTTCGAATGCTTCTTTAAACAAATTGCTGGGCAAATTCTGTGCTAATAAAAACATCAACTTTGTGATAGCAGCCTCAGTTGTAATGTTTTTGCCAGAAATTACCCCGATTTGTTGTAAGCGTGTACTTGTTTCGTATTGACCCATATTTACGCTACCTCCATAACATTGTGTTACATTAATAACGTGGATTCCGTTATTTATTGCCTTCTCAATCGGATTTATGAACCAATCGGCGTGTGGTGCATTGCCCGAACCATACGTTTCGATGATGATGCCACGTAAATTTTCCATGGAAAGCATTGCATTTAGTGCATGTTCTGTTAATCCGGGGAAGATTTTTAATATCAAAACATTTTGATCTAAATGTGTATGAACTTTCAAAGGCAAATCTCCATCAGATGGAAACAATAAATTGGAACTTACATTCAAATTGACTCCAGATTCTGCCAATGGCGGATAATTTGGAGAAGTAAATGCTTTGAAATGTTCCGCATTTATTTTTGTCGTTCGATTGCCTCTATATAATTTGTATTCGAAATAAAGTGCCACTTCTTTAATTACGGGTTTTCCGTCTTTTTGAAGCGATGCAATTTGAATGGCGGTAATCAAATTTTCTTTGGCATCGGTTCTTAAATCACCAATCGGGAGCTGAGAGCCTGTCAAAATTATGGGTTTGGCTAAGTTTTCGAACATAAAGCTCAATGCCGAAGCCGTGTAAGACATCGTATCTGAACCATGAAGAATGACAAATCCGTCAAACAAATGGTAGTTTTTCTCAATCATTTCGCACAACAAAACCCACGAAGCCACATCCATATTCGAAGAGTCAATTGGTTTTTCGAACGAAATGGTTTCTATTTCGCAAGCCAATAAATTGATTTCAGGAATCCGTTGTAATAGTTTTTTAAAATTGAACGCTTTCAAAGCACCCGTTTTGAAATCTTTACTCATTCCACTCGTACCACCCGTATAAATCAAAAGGATTTTGGGCGTTTGCTTTGACTCATTTATATTGTCTGATTGAAAAACCATTGTCTAGCTTGTTTGAATGGTTTGAAGTTTCAATTTATTCACAACCGGATTTGCGTACATTGCCAAGAAGCTTTCATAAACTTGTCGATTGCTTTCGTCGATTTTCATTTCTAGTCTTCTTTCAAAAAGCGTTTTCTCATCCACGGTATATTCGTGTGAAAAAGCATCCGTTTCATGAAGCGAATCGTAAGCAATATAATTGGTAGGCCAAAGTCTGTAATTATTCACAATCGAAGCATCGATGCTTTGCGCCAAGGATTGTATTTGTTTTTGATTGTTTTCGTTCTGCAATTTGATTTCATCAATTTCGCTTGAAAGCACATCACCAACGTGGATATGAATTCTCTTTTTTTGACCCATAATACCGCTTAACAAGGTAATAAAATCTTCATTTTTTTCTTTCACATACACTTCGTTGTTGGCATGCGCTAACAATTGGGGCATTTTCAGTGCGTCTGTCGGATCGTATTCGTAAGAAATTGAAACAGGAACAATTCTAATTTCTTTAAAATAATCCAAAATCGGTTGGTTTTCCGACGCCATTCCGATCATTTTCAAAACGCCTTGTTGTGTTACATCGTTGCCGTCTTTCGTTCTTCCTTCTCTTTGCGCAATCCAAACAGAACGGTTTTCTCGGGTCAACATTTGCTTCATATATTCTGAAACTAGTTTAGAACTTTGCAACAATTCTCGTGGCGAAAGACCTCTTTGAATCACAAAATTCCGATTCAATTTGGATAAAATTTCTAAGAAAGGCTTTTGAATCAAATTATCGCCTATCGCAGAAGCAGTCATCGTTAAGCCATAATCAAAAAGACAAACATTCAATAAAGAAGTGTCTAAAATGATGTCGCGATGATTTGAAATAAATAAATAAGAAGTATTCGGTTCTAATTTTTCAAAACCACTGGTAGTCAAGCCTTCCGAAGTCTTCTTCAACACTTCTTGCACCGATTGGTAAATGAAATTACATTGAAAATCTCGAATGGAATGCGTCTTTTTCAATTGCTCCATCCAAAGCGAATCGTCTTCATTTGGAAACGTAAAATTCATCAACGATTTCATCATCGGATGTTTTAAGGCGCTGCAAATGGCTTTATTAACTTCGCTATCGTAATAAGGTCGGATTGCATCAAACTTTGACATTTTTTTAGATTTAATTGACAAATGAACAAAAAAATAAATAAACCTTCTTATTTCTGATCTGTATTCCTCGCTTTTATTTGTAATTATTAAAAATTGACAAAGCGTTTTCAGAGGTTTTCTTGGCTATTTCATCAATTGATAATCCGTAAATAGTATTCAGTTTTTCGGCAACGAATTTCAAATAGCTGCTTTCATTTCGTTTGCCACGAAAGGGAACAGGCGCCAAATAGGGAGCATCGGTTTCCAAAACCAAATGTTCTAAACTAATTTCTGCCAAAAACTGATCTATTTTTCCGTTTTTAAAAGTCACAACTCCGCCAATCCCTAATTTCATTTGATAGGAAATGGCTTGTTTCGCTTGCTCGATATTGCCCGAAAAACAATGGAAAATTCCATATAAATCTGGACTTTTTTCGGTTTCTAACACTTCAAAAATTTCATCAAAAGCCTCTCTACAATGAATCACAATCGGCAATTTGAGTTCTTTCGCCCATCGAATTTGCGCACGAAATGCCGTTTGTTGTGCTTTCAAATTCGTTTTGTCCCAATACAAATCAATGCCAATTTCGCCCACCGCTGCAAAAGGACGACTCAAAAGTTCCGAATGAATTTTTTCCAACTCCGTCTCAAAATTTTCTTTCACATAACATGGATGCAAACCCATCATCAAATAAATTTCTATCGGATATTTGGACTCTATTTCTTTCATCGATAGAATGGCTGCAACATCAATCGCAGGAAGATAAAACCTTGAAACTCCCGCATCAAAAGCCCTTTGCATCATTTCATCTAAATCGTCATTAAATTCTTCCGAATACAAATGTGCGTGCGTATCAATTAACATTTCGATTTTGCTTAAAGTTGGGCAAATATACAAACTTGAAAAATCTTGTTTCAAATAAGTCGGAATGATTACTTTTGAAAATCAAAAATCAAAACACATCGTTTGCATAAGAAATTATAAATGAAAAACTTACAAGAAGATTTAAAAAAAATGGGGTACAAAAAAATCCCGTTTAAAATTTCAAAAACCCAACATTTGTTGATCAAAGCAACGATAAACAACCAAACCGGCCGATTTATTCTCGACACAGGCGCTTCCAACAGTTGCATCGGATTTGAACACATCGATTATTTTAATTTTCATGCCAAAAGTTCCAAAACCACAGCTTCGGGAGCGGGCGCAACAGGTATGAAAACCAAAATTGCGACCAGCAATCAGCTGAAATTAGGCAGGTGGAAAGACAATGATTTTACGGTAGTCATTTTCGATTTAACCCACGTCAACGAAGCGTTACAAAGCTACAAAGTCAAAAGCGTACACGGCATCATCGGGGCCGACATTCTTCTAAAAGGCAAAGCCATCATCGATTATTACAATCATTATCTCTACTTACTAAAATAAAATCAAGCCATTTTTCAGGAGCTATCTCCAGCTTTTCGCTACAATCTCTTTCAGCAAAGCCTTTTTTTCTAAGTCATTTCAGGAGCTTCCGTTGGTCGCTCTGAAATGTCAAGAAAAAATAGGCTTTGCTTTCAAGAGGATTTCCGCTGCAATCTGGGCTAAACGAAACAATGCTGTTTTCATTCAAACCCGAAATCAATCAACAATCGTCATTTTTAAAGATGTTTCAACCCCAACAAATGATAAATAATTGTAGTTTTGTCTAAAAATATAACAATTACATTAAAAAAAGTTACAATGTCAACAATCACAATGCAATTTGGAATAGACGAAGCTTTAAAAACTTTAGGAATTCAAGCCTTAAATCAAGGCACTTCTACCGGAAATGATTGGTTTTCCAATGGATCCACCATCGAAAGTTTTTCGCCCGTAGATGGACAAAGCATCGGACGAGTTACTACCACTACTTCAAAAGACTACGAAAAAGTAATGCAAAAAGCAACCGAAGCTTTCAAACAATTCCGCACGATTCCTGCTCCAAAAAGAGGCGAAATGGTACGTCAATTTGGCGACAAACTCAGAAAATATAAAGAACCGCTCGGAAAATTAGTTTCTTACGAAATGGGAAAATCCTTGCAAGAAGGCTACGGCGAAGTGCAAGAAATGATTGACATCTGCGATTTTGCAGTGGGTTTATCACGACAATTGCATGGTTTGACAATGCACTCCGAAAGACCAGGACACAGAATGTATGAACAATATCATCCACTTGGCGTGGTAGGCATTATTTCAGCGTTCAATTTCCCTGTGGCGGTTTGGGCTTGGAACACCGCTTTGGCATGGGTTTGTGGCGATGTTTGCGTTTGGAAACCTTCCGAAAAAGCACCTTTGTGTGGCATTGCATGTCAAAACATCATTGCAGAAGTTTTAAAAGAAAACGAAATGCCCGAAGGTGTTTCTTGTTTGATCAACGGCGATTATAAAGTAGGCGAAATGATGACCACCGATGTCAGAATTCCATTGATTTCTGCCACAGGTTCCACCAGAATGGGCAAAATAGTGTCGCAAACTGTTGCCGGTCGTTTAGGAAAATCGTTGTTAGAATTAGGCGGCAACAACGCCATCATCGTGACTCCAGATGCCGATATTAAAATGACTGTGATTGGAGCCGTTTTTGGAGCCGTAGGAACAGCCGGACAAAGATGCACTTCCACCAGAAGATTAATCATTCACGAAAGTATTTACGAAACAGTAAAAGAAGCCATCGTGAATGCGTACAAACAATTAAGAATCGGAAATCCACTAGACGAAAAAAATCATGTGGGTCCGTTGATTGATACAGACGCTGTAAAAATGTATCAAAAAGCACTTGAAAATGTGGTGGCTGAAGGTGGAAAAATATTGGTTGAAGGCGGAGTGCTTTCAGGCGAAGGCTACGAAAGTGGTTGCTACGTCAAACCAGCCATTGCCGAAGCTGAAAATCATTTTTCCATTGTGCAACACGAAACTTTTGCCCCAGTTTTATACCTTCTAAAATACAGCGGCGATGTGCATGATGCCATTGCCATCCAAAACGGTGTAGCGCAAGGTTTGTCTTCAGCCATCATGACAAATAATTTGAGAGAAGCCGAGGCGTTTTTATCGCAAGCAGGTTCAGATTGTGGCATTGCCAACGTAAATATCGGAACTTCAGGAGCTGAAATTGGTGGTGCTTTTGGCGGAGAAAAAGAGACAGGTGGCGGTCGCGAATCTGGTTCAGATGCTTGGAAAGTATATATGCGTCGTCAAACCAACACAATCAATTACACAACAAGTTTGCCACTAGCACAAGGCATCAAATTTGATTTATAATCAAAATAGACAGTGATTCAAAAGCCTGATTTCTAATTAAATCAGGCTTTTTTGATACCCCGAAATTTTTGCTAGCGATTGTTCGAAAGTCATCCTGACCCAAATGGCACTTTTAACTTTATTGCGATAGAAAAAAAGCATACTTCCCGAATATCATCAAGAGGAACAGGTAACTTTTACAAAAAAAGGCAATTTTGCCACCTTGAGGTTAAAAAATAGCACAGCGTGCAGATGCAAAGTAATTTTGGTTGGAACACATTTGCTTTGGCAGTTCGCAATGAATTTATGAATTTTACACGGAATTGGGTTCTGTGTTGTAGTAACTCAAAGCCGTAACTTAGCATTGCAAAATCGCCTCTATTCTTTTAGGAAACAATCGATAAAAAATTTGTGCTTAATTACTGAGTTTATAAAAAAAGGAGGCTCGTCAACTCTTAAAAACACCCGTCAAACAACAGCACCTCATCAAATCATTGCTTTTTCGAGTGTAAAAGAAAATTCTGAACCCACGCCAAATTCGCTTTCGACATAGATTTTTTCTTTGTGACCTTCGATAATGTGTTTAACGATGGCAAGCCCTAAACCCGACCCACCTTCGGAACGTGCGCCACTTTTGTCCACCCTAAAAAAGCGTTCAAACAGACGTGGAATATGTTGTTTTTGAATGCCTTCTCCATTGTCGGTCACACGAACAATAATTTTATTTTTAGTCAAATTTTCGATACTCACTTCGGTGGTTCCATCGATTTTTCCATATTTGATGGAATTCATCACTAAATTAGTAACCACTTGTTGGATTTTATCTTGATCGCCGCGCACCATCGTTGGCGTATATTTCATGTCGAATGTTAAAGTGATGTTTTTTCTATTCGCACGCATTTCTAAAAGTTCAAACACATTGCGCACCACTTCTACAATATCAAACGGACTTACTTCTAAGTTAATATCGCCTGTTTCGAGTTTGGTAATCATGTCCAAATCCTTGACAATATAAATCAATCGTTCGACCCCTTTTTCGGCACGTTGCAAGTATTTTTTTCGGATATTTTTATCTTCCATTGCGCCATCTAACAAGGTCGAAAGATAACCTTGCACTGTAAAAAGTGGAGTTTTCAATTCGTGAGAAATATTGCCAAGAAACTCTCTTCTATATTCTTCTCGAACTTTCAGTGTTTCGATTTCAAGTTTTTTATCGGTGGCAAATTTCTGAACTTCCCGAGTAAGTGTCGCCATATCGGTGGTAATTGGCTGACTTCGCAAGGTTGAAGACTCAAGAAGCGAAACGTCATCGTATATTTTTTTTACACGTCTGTAGATGAAATGTTCCACTCGATATTGAATCACAAAAAAAGAAAACAAAAAAGTAACCACAGAAAAAACCACCACAATCGACCAATCTATACTATTTGAAAAATACTTCAAAATGATCAACAATCCGGCAGAAAAAAGCGTGATGTAGAGCGATGATTTTACCGCAAATTTGTATGTCTTTTTAAAACTTTTCGCCATTTATATTTCGAGCTTGTAGCCAACACCTTTGATGGTTTTAAAAAAGTCGTCGCCTATTTTTTCTCTTAATTTTCGAATATGAACATCGATAGTCCTGCCACCCACAACCACTTCATTGCCCCACACACGATCTAAAATTTCTTCGCGTTTGAACACTTTTCCCGGTTTTGAAGCCAATAAATAGAACAATTCGAATTCTTTACGAGGTAAAATAATTTCAACACCGTCTTTCACAATTTTGTATTCTTCGCGGTTGATTTCGATGTTGCCTACATTTAAAGTATCGCCATGCGCTTCGGTTTCTTTGAGTCTTCTTAACAATGCTTTCACTTTACTGACTAACAACTTCGGCTTGATAGGTTTTGAAATATAATCATCGGCTCCAGCTTCAAAACCCGCCACTTGAGAATAGTCCTCGCTTCGAGCGGTCAAAAATGTAATAATCACATGGCTCAATTCTGGCATTTTCCTGATTTGTTCACAAGCTTCGATGCCGTCCATTTCTGGCATCATAACGTCCATAATAATCAAATGAGGAAGCTCTTTTTTGGCCACCTGAATAGCCTCTTTTCCGTTGGTAGCTGTGAAGATATTGTAACCTTCTTGCGTGAGATTGTAGCCTACAATTTCGAGGATATCTTGCTCATCATCAACCAATAAAATTTTAATGTCTTTCTTTTTCATTTTATTAAATTATGAAATTATTTTGGGTAAAGGTAAAGATAATACAAAACACGAAACAGATGTTAACTGTAATTTAATATCGTAACGATTTGTTAACAAATTTAAAACGGAATAGTAACACACAACTAACAAAGCTATTAAAGTGTAGGCGTTTCTTTGCAAAAAATTTTAAACAACTATTTCATAATGAAATCAAAATTAGTTTTAAGCATTATCATATTGCTAATGTGCCAATTAACCTTTTCTCAAAAAGGAACAATCAAAGGCACATTGACAGATAAAGACATGAACGACGAACCACTTCCATTTGCCAATGTGATCGTTAAAGGTTCAAATGTTGGAACAACAACCGATGAAAATGGTAAATACGAATTAAGTGTTCCTGTCGGAAACCAAGTAATCACATTTAGTTTTTTAGGATACGAAACGTTAGAAGTTCCTGTTACGATCAAGCAAAATGAAGTGGTAGTCTTAAACAAATCCTTGGGTGCTGGTGGAGGAATGATATTGCAAGATGTTGTAGTAGAAACAGTTGTGAGTCGTGAAAAAGAAAGTGCGCTTTTGCTTGAGCAAAAAAATGCAGTTCAAATTAAACAAGCTATTGGAGCACAAGAAATGTCCAAAAAAGGCGTGAGTGATGCAGAAGGTGCGCTAACTAAAATTACTGGAATCTCGAAACAGCAAGGTGAGAAAAACGTATTTGTGAGAGGTTTAGGTGATCGATATAATTCTACGACGCTTAATGGCTTGCCTTTACCATCCGAAAATCCGATTTATAAAAATGTTTCTTTAGGATTTTTTACCTCCGATATTATTAATAGTATTTCTGTAAACAAAGTTTTTAGTTCTAATATTTATGGCGATGTTGGTGGTGCAAATATTGATATTATATCAAAAGAATTAGCCGGAAATTCAGGATTTGAATTAGGAATTTCATCTGGAATTAACTCGCAAACCTACGACAGAAAAAACTTTTTAACGATGGATGGTGGCACTTGGTTTGGAAATGTTCCTAATGTGCAATCTGGTGTAAATAATTTAAATAACTACTCTTTTGAAAATAATTTTAACCCCAACCAACAATCTAGTCAAATAAACACTGGAATAAATTTATCGGGTGGTAAAAGATATAATATTGGTGATGATGTTTTAAGCGTGTTTTTAGTAGGCTCCATGAGCAACAATTATAATTACAGAGAAGGAACAATCAAACAAACGACAGGAAGCGGTCAAATATTTTTAGACCAAGAATTTCAAAAATACACTTATAATGTAACCCAAACATTAATGGGGAATTTCAAATACCGATTTGAAAATCAAAATACAATTTCTTTTAACTCTATTTATATCCACGATAACAATCAAGACATTGGTGAATATTTTGGAAAAAATGACCCACAAGTTGATGGAGATTTAAGATTCTTAAGAAGACAACAATTGAACAACAACAATCTTTTTGTAAATCAATTATTATCCGATATAAAAATTAACGACAAAACAGATTTAAAACTTTCTACTGCGGTTAATTATGTAAACGGTAGTGAACCAGACCGACGTACTAATGAATTTTTATTTAGAGATGGCAATTTTGTTCCTTCTACTGACAGTGCGGGTGAGAATGAAAGATTTTTCTCAGAAATTAAAGAATTTGATATTCCATTTCATGCCGTTGTTTCTTACAAGTTTGGCAACGAAGATGGGGCAAATGGAAAAATTGAAGGGGGATTTAATTTACGTTATACAAAACGCGATTTTGAAGCCACTATATTTAATCATAGATTCATTAATACACCTTCAATTATCGATGTAAATAATGTTGATGCTATTTTCAATCAAGCTAACTTAGCAGCAAATGTTTTTGAATTACAAACAGGTCGTGGTACTGCTTCCAATCCTCGTGCTTTCGAACCATTTGTTTACAACGGCGACAGAATGATTAACGCTGTTTTGGGTTCGTTCACTTATACATTCAACGAGAAAATAACTGCCGTTTTCGGAACAAGGTTTGAAAAAGTAACTCAAGAAGTGACTTACAACACCAATATTGCTAATAGTAATGTTAATGGGCCTTCCAAAATTGACGAAACTTACATACTGCCAAATCTAAACTTAAAATACAGTCTTAATGATAAGAGTAATTTAAGATTCGCTTCTAGTATGTCTTACACATTGCCACAATTTATTGAAGTAGCACCCTTCAAATACCAAGATGTTAGTTTTTCCATACAAGGTAACTCTAACCTGATTCCTTCCGAAACCTATAATTTTGATTTTAAATGGGAATTGTTTTCAAAATCTGACGAAGTTTTGGCCTTGACAAGTTTCTATAAACACATTAAAAACCCCATTTCAAGAGCTGAGATACCAAGCGGTGGAAACACATTAACCTACCTAAATGTTGGTGGACAAGCTACTGTTTTAGGTTTAGAGTTTGAATTAAAAAAGAATTTGTTTGAAATTGAAACTCCAGGGACAGATAAAAAAACAATCTTGTCTTATGGGTTGAATGCTTCTTATTTGAATTCAAATCAAAATTTGGAAGATCCATTACCACAATTTACAACTGGCAGCAGTGAGTTACAAGGCGCCTCACCAATTCTTATCAATACTGATTTGTCTTACAGAAAAATTACAGATAAATATAGCGTTACATCATCAATAGTGTTTAATTATTTTAGTGACCGAGTTTACTCTGTAGGGACAAGAGGTTTTGGAAACGTGATTGAGAAAGGAATTCCAACTTTTGATTTTGTAACTCAAACAACATTCGGTGAGAAATTTGGTTTAAACCTGAAGTTTAAAAACTTATTAAATCCAGATTTTCAATTAATTCGTGAATTTCCAAACAGTGAAGACGTTGTTCTATCAACTTATAAACTTGGAGTTAACATTAGCATAGGATTGACCTATAAACTTTAATGATTCCTTAAAGATTACAAAACATTCTTTAAAAACTAAAACAGTTGCTTTGCCTCAAATAACACAAACAAATTAAATCATTTAAAATGAAATCAAAATTTTTATCTTTATTAGCTATCGCAATTATTTTTGCAAATTGTTCTGATGACGATGCTGCTACACCAGTTGTATCAGATTTAACTTTAGCAGGCAACTTAACATCTAATCTAACTTTAGATGCTACTAAAAATTACACTTTAACTGGGGCTTTGATAGTTAAAAGTGGTGTAACTTTAACAATCCCAGCTGGTATGACAATTGAGTGTTTAGCGGGTGGAACTGATGTTTATCTTTTAGTTGAAAAAGGTGGTAAAATTATCGCTGATGGTGATGCGAACAATCCAATTACTTTCACATCAAGTGCTACTAGTCCACAAGCTGGTGATTGGGGTGGAATTATCATCAACGGTCAAGCACCAATCAGCAGACAAAATGGTTCCCCAAGTAGTGCTGCAACTGAAATCAACAATGCTATCCTTTTTGGTGGTGACATTGCAAACGACAATTCAGGAATTTTGGACTATGTCGTAATTGAATACACTGGAGCTAGAATTGATGATGAAGCAGAACACAATGCCTTAACTTTAAATGGTGTTGGATCTGCAACAACAATAAGCAACATTTATTTAGCTTATGGTGATGATGATGCAATTGAATTTTTCGGTGGAACTGTTAATGCTTCTAACATTTTAGTGGTAAACTGTACAGATGATATGTTTGACTTTTCACAAGGTTATACAGGAACTGTTACTAATGTTTATGGAAAAAGAGAAGCTGGTTATACTTCTATCACTTCAGATCCAAGAGGTATCGAAGCAGACGGTAACTTAGATGGTGATTCTCCAACAGATATTAATCAATCTAACTTCACTGTAAATGGTATTACAATCATCACTAATGAGAGCACTCCAAACTCCATGGTAGATGTATTTAAAATCAGAAGAGGAGCAACAGCAACAATCACCAATGCTTATGTTAAAGCCGGTACAGGTGCTTCTTTTGGTGACATGGTTGATTTACTTGATGGAAAAGGAAATGCTACAGCACAAAGTTCTATCACTTTCACAAGAGATGCTGCCAACGGTTTAGGCGTTGCGCCAATTAAAAATCTTCCTGTAGCTCCTTTTGCAACAGTTATTGAAAACGCAACTCAAACTGGTGCAAGTACTTCAGTTTTTGGTTGGACCGGATATTCTTTTTAATTTAAAAGAACACCATTAAAAATTTTAAAAAGGTTGTCAATTTGGCAACCTTTTTTTATTTTCACAAAATATGATGCTTCTGGCACATTCTTTGAAAAATATTTTATAATTTTGAAAACGAAATAAACATCATGACAAAAAAATACTTTTATATTTTTATTTTGGTTTTTTTATTTTCTTCCTTTTCGATGATGGGACAAGAAAATAATCAATCAAACTTTCAACCTCAGCCAACTGAGGCTTTGTCATTTTATCCTAATCCAATCACAGACGGTAAGCTTTACATTTTGAGTAAAAATGCAATGACTAGAGAGATTACAGTATTCGATGTGCTCGGTAAAGTAGTTTTTAAAACCACCACGCAATCCAAAGAAATCAATCTGCAATCTATCCAAGCCGGAATTTACATGATTCGAATCAAGGAAGGCGAGCAAACATCAACCAAGAAACTCATTATCAAATAATAAAATCACCTTACTAAAGGTGATTTTTTTTATTTAATAATGTAAAGTTATTGTTAGCATTCAATTTTAGGATTTTTCTCCCACAATAACTTTATATCTTTGCACCCAACATTAAATTTTTAGTTATGAATAAATTTTACTCTTTTTTACTTGTTGCGTTTTTTGCTACGCAAATGTCTGGACAAGTAGTCATCAGCCAAGCTTATGGCGGCGGCGGAAACAGTGGCTCAGTTTACACACATGATTTCGTTGAGCTTTTCAACAGAGGCAATGCACCCGTGAACCTAGAAGGCTATTCTGTTCAATATTCATCAGCAACAGGTGCAACATTTTCGAGCGTTGTTGTGTTGCCCAATTTTAATTTGCAACCTGGTCAATATTTCTTAATTCAACAAGCCATGGGAAATGGTGGTACAACTCCACTACCAACTCCAGATTTTATTCCTACAACTCCTGCAGCGATGGCTGGTACTAATTTTAAAATCTTGTTGTCTTCTTCCTCAGAAGCGGTTACGAGTTGCACCGACGCATCGATTTTAGATTTAGTTGGGTTTGGTTCGGCCAATTGTTTTGAAGGTACCGTTGCGCCAGTTTTAAGCAACACCAATTCTGGCTCAAGAGTTTTGAACGGTTGTCAAGATTCAAACAACAATTTCAATGATTTCATTGTAGGACCTGCAAGTCCAAGAAACAGCACTACTCCGCTTGCTGCTTGTTCTTCTGGCCCTTCTTTAGCCATTTCATCGCCTACTAATAACCAAGTTTTTGCACCTAACAGTAATGTAACTGTCAATTTTGTGGTGTCTAACTTTGCCGTTGGAAACCCAGGTGCTGGCATTGACGGACATATTCATTATTTTTTGAATAATGCAATGACCATGTACTATTCAAATGCACCTATCAACTTAGGCGTTTTACCAGCTGGCAGTTATACTTTCACAATGGAATTGGTCGATGCAAATCATCAACCAATATCGCCAGCAGTTACAAGCACCATTACTTTTCAAGTAGCAGGATACACTCCAGTGGCCAACTTGTCTGCTTTACGTCAAGACGTTTTAGCAAACGGCGATGGCCGTTATTATGAAATAGCTTCAAATCCAGTAATTACTTATGCAAGAACAGCTAGAAATCAAAAATATGTTCAAGATGCTACTGCTGGTATCTTAATTGATGACTTACCAGAAGTGCTTTCTACACAATTTGTTGCTGGAAACGCATTGAGCGGATTAAAAGGGAAAGCTTCTTATTTTAATGGATTGCTACAATTATTACCTACAGAGGCTGTTGATGCTTTTGCTGGCACACCAGTAGTACCACAAACAGTGTCTATTGAAGCATTAAACGAAAACCTAGAAGCTTATGAAAGCGAATTGGTTTACATTACCAACGTTTCGATTACAGAAGGTGATGGAACTGCTGCTTTTTCTGTGAACACAAATTATAATTTGACCGATTCTCAAAACACAATCGTTTTAAGAACTTCTTTTGCAGAGGCTGACTACATCGATCAAGTGATTCCACAAGGACAAAATAATGTGATTGTATTGGTTGCAAAATTTGTAAATGCAAATGGCACAACAAACCAAGTCATTGCAAGAAGTATGGCTGATCTTGATGCTACACTTTCTGCACCCAACTTTGATGCCATTAAAGGTTTGAAAATGTATCCAAATCCTGCAAACGATTTGGTAACGATTGCAACTGCTTCTAATCAAGTTGAAAACGTAACTATTTACAATGTTTTAGGAAAGCAAGTATTGAATGTAAACAACACGCAAAGCATTTCTATATCTAATTTAGATGCTGGTGTTTACATCGTAAAAATTACCGAAAACGGAACCACTGCAACAAGAAAATTGATTGTAGAATAATTGCTCCCGTCTTCATAAAACCCAACCGCCTCAACCACGAGGCGGTTTTTTTTATGCTTGTTTTACATTAAAAACATGAAGTTTGAGATTCAACATTGATGGATGGAAAACTGTTTCAAAAAAGCAATGAGTGCTTCTCAAGAAGCTAATAAATCCAGAATAGAAAAGCTATTGACCAAAGTGCTGACATGCATCTACAAAAAGTTCAATTGTACCCAAATCGGCAAATGGTCTGACACTTTTCGAGCAGCTTTTAGATCGTTGAAATCTTTGTAGAAATGAATGACATCACAATTTTTGATTTGAAATTTTTTAGAAAGTAAAACAGTATCGTATTCGGAAGCCAAACAATTGTTGTTGACACATTTTGTCTTCAAACTTGTTTTTTGTCCTTCAAAAGCTGAAGTGTATCCAAGTTTTTTTAGCGGAATAAATACCGAATGCGAACTCGGACAGTTGAAATCGCCTAAGAAAATAAGCTCTAAATTAGGATAGGATGTCAGGAAATTTTTAAAATATTTGATTTCCGTTTCGGGTTGGTCTTTTTTCGGAACTGCATGAAAATTGACCAAAGTGAACTGTTTTTTGTCATATTCAAAAGTAGCCATGTAAGGTTCACGCTCAATATTGGCTTCATAAAATGTGTCAAGCCAAGGTTTTCCAATTAATTTTATGTTTTTTGTTTTCCACAAAAATGCATAACGCTCTGTTTTATAAGGACTGCTTTTTGTTGGATTGCTAATTGCATAATCCCATTTTGCACCTTTTCTGTTTAATAAGTCTGCCAATTTTGCCACTGCTTGTGCGCCACCATTGCCAGCCACCACTTCTTGCAATGCAACAATGTCGTAATTTCGAACCAAATTGGCAATATATTCTAGTTCTGCATCCGATTTTGATTGTCCAAAATTTTGAATGTTCCATGAAACCAAAATTGGCTGCGACCATAGAAAGCTGAAGCTAACCAATAATAAGAAAAGTATGAAAGAAGACTTACGATTGAAATTCATCGGAGAAGTAATTTAAAATCGTAAATATAAAGAGGTTTTTAGTTTGGAAAGCAAATTAAAGGATTTATCAATTGCGTTCATTTTTTAGCCCCGATTGCAATGGAAAGCCTTTTGAAAGCGAAGCCTATTTTTTCTTGGTTTGCCAAAGCGAC
>JBEILV010000023.1:0-23806 GCA_040379105.1 Flavobacterium sp.
GATTTAAATCGTCTTGTTGCTTTGTATTCATAATTAAAGTACTTTGAAATGCAAAGCTAAAATAAAAATTTGATTATCGTAGCAAAAAACCAATAATTTTTTATGAAAATATTCAAATCTCGAAAACACTTAAAATCGGAACAAAAACGCATTTGTTTTGAAACGTTTATCCTTGTCAACAACCATGCGTATGTTGGTTAAATCGCACATGTTGAACTACACTATTAAAAGCCATCGTCTTTAATGTAAAAAAAACAGCCGCAAAAATTGCGGCTGCTGAATATTGATGAAAGTAAATCGATTATGCGCCAAACATCTCTTGAATAGCTTGCTGCAAAGCTTCTTCATCTTGGAAATTTTCTAAACCTATTTGCATGATGAACCATACTATCATGCCGATAAACAAAACACTTAAAACCAAAGAAATGATTGCTAAAATTCTCCCTACGTTTAAATTTGAATAATTAGAATACAAATCGGGGTTTGCTTTGTACTTTTTCACATCAATTGCGAATAAAATCAGAGCAACAATACTGAACACGATTCCGAATCCGTAGCAACATGTGCCCAGAATTGAAAGAATTCCTAAGACCAATACGGCCGTTGCATTAGGTAGTTTTTGTTTTTCCATAGTTTTGGTTTGATTAAAAAATTAGTAATAAATTAGTTTATAAAAATAAGACACCACCATGATTACAGCGTTGATCGCTCCAACAATCACGATGGTTTTGTGGTAATTTCTGGATTTGTCAATGAAATGTAATCCCAGTACTAAAAAAAACAGCAGAAAAGTGTAAAGAGCGGGATACATATAAAAAGCATCTTCAAACTTCCCTTGACACATCAGCACAAAAGACCTCTGAAATCCACAGCCAAAACAGTCGATTCCAAAAAGTTTTTTACTAAAACAAGGCATCATATACTCTTCCACAATTTGTGCAATTTTGGCTAAAAATAATAATTTTTGTTTAAAAAGAACTCATTTTCTGAATTCAGAATTATATTTGTTTGAAAAATTAATATTGATGCGTTTCTTAAAAATCATAATTATCATTTTAGCCTTACTTTTTGCTTTTTATACCCCTGATTCGTTTTTGTATGCCAAAATAGTACGCATTTTAAGTATGGCAGTTTTTGTGTTTTTCTTAATGCGACTGATGTCGAAAATCCCAAGTAAAAAAGACGATTATGAAAACTAAATTCGAAATCGGACATCGTGTGGCAGTTTTAGACGATGCCTTGGAAGGAAAAATTATTGCCATTAAAAAAGACCAAATCACGATTGAAACCACGGAAGGTTTTGAACTTTCATTCGAACCTTCTTCGCTCATTTTATTACCAAATCAAGGACTTCAAAATATTTTTGGCCATCAATCTTTGCAAGGAGTTTTAAATGAAAAAGAGACTACCAACAAACGTAAATCTGTCGTGCAGAAAAAATCTAAAAAAGAGGATTTTGTGTTGGAAGTAGATTTGCACATCGAAAAATTAGTGCCCAACAAAAAAGGGATGATCAACTACGATATTTTGAATTTACAACTTTTGACTGCAAAACGACAATTGGAATTTGCATTGCAAAAAAGAATTCCAAAAGTTGTATTTATTCACGGAGTTGGCGAAGGTGTTTTGAAAGCGGAGCTCGATTTTTTATTGGGTCGATATGAATACTTGACATTCCAAGATGCCAATTACCAAAAGTATGGCTTGGGAGCCACAGAAGTTTATTTTATTCAAAAAATGTTGTAAATTATTGACTAAGGCGTTAAAATGAAAGTACCTAGCGTATAAGCATCGCCAAAAGTAAATTCAACATCGCCGCGCATCATGACTGCTTTTTTCAAAACAATGGTGTGCTCAAAACCCTCAGAGCTTTGGATCGTAGTTACTTCAATCCTACCCGATTGTGTTGTGGCATTTCCATCTTGTGCTAGCCAAGTTTCTGCTAGATCGAAAGTTCCAGCGCAAAAAGCGGTATTATTGGCTAAGACTTCCTCAAATATTAAATACTTAAAAGTGTTTTGACTGTCAAAATAAGCCACTCTTGGCGTATTAGCAGCTGTAATTTCATTAGGAAAAAGTGAGGTTGGTACTTCTAAAACAATGGCTTGATTGGTAGATGTTTTGTATAATTTTACATTTGTAGTATTGTTGCATTTTGCAAGCAATCCTGTAAAATTTGAAAGGGTATTAGCCGTTGCGGTTTGGTAGCTCCCAAAAGTAAGGACGTCATAGAAAACTTCCGTTCCATCTGGTTCCACAAAAGTGATGCCTCTCAATTCGATTTCGTGATTATAGCCATTGATTCTTGTTGCGTTTGGCGAATTGATTCCAGCATTGCTGGTTTTCGTCACATTCGTAACAACTCTAATATTTCCAGAAGTTGCGGTCCACTCTTCCGTTACTATCGGCGAAATGGCTGGCAATGTTGAGCACAATGTACTCGTAGAAACTGCGCCGTTATACAATCTATAAACCACATCAATAGCACTTCCTTCAACCGATATAGGATCTAACTCGTTGCTTGCTTCGAGAGGTGTCACAGCATAATTAAAAGTAGATTCAGGCATTCTAATAATCAATGCTTCATTGGTGCTCAATCTATAAATAAAAAAATTACTTGTGTTTTGATTGCACGTTTGAGTTGTACTGTTAGTAAAGTCGAAACTTTCTACCAAAATTTCGCCATCTTCGCAAGAAAAAAACAAGAATGAAACAATAGAAAGAAAAAAATATCTGAACATGAGAAAATTATTTAGTGATGAACAAACCTATATTAAAAAGAAAAAAAACAAAAAAGTCGTCTTCTAAGAAACGACTTTTTGTTTGGATTATTTTCGAGTCGTTACTTTTTCAGCCGCCAACACGATAGCCTCGGCGTTGAGCTTGTATTTCTGCATCAAATCGGCTGGTGTTCCGCTTTCGCCAAAAGAATCATTCACGGCTACAAACTCTTGCGGCACAGGATGATTTGCCACCAAAGTACGCGCGACGCTTTCGCCCAAACCACCTAAAATGTTATGCTCTTCGGCAGTGACCACACAACCAGTTTTGGCAACAGAATCCAAAATAGCTTTTTCATCTAAAGGTTTGATGGTGTGAATATTGATTACCTCAGCACTGATTCCTTTCGCTTGCAAAACTTCGGCTGCTTCCAATGCTTCCCAAACCAAATGTCCGGTTGCAAGAATCGTAACGTCAGCGCCTTCAATTAAATGCAAAGCTTTTCCGATGATAAAAGGTTCGTTTTCTGTCGTAAAATTGGGCACACTTGGGCGTCCGAAACGCAAATAAACAGGCCCGTGATGCTCAGCAATGGCAAGAGTTGCCGCTTTTGTTTGGTTGTAATCGCATGGATTGATGACGACCATGCCTGGCAACATTTTCATCAAACCTATGTCTTCCAAAATTTGATGCGTTGCACCATCTTCGCCTAAAGTAAGACCTGCATGTGAAGCACAAATTTTTACGTTTTTATCTGAATAAGCAATCGACTGACGGATTTGATCATAAACTCTTCCTGTAGAAAAGTTGGCAAAAGTGCCTGTAAAAGGAATTTTTCCGCCAATGGTCATGCCCGCAGCAATGCCCATCATATTGGCTTCGGCAATTCCGATTTGAAAGAAACGTTCTGGATGATTTTTCTTAAAATCGTCCATTTTTAGTGAACCGATCAAGTCAGCACAAAGTGCTACTACATTTTCATTTTTTTGTCCGAGTTCGGTCAATCCCGCACCAAACCCCGAACGTGTATCTTTATTTCCTGTATTGGTATATTTTTTCATTGTATTTAAATTGAAAGATTAAAAAATTGTAAGGTTAAAAATCTAAAAAACAGATATTATCCATCTACAATTTATATTTAATAGTCGCCAAGTGTTTCTGGATTTTGCTGCAAAGCTGACTCCAATTGTGCATCGTTGGGTGCTTTTCCGTGCCAAGCGTGTGTGTGCATCATAAAATCCACTCCATTGCCCATTTCTGTATGCAAAAGCACGCAAACGGGTTTGCCGTTGCCTGTTTTTTCTTTGGCTTCCAACATTCCTTTTTGAATCGCATCGATGTTGTTTCCTTCAAGAATTTCGAGTACTTCCCAACCAAATGCCATAAATTTTGCTTTCAAATCGCCCATAGGCAACACTTCATCTGTGGCGCCATCGATTTGTTTTCCATTTAAATCAATCGTGGAAATAATATTATCTACTTTATAAGCAGAAGCATACATGGCGGCTTCCCAAATTTGACCTTCTTGCAATTCTCCATCGCCGTGAAGGCTGTAAACCAAATGCTGGTCGTTGTTCAGCTTTTTGGTCAATGCACTTCCGATGGCCACCGACATTCCTTGTCCTAAAGAACCCGAAGCAATTCTGATGCCTGGCAAACCTTCGTGGGTGGTTGGATGTCCTTGCAATCTTGAGTTGATGTGGCGAAATGTTTTTAACTCGCTTACTTCAAAATAGCCGCTACGAGCTAAAACACTGTAAAAAACAGGAGAAATATGTCCGTTTGACAAGAAGAATAAATCTTCGTTGGTGCCGTTCATATCAAAACCTTCTTTGCGTTGCATCAGCGATTGATACAAAACGACCAAAAATTCTGCGCAACCCAAAGACCCGCCTGGATGCCCTGAGTTAACGGCGTGCACCATTCGAAGAATGTCTCTTCGAACTTGAATTACTAAATCGTTTAATTGTTGTGTGTTGTGATTCATTGTAGTTATTTTAATAAAGTTGCAAATGTAATTTTAATTTTAGCGTTGAACAATTCTTTTTTGAACGGATTCATTTAGTTTTTGAATGATGGTTCGATTTAGTTCCACTGCTTTGCATTAGGGATGGAAGCGGCATCCTCCGATTTTTCATCGGAGATACAGCGAACAGCCCGACCCGCCTTTTTCTGGCGGGGAATGCCAAAAAATTAATGTTCATAAAAAAAGGGACCTGACCGAAATCAAATCCCTGTTTTAGATATTTTATTTTTGAATTATTTGTTGATTACAATTTTCACTGTGCCGTAATCAGCAGTTTGACTTTGAATGCTCATAAAAATCAAACTTCCTTGGTTCACAACATTTTCGAAATTGAATTGCAAATCGTTTCTTCCTTCAGCAATTGTAAATGTTTGTTGATGAATCAATTTTCCTGTGATGTCGGTCAATTGAAGATTGGCGGTTGATTGCGTTTCGCTGAACAAAATACAATTGACAAATCCACTCGTCGGATTTGGGAAAATATACAACGGATTGTTGAAAATTTGCAACAATTGCTCGTAACCCGCAGGAGCTTCTTTCGTAAAACGTACGTTTTCGATTTCCAAATCTAAATTCTGATTTCCAGCCACCGTTGGATAATAAGAAAAAGAAATAGTGGTCAAATCGTCAGCGGTAATGTTGGCTCTTGTTCCCGTAGAACCAAACATTCTGAACGGAATATAATAGGTAGTTTCTGCTTCCAAAATATTCACGTTGGCACGGTATTGTTGACTCCAATTTTCGATAGAAGATTTAATCATTCCGATTTCCATCATCCCGCTACCTTTGGCTGTAAATGCTAAGAAACCATAATCAGTATAATCATCTGGAAGGTTGCCTGGAAGCAACGATTTGTACAATGAAATATAATCGTCTTGTGAGTTGGCTTTCAATACCACGTTTCTGTGCACAGGTCTTTCGTCGGGATTGATTTCTCTTTCGTAATTATTTGAAACCGTGTATTGTTCAATGGTTGTAAATCTTGGGTCAAAATCTAAGCCCCAATTTCCATCTGCATGATAAAAAGCATCTTGAATTTGACCATCTACTTTAATGACGGCATCATATTCGTAATTATCATCGATGTTCAATGTGATGGTTTGAGTTGCTTCCGAGCTCAAAGCACTGTATCGCATGCCAAAACCATTGGTTTCGCTTCTTACCTCTTCATAAACCACTTCCTTTGCTTTTCCTTGGTCAACACTGTTCATCTTTACTTCCAAATCAAAACCATTTCTAGTTACTTTGGCAGCATACGTATGAGGAATCTTTTGAATTTCCGTTTGTTGCACAGGAATAAAACTTTCTAAATTTTGAAGAATGTCTTTCACTAATTTCTCTGTGTGATCGGGGTGTGTTGCCCAAACTTGAAAATTATACACTTCATTGCTGTCAATGTAATCATTCACATACCAATTGGTTTGTAACGAATAAGTGGCGTCGTTATTGTTTTTACCCACCGCAAATGAAATTGCATATTCGGTCACACCATTTCTTTGTTTGATGGCTTGTGCAAGGAAATTATAACCCTCAATTTGCAAAGGATAAACTTTTAAGATTTCTGCACCGCGCAATCTATCGCAAGAAGCTTTGGTATGATTGTAAACTCTGTCCACGGTTCTAATTCCTAAAACAACCGCTTTTGTTTGTCCATCGATAGAATAATCCACACTCAAAACTTCTTGAGCCGTTGTAATATCGAGAATGTCTGTGGGTGAAGTCACGTGAGAAACATCGCCACTGGCCAATTCTTCTGGGAACATATCGATCAACGATTGAAAGCCTGATCTTGCAGTTGACAAAGATTTCAATGCTTGCTTTTCGTAAATATTGGCTGCTGATTTTACAAAATTGGTCGGAATGCTGTTTTTCTTTCTTTGCATGTATCGTTTAGAAACTAAATCGCCTAAACTTTCACTTTCAATACCGCCGTCGTTTCCTGTGTTTACGTTTGATGATTCAACCACAACAAAATAAACAGCACCTTGCGCACAGCCATTGCCGGTAGTGACGGTAAGATTTACTGGAAAATTGCCCGCAGCCGTGTAAGCATAGGTTGGATTTGGCAATGTAGAAGTTGTATTGTCATGGAATGTCCATAAATATGAAGTAACATCCGCAGCATTCACAACAGTGAATTGTTTTTCGTAAGCACCGTTTCCTTCACTTAAAACTTGAGCATTGATTTGAGGAACAAAAGGCGCAACAACCGTCACAGATTTTGAAGAAACATCAGACCCATAAGTATTTGTAGCGGTTAAGGTTACAGTGTAAGTTCCTGCATTGCTGTAGGTTTTGAATGGATTCATATCGGTTGATGATGTTCCGTCGCCAAAATTCCAAACGTAGCTGATGGGAACATTGGGTTGCACAATCGTGGAAGGAACACAATCTACATTTCCAATTTTGAAATTGAAGTTCATGTTTGAATTTTGAGGAATCGTTCCTGTCCAAGCGAATTTTACGTTTCCTGTGATTGTAAAACCATCGGCAAATGCATCGCCACCTCTAAACAAGACATTTTCAAAATAAGTCGCCGCTGGATTGATAGCCCCAAAATTCACATTGACAGGTTCGTTTTCAATCACTAAATCACTGACTAACAAAGTAGTGTTTTGTGGAGTTCTTGAATAAAACCAAATTCCGTTAAAATCTAAATTGTAGGGCTCGGTTGTTGGATCAAATTTTAAAATTCTGATGTTTGCACCCGATCCGATGGTGTAGATAAATTTATTATTGCCTGTGGCTGCAGGATCATAAACGATTGAGAAAGGCACGTTTTGATTGTTTGGCCAAACGAATTGGTTTTCATTTTTGATGACATAAGGCGAAACATTATGAATATCGACTTCGAAAGTGCCGTTCAAAGCATTGTTTCCTCCCCTTCCTTCTGCTGAAAAATAAAGCGCATTAAATTCACTTTCCACTTCACTTGGACTTGCAAAAGATTCCATAAAATAAGGCGTTGGACATCCTAAAACAGAGGAATTGTTCGTGAATTCAAATCCGTTATTGATTAAACATTGCGAATTGTTTTTTACCGCAAAATCTGAAGTAGGTGGAGTTCCCACAAAAACTGGCGGAGTCACAGCACAACCGGGCACTGATGGTGTAAATTTAGCATAATGAACTTCCCCACCCGAGTGTACAAAAGACTTTCCGATGACTTGACCTTCGATGTTCGATTGATTGGCTGTCTTGATGATGTTGGCAAAGGGTGCAAAAACAGTCCCTTCCACCGTTGAATTTCCAACGATGTTCAACTCAGTTGCGTTGTAGAAATTGTAAATAATGTATGGACATTGCTGAAAACCAACTCCTGCTTGGTTCCAAACATTCCAATGAATTGTTCCTTCACCATTCACATTGATAACAAGCACTTTAGAAGCACTTGGTTGTTAATTATACGTAAAAACACTTACTTGGTTAAGGTCTTGAATGGTGACATTCAAAATATTGATGCCTTCTTGTAAATTGATTTTTACTTGATTAGGCAAATTTGTATTGGGAATCGGGTTTCCGTTGGGATTGGTTAAAGTGGCATTCGAAGTGCATTGAGAAAGACTCAAAGCATTGTTTTTCATCTTGTTAAAAGCATCCGCAAAATCAATCAATCCCGATTGAAAAACAGGGTTGTTGTTCAAGCCTACGTTCAATTGGTTGACATTGGCTTGCAACATAATTTTTGATGAAGCATTATAATTTGAATTGGGTGTTATTCTGATGGGAGATGCTGCGTTGTTTTGGTCGTAATACCAAACAACTGAATTGTTGGGTTGACCAATTTTTACATAACCATTTTGATTGACTTGAAGTGTACCGCTGTTGTAATTCACTTTTCCACCAACAACAAGCGTTACGGGAGTGTTGTTTACACTAAAATTTCCGGTATAGTTCGTCGAAACTTGATAACTTCCGCTGACGGTCAAATCTCCACCAATTGCCACAGGGCCGTCTGTTTCGTTGGTGGCTAACGTGGCACCACTTTCCGTAAACACATTAAAACCAAGTGCAGGTTCTGTTGGACTTTGGGCAAACGAATGAAGCGAACTTGCTAAAAAAACAAACGCCACTAGGTGCATTACATTGGGTAAAGTTTTTTTCATGTTAAGAAAATTTTTGTTAAAATATAAATTGTTAAAAAACAGACATTATACAATAGATTTAATGCTGTTTTAAACGATGAAATGCAAAATATAATTAAACAAAAATATCTATAAAAAGAAGAAAATCAAACGAATGAAAAAATTATCTAATGAGAGAGAAGTTGCTTTTAAAAGATTTCCCATTGTTGTCTTGAACCACAAACCAATAATCTGTTGAAGGCAATGGTTTGTTTTGAAAATTTCCGTCCCATCCAATATCAGAACGTCGATAAGAATAGACCAATTTACCAAAACGATCAAAAATATAAATCACATAATTGCTGGGTAAAAAACTCACAACCCAGTAGTCATTTGAACCATCGCCGTTGGGTGTAAAAAACTTTGGAAATCCTAAAACCGTTACTTCTTCAGTAACAACACCACAGAACACGTCTTTCACATAAACCGTATAAATTCCAGAAGATAAATTTTCGAAAAGCGGTTCGTCTTGATAATCAATACCGTTTAAAGAATATGCATACTCCCCTATTCCTGAAACGTTGACCAAAATTGAATTGCTGTTTCCTTGAAAATTTGTGGATGCTATATTTTCTATAACAGCTGGTTCTGAGCCTATTATTTCATAATTTTTCACAATCACACAACCTGTCTGCGAAGTAATCGTGACGGAATAAATGCCGGGTTCGCTGATTGAAATAGCGGAAGTCGTTGCATTGTTTGACCATTGATAAGATAAAAAACCGGAAGGAACTTGTAGCACCATCGTTTCATTTTTACATAAAACCAAAGATTCATCTGCTACATTGAAACCACTGAAAGCGAAAATATTCAAATGAACGGCTGTGATGCCAAGACAACTTCCATTTTCGGAAATTTTAGCAAAAATAGTTTGCTCAAAAGGAAGGTTGTTCGAAAAATTTCCAGTCAAACTATTGCTCGAAGCGTAGGCATCGGAAATGGAATTATAAAAAGAAATTTGTACGTCGGGATCTAGACCATCCGTAAATGCGGGTAAAACATCGGTTTGCAAATTGATGGTTGTCAAGCCGTCTTGATTGTCGTCTTCATCGCAAAATTGTAAATCTAAATTCTCAACCTCATTTTGGCTTGCCGTCAAAGTAAGACTCGCAACCGAAAAACAACCGAGATTATTCACGACGCGCGCAAACAATTGCGTGCTTGTAGATTCGAAATTGATTGGATTTGAAATGACGTTTTGCCCTGTTTCGGCATCGTTTTGAGAAGTGTAAAAACTTATGTTTTGAAACAAAGTTCCCGCCGGAACAATAGTTTCTTGCGCGGAAGTTAAATTAAAAACAGCCATGCCATTTTCATCGGCACATTGGGTTAAAACAGCATTGTTTAAAAGAGCGCCTGTTGCATATTCGATTTCAATTTCGCCTGTTGCCAAACAATCGCCGTTTTCTAGAGCCACTTCCACTGCATAAATTCCTGGTGATTGGACTTCATACGTTGGGTTGTTTTCATTATTTAACAAAATGCCATTTCTAAACCATTGATAAGCATTCGAATTGCCTGATTGCGTGGCGTCTAAAACCAAAACTTCATCCGTACAAAGCGGATTTTCATTGGCAATCAAGCGGTCTTCGCCTAAATCTATTTCGACTTTAAAACTACCGCCTCCCAAAAAAATAGCCGAATCGAACAATTGATTTCCTTGATCGGCCACGACCAATTTCATGTGATATAAAACACCGGGAGTTACGTTGGCGGATGCTTCTAAAATTTTGGTTTGCCCATTAAAATTGGTTGGATGATTCGAACCGTTGAATGCATCGAAAAAATTTTCATTTGCAGGCGGACAAATCGTTCCGGAACCTCTCACTGTCGTTATTTTTACAGGAATTGTTGTGCCGGGAACAACCGCTAAATTTTCATATTGGTCTTGACTGCCTACTTCTCTTAACAGAAAAACAAATCCATCTGAAAAATTACATTGATTGGGATTTGGACTAGACAAATATTGTTCAGATGAAAAAATATATTCGAAAGAAACTTTGTTGGCTAAGGGCAAAAAATCGAATTCTAAAACGGTTGCATTGATGCTTGCGCTTTCATTAATGGCCGCTTCTAAATCCTGATCGCCGGGCCAAGTGGCTGGTCCTTCGCTTTGCAAACTTGCATTTGGTCCGATCGAACTTTGGGCACGCCCCGTAGAAATGATGACCCCATTTTCGAAAGGAAAATTGCTTCCACCGTTCGTAAAATAGCCATAACTTTTGTTTCCATTGTCGAAATTCCATCCTGAAACTGAAAAATTTGAAACATTGGCACACGGACTGTCAATGAGTACATTTTCTATCAATTGTTGTGCAGAAAACGAATCGTCAATAGTGATTACTTGAGCATTCATTTGAAGTGAAAAACCTAGCAATAAAGCGATCAGCAGGCGAAGTATTCTTTTATTCATAGTGCCTGCAAAGATACTACAAATCCCGTTTTTGCAAGAGTTTATAAGACATTAACACAAATATAACAGCCCATGAAAGCACGACAACGATGGAAAGTAGCGTTACGTCATAGTTTCTGACTGTCTCCATTCCGCCCACTGCTGTCTCGATATTTTTAACAACTGACAATCTTGTAAAAGGTTCAACAATCACATTTGACATCGATTGTAGCGGGAACAAATTGAAGATATTTTCAGCTACTTCGTTAGAGAAAAAATACTTTCGGAGCACAGAATAAAAGATCAATTCAAGAATGAACCAAACGAATAAAAATCCTAAAGCAAACGCAGATCGTTTCACTAAAATGCCAAGAAATAAGCAGAATGAAAAGAATCCGATGAGTTTTACGAAATAAGCAATCAGATAACTCAAATCGCTAAAAATGATGGAAGGTTCGGTGTAAGCAGAAAATGACAATCCGAGCAAAAGAGATATGATAAAAATAAAAACTGTCGAAACCAATGAGAACAAAACAACCGTATAAACTTTAGACAAAATGAACTCTTTTTTGCTCAAACCGTCAATCAAATTTTGTTTCAGCGTGCCGTAGGAATATTCGTTTGACATCATAGAAACAATCACGATAGCGAGAAAAATCTTCAAAAAAGACGCAATGAATGTGTTAAAATGCCAGATATATGGAAAATTGAAAATGCCTTGGTCAGCAATTCGAAAGCTTTCTTTTCCAATATTAAATTCGATCGAAGCGATGAAAGCAATGAAAGTTAGAATGACGAAATAAACAATCGTCAATATTTTACTTGACCGATTTTGATATATTTTTTGAAGTTCGATGGAAAGAAGTCTGTACATAATTTAATTTTTTAGCGAATTGCTTTTTTCTATTTATTTTCTTTTGTCAATTGTAAAAATTGTTCTTCTAAACTGTGTTTTTTCGGGTGTAACAAACTCAAAATCAAATTGTTTTTCATACAATATTCATTCAAATGTTCCGACAAAACCTCCTCTTTGAAAAACGCCGTCAACTTGCCTTCGCTTTCGCTTGATTTGTCAAATGAAGGATGATTTTCGATCACTGTTTTCAATTGGTTCATATCGTTTGCTTTCAACTCAAAAAATGTGGTGCTTGTAATCATTTCTGCCACCGAGCCACAATACAACATTTTTCCTAATTGAAGTACGACCACATGCGAGCACACTTTTTCCACTTCGTCGAGCAAATGCGAAGCCAACAAAATAGTTGTCCCTGTTTGAGCTATTTGCTGAATCAAATCGCGGATTTGTCGGATGCCTTGCGGATCTAAACCGTTGGTTGGTTCGTCTAAAATTAAAATTTCAGGATTGTTCAAAAGTGCAGAAGCAATTGCCAACCGTTGTTTCATTCCTAAGGAAAATGTTTTGAACTTGCTGTCGCGCCTGTCGAAAAGCCCCACAAGCGTTAGTTTTTCTTCGATGCGTTCTAACGGAATTTCTTTGATTTTACACACAAGCCTCAAATTTTCATACGCCGACATGTATGGATAAAAATTAGGACGCTCGATAATGGCTCCCACTTTTTTCAAAGCCTCAGTCTCGGATAATTTCCCGCCGAACCATTCGAATTCGCCAGAAGTTTTATTCACAACATTCAAAACAATGCCTAAAGTGGTTGATTTTCCGCTTCCATTGGGCCCTAAAATTCCATAAACATGGCCTTTTTCAATGGAAAATGTCACGTCGTTGACCGCATGAACATTTTTATATTTTTTGTGTAATTGCTTAATCGTAAGAATTGTTTCCAAAATTTTGACTTTTAAAGTTCTTTGTTAGGACGAATAAGTTAAGGTTATGTTACAAAAAAAAAGAGGCCTTGCAGCAAGACCTCTTTAATAATATCAAAATATTGATTGTTTGAAATTCGAAATTAAATATTTAAAACATTCAAAACAAAACAGTTGCCCTATGATTTTTGTTCTTTATTGAAGTAAACCAAGTAGTAATACATTTGCTTTTCCTCGTCCCAACCTTTTTCTACAAATTTTTCTGCACTTTCTGGATTGATAAAATCAAGTTTGATTTGAATGTTGGTGTCCAAGTTGATGACGTTTTTGATTTTCTTTCTTGCATCAGTCACAGCAGCATTCGAAATTGGAAAATTAGTGACATCTTCAATGCTGTATTTTTCGCCTCGATCCACTTTGTAATTCTTGAATTCAGGAATCAAATCTGGATTGTCGATCACTTCGTTTAAAAACTTAGACTCTTCGAAATCGTCGTTTTTGGCAAAGTAATTTACCGAACGATTCATGAACATGACTTCTTCTTTTTTGTCTTCGGCTGGCAAAATCACATCTTTGGCAAAATCCTGACAGAATTTCAAATATTTTTTGGTGATAAAATTTTCATCTTGAAAAACATCCACCGACAAAAAATGTTCCAACCAATATCTTGCATCGTATCGGTTGCTGTCCACACTTAAAATTTTGTAACCTTCTTCTTTTTTATGATTGAAAATCAAACATCCTTTGTCTAATTTGTTCAAATTAATTCCTTGTTGCAACAGCAAATTCAGGTTGGTTCCATTTTCTTCGAACTGCAGAAAATCGTTGTACAACTCGCTTTTAAAATCTCCGACTGCATCCACTACCGTGTTGTCAATCTGTAAATTAGTCAAATAAGCAACATAAACTTCTCCGTTTTTGATGTGCGGATGGTTCGATTGTTCAAAAAGATGTTGCGTAATTTTTTTGGAAATGTGATGAATTTCGTTGGGATTATTGAAAACCTCAGACACCAAATTGAAAAGTGTGTGAAATTCCAAATCGACCTCATGCGCAAATTGATAATAATTTTCTTCCTTTTCACGAAAGGGTTTCAAAAAATATTCTTTCAAAAGCGGAGTCAACTCATTGTCAATTTTCACGGGGGTTTCCGACAAGAAAATAGCTTCATTTCTGCTTTTATTTCCCACTCTGTGAATGGAAAGAGAATCAATATGCGTGTTAAATAAATTGATCAATGTATTCTTATTTAGATAGTTAATTCGAAAATATTAATTCCAGTTTTCTTCAAAACCGTAGTCTTCGTAGCCGCTTTCGTCGTGAAAATCGTCAAAATCGTCTTCGTCAAATCCGTCGTCTTCATCGGCAAGTCCCGACAAATCGTCCACATCAAATTCTTTATCAGGAGCGGCATCGGGCAAAATTCCGTGTGCAAAAAGCAACGCAGGATACGTTTCGCCGTCTGCGGGAGCTTCCACTGCGCCTAACTCAACAAGGAATGTCCACATTTGGAAAAAATCATACACATAAATGATTTTCGTTTGGTCTTCGTGCAAGACATCCGACAACACAAAATCTTTCATTGTGCTCATTTCGCCTTCCACATCGCCGGTGTCGAAAAGCGGAATTTCGTCTTCTTGGTTCCATTGGTTATCGCAGGTGTAGAAGGAAGCCATTTCAGTGCCATCAAAGCCAAACGCATTGATAATTGTATTATTTAAATCTTCTAAAGTGGCCGAATCTTCAATGGCAATGTCTCTAAAAACATCCTCATCGGCATCGAGAATTACTCTAAATTTATAAATCATAAAACTATTTTTAGGGCGCAAAAGTACGCATATTTTGTGAAATGAATTTTAGAATGAGCCATCAATTCCATGCAAATTTTCAAGATACCGAATTTAACAAATGACCATTGATTTTCAGGTATTGCAGCAACATGATGGTTTTTGCGTCGGTGATTTCGCCAGTAAAAATCATTTGATAGGCAAACTCAAAATCGAGTTCCAAGACTTGAATATGTTCTTGTTCGGCAATCAAACCGCCGCCTTCACTCACTTTTTGATTCGGATGATAGGCCCCAACAAAAAAATGCAGAATTTCAGTCACTGCTCCCGGCGACATGTAGGCTTCGAAAATCTTTTGTACTTTCTGAATTCGATAGCCTGTTTCCTCTTCTACTTCGCGAATAATGCAAGCCTCGGGCTGGTCTGCATCCAACATTCCTGCGCACACTTCAATCATTTGTCCCGAGGGATGTCCGTTGAGAAAAGTAGGCAAACGGAATTGTTTGGTCAATACAATTTTCTTACTTTCAGGATTGTACAACAAAATAGCCGCACCATTTCCACGATCAAAACATTCTCGGGCGTGCACTTCGCTTACATTTTCGTTTTGGAAGGAATAAGTCACTTTCTCGAGCAAGAATCTTCTTTTTGAGAGTGTTTCCCGTTCTAAAATTTCAATTTTTGGTGTCATATTTTTGTATTCGATCAATGAAAAAAATGGTAAGATATTGATATTTGATGTTTTACAAACGCATCAAAATCGATGATTGACATTAAAAAACACCACCACATTGATTCATTTATTTTGCATCAAATGTAATTTTTAATCGTAAAAATTGAACTAAAAATCAGATTTAAAAATTGAAAAATAAACATTCCCTTTGGTTCGTAACAATAAAATGCGTGTCGATGCCTCGAACGAGAAAAGCTTTCCACACAAAAAACAAAAAAAGAGCTTCATTGTTCAAACGAAGCTCTTTGTGTTATTTTAAAATTAATGTTAACCACTTGGAAAATTGTAAATTTCTACAATTTACTAATATAATTTCCATACAAATCTCTGAATTGCAAACCATTGTCCAAACGATCTTTGGTCAGTTTTTCGTGCGCTACCAAGCCCCAAAGCAAGAATTCTTTAAGGAAATAGCGCTCTTCTGGCAAGCAATTGGGTTGGTATTTTTGAATCACGGCATCTAAGGGCGTAATTTCATTGAGTTGATTTTTGTAGGTTTCATCTTTAGCGTCGTCCAGCAATTCGAAGCCTGTTTCGGCAAAAAACCATTCTAATATTTTTGCATAAGGACTTTCGTCGGCATTGCGTTCGAGTTTTTCAATTTTCGGAAAATAGCCCGGGAAAAATGTTTTAATGGCCGCTTCAATCAAAGACACTGCCACCAAATCTGCGCCTTCTTGTTCGCCTTCATACACCAATTCCATTTTTCCAGTTAAGGATGGAATGATGCCCATAAAATCGGACAATCGCACTGTGGTTTGTGCTTCGTGGTTGCGCAACGCTCTTCGTTCGGCAGTGCTGATTAAGTTTTCATAAGCCGTGATGCTCATCCTTGCGCTTACTCCACTTTTATAATCTACAAAAGCACTTTCTCGGGCTTCAAAACCAATTTGTTCTAATAAATCTTTCGCTAAATTGGGTACAAAAACCATCGAAGCTTGCGTTTCATCCAATTGCGCTTCTTGGGCTGTGATGCGTTTGGCTATTTCAACACTGTTGGGATAATGCGTTAAGATTTGCGAACCAATTCTATCTTTCAGCGGCGTTACGATGCTGCCACGGTTGGTATAATCTTCAGGGTTGGCGGTAAATACAAACTGCATATCGAGTGGCAATCTTAGTTTGAAACCACGAATTTGAATATCGCCTTCTTGCAGAATATTGAACAACGCCACTTGAATTCTGGCTTGTAAATCGGGCAATTCGTTGATTACAAAAATGCAACGATTGGCCCTTGGAATCAT
Source organism: Flavobacterium sp. (assembly GCA_040379105.1). Classification (GTDB taxonomy): domain Bacteria; phylum Bacteroidota; class Bacteroidia; order Flavobacteriales; family Flavobacteriaceae; genus Flavobacterium. The sequence continues at coordinate 16,810 of JBEILV010000023.1, forward strand.
CCCGAAATGAATCACACGATCTTCGGCATACGACAATTTCAAATTTGCGGCTTTGATCGGGTCCACATCGCCAATCAAATCGGCCACAGTCACATCGGGCGTGGCTAATTTCTCAGAAAAACGCTCGGAACGGTGCATCCACGCAATCGGAGTGTCATCGCCTTGTTCGGAAACGATTTGTTTTCCATAAAACGAAAGCGGTTTCAAAGGATCGTCGTTGATTTCTGAGCCTGCAATCACGGGAATATATTCATCGAGTAAATGAACCATTTTGCGTGCCAAACGGGTTTTGGCTTGCCCGCGCAAACCCAACAAATTGATGTTGTGTTTCGACAAAATAGCCCGTTCCAATTCCGGAATCACGGTGTCTTCAAAGCCATAAACGCCTTCAAAAGTGGGCAAATTATGTTGCATTTTATAACGAAGATTGTCTCTCAATTCGTTCTTGATGGATTTCGATTGATAGCCCGCCGCTTTCAATGCGCCCAATGTATTTATTTTTTGAATGTCCATATTTCCTTTTACTTGATTTAAATTGTTGTTTTTTTCCGCGTTTTCATTCTTCGAAAATTATTTGATATTTTTCTTTCTATTGGCTTGATAATCTTCAAAAATCATAGCACCTAAACCTTGCAAACCTGTATAAAAAGCCTTGCCCTGATTGGCTTCGGTAAATTGATTGACAAATTTTTGAAGGTAAGCATCCCGAGCAATCATGAAGGTGGTGATGGGAATGTGCAATTTTCGGGCTTGTTGCGCCATCGTATAACATTGCGACACGATGTAGCCATCCAAACCATTGCTGTTCATGTAGTAAGAGCCGTCTTTTTCACGCACACAGCTCGGTTTGCCATCGGTAATCATAAAGATTTGTTTGTTGGTGTTTCGCTTGCGTCGCAGCAAATCCATGGCCAATTGCAAACCCGCCACAGTGTTGGTATGAAACGGTCCTACTTGCAAATAAGGCAAATCGCGCATGGATATTTCCCAAGCATCGTTGCCAAAAACGATGATGTCGAGCGTGTCTTTTGGATAGCGCGTCGTGATCAATTCTGCCAAAGCCATCGCCACTTTTTTGGCGGGAGTAATGCGGTCTTCGCCGTAGAGAATCATGCTGTGGCTGATGTCGATCATCAAAACAGTGCTCATTTGGGCTTTGAATTGGGTGTCTTCCACAATCAAATCTTGCTCAGTGAGTTGAAAGTCGTCGATGCCGTGGTTCACTTGTGCGTTTTTCAAACTCTCGGTCATAGAAACCCGATCGAGGCTGTCGCCGAAATGAAAATCACGAAACAAGCCTGTTTGCTCATCGCCTTGACCGGAAAACTTGGTTTTGTGTTGTCCACTTCCCGACCGTTTTAAATTTCCAAAAATTTGATCTAATGCTTGTTGCCGAATGGCACGTTCGGTTTTGGACGTGATGGTTTTGCCGCCCGAACCATCGGGTTTGATGATTTCGCGGATGTAGCCTTTCTTTTTCAAATCTTCCACAAAATCGTCGATGGTATAATCGGGAGTGGTGAGTTTGTATTCCACGTCGAGTTCGCGCAACCAACTGATGGCTTCATCGAAATCGCCTGAAGTATGCACGATTAATTCCTTAAAAATACCAAACAATTTATCGAACGGCGATTGAAACGGCGCTTCGTAAGATTTGAACAAAAAACCTTTGCGGATGTGTTGTTGATTCATGAGCTAAAAGTAAAGGCTTGGTGGCTAAAATACCAAAAACGCTTATTAATTTTTAGTTAAAGTGAGGAAGATGGAAGTTGGAAGTTGGAAGTTGGAAGTTGGGAGTTGGAAGATGGGAGTTGGAAGATGGGAGTTGGGAGTTGAAAGTTGGAAGATGGAAGATGGGAGTTGGAAGATGGGAGTTGGAAGTTGGAAGTTGGAAGATGGAAGATGGAAAATGGAAGTTGGGAGAATTGAAAAAATGATGGATTCAGCATGAAAAATCTAGATCAGCGATGCTTTGGAAACTTTTTTTGATACTTTAGCGAAACAAATCATGCAATGATAAAGATGTTAACGTGGCATATAGTTGCGAATGTTTTCCAGTTGTGCGTCATACAGCCAAAAAATAAAAGAAAATGAAAGAAAAAGAAGATTTATATAACAAAATCGATTTACTTATCGAAACAATCGACAGGTATAAAAGCGAACCTATCTTTAGTATTGAGAAAAATAGAAGACAAAATAAAACCTTTTCTGATTTCAAGAACGATAACGAGATATTAAAAACATTTGCCTACTTAATCGCTTACAGTCAAAATGCAAATTCTGAATTAGTTGAGCAAATATTGAAATCAGGGAATTACGACCAAGCATTTAAAAATTTTGAAATTGATAAAGTTGCTCAATTAAATCCTTGTGATATTGCAGATAATTATTGGGAAAGTATAAAAGGAATAAGACAACAAGCAAAGTTATTTCACATTGTAACATTAGCAAGGAAGATAAAAGGGATTGGCTCATTTTATAAATTGCTAAATGAAATAAATATTCCGAAAGAAATCAAAACAGAATATGATATTGAAAACTTTTGGATTGGATTTGACAAATTACTAATGTTATTAAAAAACAACAAAATTCCATTTTTCCAATCAACAACGTCGTTGTTGCATTTTTTATTAGATAGCGGTTATGATTGCGTAAAACCAGATTTGGTAGTAATGAAAGTTGCGAAAAAACTAAAATTTGTGGAAGAAGAAACTGGAGATAAAAATTTCAGAAAAGCAGTTCGTGTAATTCAAGAATATTCATTAAACAGAAATTTACGACCATCAATTGTCGATTTTTATTTTCTAATTGACGAAGCTCAACGTGGAGCAAAAAAATATGTCCGTGAAGAATTTTATGAACGAAATAAGTAAAAGAACGAATGCGTAATCGAATTGACTACCCAGCTTAAAACTTTCATCGTGAGCCGCCACAAAATCAAGAAATGCAATTTGGCTTTCAAACCCAGCAAAAACATTCAAAAGGCACTCAAAGAAGCCCAATTTTTGAAAAAGAGAAAGTAGGTTTTAGTGCTGCATTTTGATGAAAATTTTTAGTGTTTGCACTGAAAGAAAGTTTGGTTGTATCGTTCCTTTCTTTATTCTAAAATTATGTGGGGTTTAAGGATTATTTTTTGGAGGTGAATTCGCTAAAACATTTATGTTGAAAACAATAAAAGCAATAGTTATAGAGAAAAAATCTTTATTTTTGAACATCTAAAAGCAACAATCCAGAATTTGAGGGCATGGAACTCTATTTAAAAAAGTTGACGCACCGAAACATAGATCGGATCGGTATTTTTTTTGATTACGATACAAACACTGTTGCCAAACTAAAAACTAGGCACGCGGTTTATAGCAAAACGCATCGCTGTTGGCTTTTAGATTATAACAAAGAAAACTTTTTGTTTCTGAGCAGCCATTTTAAGGTGCGATACGAGCCCAAAGCCAATGCAAATTCACAAAACTCAAAGGTAGCCGGTGGCGAACACCGTGTTCTTCTACCCATAGCTCAAAACAAAGATTTGAGCGCAATTCAGTTAGGCAATCCGCAAGAGCGCAACCCTGAACATAAAAAGGAAATTCCTTTTGCCGAAAAAGTGAAATTGCAATTGCTAAGCAATGTGGGCAAATATTGGGTGTTTAAAATGCACTACCATCAAGCGGTGAGCAAACAATTGTTGGCCGTGAAAGGCGTTTATTGGAATAAAAACTACAGAGCTTATATGGTCTATCGGCATCCGAGCACCAAGCAACACGTAGAAACCATCTTGCAAACTTCGCCATTTTTTGGAGAAGATTTTTTTGAGACCGACATCCATTTGAAAGGTCAGTTGGTTCTTATCAAACCACATTTTGAAGACAAAACATGGATGGAAGTGTATTGTCCGAAAACATTTGCGGTGCACGATCCAATAAAGCGGATGCAGTTTACGAGATATTCTAATGTTGTGTGAGATTATAAAGAACCGACGTGATAAAAACACGAAACAGAATGGAATTGCTTTGGAATAAAATTTGTTGTATATTTGAAAAATTATTTTTAGGCAAAATGGACAAGACTTTAACAAATACAAAAGTTGACAATAACCTCGTAAAGTTAAAAGGAATTTTATTTAAATTACAATTAGATTTAGAAGACTTTAAAAACGAGGTTGATAGTAGTTACGCTCTTCTAGAAATAGGAGAAAAAAGTCCGTTGTCAAAAAAACTAGAAAAGTCTATGAAAAATCCAATTAAAGAAATATTAGATTTTTCAAGTAAAATTGATAACAAAGTAAGTTATATACTTGATAAAGTTATTAGGGTTCACTTTAAAAATAACAAATCAATACTAGAAAAAGTATTTAAGACAAGAGAAGGTTTAAACGACCTACACTATTCTATTGTTTTAAAAGAAGATAATACTAAAAATAGAGATATATTTTTTTCATTCTTAAATCAACTTGATTTAACTGATATTTCTCAAAAAGACAAAATCTATTTTCAATTTATTCCTTCACAATTAGTTAATAAAATAAAATTTAGTGAAGAGATAAATATTGCATAATAATGGATAGATTTTTAAAGCAAGCCTTACATAATGAGGAGTTTCATAAATGTATTTGTGACAACTCATCTGATAAATTTTATGATTGGAAAATCACTTCTTTATTTTATACTGCAATACATTACCTAAAAGCATTAGCCTTAAAAAGAGGAATTAATATAGGACAAACTCACCACGAGATTGAGCAAAATGTAAATCCTGATAGACAAAGACCTGCGATGAGAATAACTAAAGGTGCTTGGAGTGAATATAAAAATTTACTTCATTACTCAAAGACTTCGAGATACGACGGAGTAGATACAGATTTTGAAACATTTGAGTTACTTATGCAAAAGGACTATGAATATTGCGTAAAACATTTGGATAACTTTAAAAAGTATCTAATCGGTCAAGGACTTGAAATAAAATAACCTCAAGGTGTTCCAAAAACACTAAAAGACAAATCTGTTTTGAAATTTAAACAAATAGACTAATCTGTCGAAAAACCAAACTAAAGAAGAAATAACCTCACACAACACAAGCTACAATCAATTTGGGAATTTGGCTTAATGGAAAAATTGGTTTGTATTTGAAAGATTTGGCAAATCCGAAGAATGGGTTTAATTTAGTCCCAAACTGCATGTTGCTCGAAAACGAAAAAAACTGTTATTTATTGCCTGCGGCACCCATCGTTTTTGAAAGTATAAAACTTCATTTAGAAGCGTTGCAAGTTGGGATCAAACACGAACTACCCGAAGGTTATTTGCACAAAAAGAACCTTCCAAACCACAAACAACAAAAGTTGACCCAGGCAAAAAATTCGATTTTGGAACAAGTAGCGCTGAGCAGTCGTTCCTATTTGGAAGCGATGATCAACATGCTTTTGGCCATGAACTATAGTGCCTCAACCATCAGGACTTATTGTCAGAGTTTTATTCAATTTTTGCGCCATTTTGAAAACAAAGACCCTAAAGACATTCCGAATACCGAAGTGATTGCGCTTTTGGCAAAGCTGATGCAACAAGGACTTTCAGCTTCAAGCGGACACACGATGGTAAATGCCGTTCAGTTTTACTACCACCAAGTCCTGAAGATGAATTATTTTGATTTTACACTGCCTCGACCCAAAAAAGAAAAGAAACTCCCAACGGTTTTGACCATGGAAGAATGTTTGTCGATATTTCAAGCCGTGGACCATCCGAAACACAAGCTTTTACTCTTGATTGGCTATGGAGCCGGCTTGCGCGTAGGCGAGATTGTGACCTTGAAATGGAGTGATATTTTATTTGAAGAGCATAAGATTCATATAAAGAACGCTAAGGGGAAAAAAGATAGGCTTGTTATGTTGCCTTTTTCTATCGTTGAAAGTTTGAAAATGTATCGAAAAATGACCAACGGAAAAAACTATGTTTTTGAAGGACAATTTGCTGGCGAGCCATACAGCACAAGGAGTGTGCAAGAGGTGATGCGGATGGCGCTTAAAAAATCGGGATTAGAAAAGAAAGCCACACCACACACCTTGCGACATAGCTTTGCCACGCATTTGTTGGAAAACGGAACAGACATTCGCTTCATACAAGTATTTTTGGGACATAGCAGCATCAAAACCACCATGCTTTACACTCATTTGGGCAAAACGGCAGTAGATAAAATTCAAAGTCCATTAGACCGTTTGGTGCAAAATGAAAAAAACAAGAAAATTGAAGAGTAGCAAAACATTTTTTGATATTTTAGCAAAACATTTACGCAACCAAAAAAATGTTAATGTTACATAAAGGTGCGTATATTTAATAGTTATGCGGCAGCTTAAAAGACGACACCGTGAAAATGAGAAATTACATATTGACAATTTTAACCTTGACCTTTTTCGCTTGTTCGACAGACAATAAAACGACAACAGAAAATTCAAATAGTATGCTTAAACTTTACAAACTAATTGACAACCAACTTCACTATTGGGAGACTTGGGACAAAGACGAAAAAACTGCAATAGTTCAGTGGGGAATTGTTGGACAACGTGGACAAGACAAGGAAGTTAAGAGCGGACTTTTTTCAAATTTTCGCAAAACTGTTCAAAAAGAAATTGACAAGAAACTGAAAGAAGGTTACGCAGAATTCATCGAAGACAATTATTCATTTTTAGAAATAGAATATAAAATTGAAGGCTTTGGAACTGAAGAAGACCTTGACAAACGACACCGACTTGAAGAAAAAATGGACGAAGTTTTAGGTTGGACAGGTCTTGGACATACTGACGGTGGAAGCATCGGAAGTGGCACAATGGAAGTTGGTTGTATAGTGGTTGACTTTGACATTGCGAAAAAAGTAATTGAAGAAAAACTAAAAGGCACCGAATTTGGCGACTATTCAAGAATATTTAAAATGGACAATGAATAAAAGCCGACCGCATAATCGAGTAGACTGCCCTGCTAGAAACTAACAGGGTGAGCCTCTCACACCACCGAGCGTA
>JBEILV010000024.1:0-23357 GCA_040379105.1 Flavobacterium sp.
ATGTAGTCATTTCAAACTTTCTTGAAAAGGATTACCAAAATGTTTTTGTAAAATCTTCTACAGGATTTTTCGTAACGGAAAATGGCGCACCAAATGGGGCAACTCGTGATGCTATAATTATGATGCTTGAAAATGCATCGCCACTCCCTATAAAAGCATCTGGTGGGATTAGAAACTACGACGACGCCGATAAAATGATTAAATTAGGTGTGCAAAGAATAGGCACATCTGCTGTTTTGGAAATAATCCATCAAAAAAATGAAACAAATAGTACTTATTAATTTGTTTTTAACAATCGTCTGATAGTAAATAATTGAATTTCAAAAAATCATATTGTATCTTTGTGCTCATTAAAAATATTCATGAAAGCTGAAACTGAATTGCAAGAAATTAACGTAAAAACAACTTCAATTTATCGAGATTTTTTAGAAATCACAAAAGCAAGGCTTTCTATTAGCGTGGTTTTTTCATCAGTTGCAGGTTTTTTCCTAGGAATTTATGATTTATCAAGTTTTGAGTGGCATACACTTTTGATGCTAGTTGTTGGTGGTTATTGCATGGTGGGTGCTTCAAATGTTTTCAATCAAATCATCGAAAAAGATTTGGATGCAAAGATGGATCGAACCAAAAACAGACCCATCGTCACTGGCAAAGTTTCAAAAAATCAAGCATTTGTTTTAGGAGCAGCACTCACTATTTTTGGATTGACAATTTTGTATTTAATCAATCCGAAAACAGCAATGTTTGGTGCGATTTCAATTTTTATCTACGTTTCCTTATATACTCCTTTAAAAACAGTGACTCCATTGTCTGTTTTTGTTGGTGCTTTGCCTGGTGCTATTCCTTTTATGCTCGGTTGGGTTGCGGCCACAGGCGATTTTGGAATCGAAGCAGGTACGCTGTTTATTATTCAATTTTTTTGGCAATTCCCTCACTTTTGGGCCATTGGCTGGTTTTTATATGAAGATTATAAAAAAGGTGGTTTCTTCATGCTACCCACCGGAAAGCAAGACAAAACAACTGCTTTGCAAATCATTTTATACACCATTTGGTTGATTATTGCATCGCTTTTACCATCAATTGGATATACGGGAAGATTGTATATCACACCAATCACAGCGGTAATTGTATTGTTGTTAGGATTTTGGATGCTTTATTATGCAATTGTTTTATTCAAAAAGCGGGATGTTCACTCAGCAAGAAAATTGATGCTGGTCAGCGTGAGCTATATAACATTGCTACAATTGATTTACATTTTAGATAAATTTTTAAGATAATACGAAATGATGACAGCAGAAGAATATAACAGTAGAAAAGCACAAACTTATAAATTGTTGCTTTATTTCGGAATGTTGAGTATGGTAATGACTTTCGCTGGATTGACGAGTGCTTATGTTGTGAGTACTTCAAGACCTGATTGGTTGAGTGATTTTAAAATGCCTATGCCTTTTTTCATAAGTACCTTACTGATGATTTTGAGCAGTTTTACTATTCATTCCGCAAAAATTCAAATCAAAAAAGACAACCGAAGCATGACCACAATCATGCTACTCTCAACACTTTTGTTAGGAATTGGATTCATTATGAGTCAATTTTATGGTTTTTCAGAGATCATCAACCAAGGTTACTATTTTACAGGTAGCGAAAGTACAGTTACCACTTCTTTTTTGTATATCGTTACAATTCTGCATATTGCGCACTTAGCGGGTGGTATGATTGCACTTTTAATTATAATTTATAATCATTTTAAACAAAAATATAATAGCACGCAAACCACTGGAATTGAGCTCGGTGCAATATTTTGGCATTTTCTTGACTTATTGTGGATTTTGTTGTTTTTGTTTTTCTATTTTTACTAATTATAAATTTATGTAAATTTGAACACTTTTTATAACTAAATTTTATGGGAGCAACGGTTACGACTGCAGGTACTGGCGAAAAAGTTCACGGAGCTGAACACGAACCTCTAGGGGCAAGTTATGGTAAATTGATGATGTGGTTTTTCATTTTGTCAGATGCCTTAACTTTTACAGGATTTTTAGCAGCTTATGGTTTTTCTAGATTCAAATTCATGGAAGTTTGGCCAATAGCGGACGAAGTTTTTAATCACTTTCCTTTTCTTCATGGTCAAAATTTGCCAATGCTTTATGTGGCTTTAATGACATTTGTTTTGATTGGTTCTTCTGTCACGATGGTTTTAGCAGTTGATGCAGGTCATCACAACAACAAAAATAAAGTTGCATTTTATATGTTTTTAACAATAATTGGCGGTTTAATTTTCGTTGGGTCTCAAGCATGGGAGTGGAAAAACTTCATTAAAGGCGAATATGGTGCTGTTGAAACTAGAGGCGGAAGTATATTGCAGTTTGTCGATGACCAAGGAAATAGAGTTGCATTGAATTCTTTTGTTAAAAAATTACCTTCTGAAAGAGAACAACTCAAAAGAAATAATGCTTTTTGGTTCCAATCTGAAGGTTCACTTCCAACTTATACTGTAGAAGAAGTACAAAAAGCTTTCGAAGCCAATCCTAAACTTTTAATTAGAACAGAGTCTTTATACAAACCAACTGCCGAAAATAAAGCAGACAAAGCGCTTCATGCTGACTTGAACAAAGAAAAGCATAAAACCATTTTAACGCGTGAAGCTTCGCTTCAAAAATTAGCCGATGCAAAGTACGTAGTAGAAGGTGCGAATATGGTTCGAAATGAGTACGGCCACAAAACATTTGCCAACTTCTTTTTCTTCATTACGGGTTTTCACGGTTTTCACGTATTTTCGGGGGTAATTATTAATATCATCATTTTCTTTAACGTTTTACTTGGTACTTACGAGAAAAGAAAAAGTTATGAAATGGTTGAAAAAGTGGGATTGTATTGGCACTTTGTAGATTTGGTTTGGGTATTTGTATTTACATTCTTTTACTTGGTTTAATTTAACACTATTTTAAAACACATGGCACACGCACATAATTTAGCAATATTCAGAGGAACTTTAAAGTTTAAATCTAACGTACAAAAAATTTGGGGAGTCTTGATTTTTCTTTCAATCGTTACTTTGATTGAAGTTGTGTTAGGTATCTACAAACCACAAGTCTTAATGCATCCTTTTTTAACTCCTTTTGAAGGTGGATTCTTTGCAACGCTTGGAAATCTTTTACTTTCGCCTTTTATCTTTTTAATCCCTTTGAATTTAATTTTCCTTTTGTTGACAGTTGTAAAAGCATATTATATTACTTGGGATTTTATGCACATGAGAGATGAAAAATCTGGATTAAAAAAATCAGTGATTTGGACTTTTGTGTTTTTAGCAATTTATTTAGCTTTCATCCTTTTAACAGAAGGCGATTATATTCACGAAGTTTATAAAAACAGTACCATCAAGTGGAATTTTTAACTTGATATTATATCTTATAAAAGGCGGTTTTTAAACCGCCTTTTTTTATTTTTGCATATTATTAATCAGTCCAAATTTTTATCTTTTCGTTCTTGTCCTTTCAGTTTTTTCAAGATGACTTTTGTTGTTAAAATTTTTCTCAAAAAACTGCTAACAAACTAATTCTACTTTTATGAAAAAGGGTATTGTGCTTTTTTCGCTCTTTGTTTTGCCTATTGTTGTTTACTTGTTTTTTGCCTCGGGCGTCAATAATTTTGTTTCGCTTCCTGTCATCACAAATAGTATTCCAGAAATCATTGACCTACAAGACAATGAAGTTCAGAAAGTACAACTTCAAGACAAGATTACTATTCTAGGATTTCCTGGACAAGCCATTTTAAAAAACAAAGGAAATTTGTTCAATTTCAATCAGAAGATTTATAATAAATATAAAGAGCTAAACGATTTTCAAGTTGTTTTCATTTTGCCTAAAGGATTAGAAAACGATGTGGCGCAACTCAAAAAAGAGTTGTATCAATTAACCGATTTTTCTAGATATTTTTTTGTTTATGCTGAGCCCGCCGAAATTCAAGCGTATTACAAAAAATTGGGTTTGATTGGCAATTTAGATGCGGAATTTGGAACAACCAACGTTTATATTGTTGACAAAAATCGGAATTTGAGAGGCAGAAAAGGGCACAACAAAAAAGGCGAACCCGAGTATAAAGAAGGTTACAACACCATTTCAGCCGCCGAACTTCACAACGAAATGAGCGACGATTTTAAGATATTGGTCTATGAATACAGAAGCGCGTTCAAAAAGAACAAAGTAACTCGCAAATCTATCAATCAGCAAAATGAAAAATAAATCATACATAGGAATTTCATTTATCATCCTCGTTTTTGGCATCATTTTCATCCCGAGAATTATCGATAGAATCCAAAATGACGATGTTACCCGAAAAAACCGCTTAGACAGTTTCGAACAAGAACCTACCTCCGATTTATTAGTAGAGATAGGTCCAGTGCCTCATTTTGAACTTACAAATCATTTGGGTAATCAAATGTCGGACAAGGATTATCTAGGTAAAGTGTATTTGGTAGAATTCTTCTTTTCAACTTGTCCAACCATTTGTCCGAAAATGAACGAAAACATGATGAAAATCGAAAAAGAATACATCAACGAAACTAATTTCGGTATCGCATCTATTTCAATTAACCCAGATACAGACACTGCCGAAGTACTGAAAAATCATGCCGAACATTTGGGCGTTTCTCATCCAAATTGGTATTTTTTCACAGGCAATCGCGAATATATTTTCGAAATTGCCAACAAAGGTTTTAATCTTTATGCAGGCATTAATCCCGATGTGGCGGGCGGATTTGAACATTCAGGACTTTTCGCACTGATCGATAAAAACGGAAAAATTAGATCCAGAAAAGATAAATTCGGAAATCCAATCGTTTATTATGACGGTTTGGAGGATTCAGGAATTCAGGCCTTAAAACAAGATATTAGAGTTTTACTTAAAGAAAAATAACATGAAAGAACAAAACATAGAAAAAAAATTCGACAAGTTAATTTTGGTTTTATCTATCGCAATCCCCACCGTAGTTGCGATTTTATTTGGTTTCAAACTAAAAGATTTAGGCATAGATGTCAAACCACTCACTTTTTTACCGCCGATTTATGCCACCATCAACGGAATTACAGCAGTTTTATTAGTTGCGGCTGTCGTTGCTATTAAAAACGGAAAAAAGAACATCCACCAACTCCTAATGAACATTGCCATCGCGTGTTCAGTCTTGTTTTTAGTCATGTACGTTGCCTACCACATGACCACCGATTCCACACCTTTTGGTGGCGAAGGTTTCATCAGATATGTTTATTTCTTCATCCTAATTTCGCATATTTTACTTTCCATTGCCGTCATTCCATTGGTTTTAATCTCTTATGTGCGTGCCATCACAGGTCGTTTTGATCGTCACAAGAAAATGGCCAAAATAGCATTTCCCATTTGGTTGTATGTCGCCGTAACAGGTGTAATTGTTTACCTCATGATTTCCCCCTATTATGCGTAAATTTCTGATTATAAATGTAGTAATATTTCTTTTTTCATTCCAATCTCACGCACAATGTGCTATGTGTAGAGCGGTTTTAGAAAGCGAAGAAAGCGGTGTGCAAGCAGAAGCTGTCAACGACGGAATTGTCTATCTCATGGCGTTTCCCTACGTAATGGTCGCAATCATCGGCTACGTCATTTATCGAATGAAATATCCAAAAGAGAAAAAAGTAGTGTAAAGTTCAGTTTTTTAGGAGCTAGTCCCGCTTTTCGTTCCAAGCTTTTTCAGCAAAGCCTTTTTTTCTAAGGTTTGCCAAGAGCTTCCGTTGGTCGCTTTGGCAAACCAAGAAAAAATAGGCTTTGCTTTCAAAAGGCTTTCCACTTCAATCGGGGCTAGGGGAGCAGTGCATCAATCAACATTCGGTTTCTAAAGAATTCGTCTTTATCAAATTCCTATTTCACTCTTGTGATTGTCAAACCATCCCGAATCGGTAAAAGCACCGTCTCTACTCGTGGGTCGTTGGCCAATCTTTCGTTATATTCCAATAATATTTCTGTGCTCTTATCGCCTTCTTGCAGTTTTTCCAACACCTTTCCCGACCATAAAACATTGTCAGACAAAATAATACCGCCTTTATTCATCATCGGAACAATCATTTCATAATAATTCAAATAATTCTCTTTGTCGGCATCAATAAAAACCAAATCAAATTTCAAATCCAAACCTGGAAGAATGTCCAAAGCTTCGCCCAAATGTTGATGTATTTGATGGTTCCAAGCCGATTTTTCAAAATATTTTCGTTGAAAATCAACCAATTCTTCTTTGATGTCAATCGTATGGGTTTCGCCGTTTTCTTGCAATCCTTCACATAAACAAAGCGTGGCATAACCCGTGTAAGTGCCAATTTCTAAAATAGTTCTAGGGCGACAAATTTTGGAAATCATACTCAAAACCCGTCCTTGAAAATGACCGCTCAACATTCTAGGAATCAATATTTTTTGGAAAGTTTCTTTGTTCAAAGCCGCTAAAAGTGCAGGCTCTTTGGCAGAATGTTTTTCAACATACTCTTCTAATTCTTCAGAAATAAAGTGCATTTTTTATTGCAAAAATAAGTTTTTAATCAAAAATCCAGTCGATTTTAAACCGATTCAAGGATTTATTTTTCTTTTCAAAAATGCGTTTTGACAAATACTTGTTACTTTTGCCTCATGGATTTAAAAAAGGACATCAGGGCACTGACCAAAGAACAATTGAGAGATTTTTTTGTAGCGCAAGGCGATAAAGCTTTTCGTGGCAATCAGGTGTATGAATGGCTTTGGAGCAAAAAGGCATATCAATTCGACGCCATGACCAATTTGTCGTTGGCAACCCGAACTTTGCTCGAAAAACATTTTGTAATCAATCACATTCGTGTGGATCAAATGCAACGAAGCGAAGATGGAACCATCAAAAACGCTGTCAAATTGCACGATGGTTTGGTGGTCGAAAGTGTTTTGATTCCTACCGAAACCCGCACCACGGCTTGTGTTTCTAGTCAAGTGGGTTGTAGTTTGGATTGTACTTTTTGCGCAACTTCGCAACTCAAACGCATGCGAAATTTGAATCCAGACGAAATTTATGACCAAGTCGTTGCCATCGACAACGAAAGTAGGTTGTATTTCGACCGACCTTTGTCAAACATCGTTTTTATGGGCATGGGCGAACCTCTGATGAATTATCCCAACGTGATGAAAGCCATCGAGATGATTACCTCGCCCGAGGGTTTGAATATGTCAGCCAAACGCATCACGGTTTCAACTTCGGGCATTCCAAAACTGATCAAAAAAATGGCCGATGAACAACCAAAATTCAAACTGGCGGTTTCTCTTCATTCTGCCATCGATAGCATTCGAGCCGAAATTATGCCGTTTTCAAAAAATTTCCCATTGATTGATTTACGCGAAAGTTTACAATATTGGTATCAAATCACCAAAAGCAAAATCACCTACGAATATGTCGTCTGGAAGGGTATCAACGACGACGAAGCCTCAATTAACGCATTGGTAAAGTTCTGTAAATACGCGCCTTGCAAGGTTAATTTAATTGAATACAATCCTATCGATGATGGAGTTTTTCAACAAGCCGACGACGACGTTTTAAATCGATACATTCAAGCTTTGAAGCAAATTGGTGTTGTGGCAAAAGTGCGCAGAAGCAGAGGCAAAGACATTGATGCAGCTTGCGGACAATTGGCCAACAAAACTGAGGTTGCTGCACATTAATAAACCGTTAAGAAGTATTGCGAAACAACCCCGTTTGACTATTTTTGTGCATTCATGAAAATCACTGAACAAATTAAGCAACCGATTCTAAACGAAATGGAACTTTTTGAAAAGAAGTTTCAAGACTCGATGTCTTCAAAAGTTGCTTTGTTAAACCGAATTACGTACTACATCATCAATCGAAAAGGAAAACAAATGCGTCCGATGTTTGTTTTTCTCACGGCAAAAATGGTGGCAAATGGTGAAGTGAATGAACGTACTTTTCGTGGAGCTTCTGTGATTGAATTGATTCACACCGCCACTTTGGTGCATGACGATGTGGTGGACGACAGCAACCGACGTCGTGGTTTTTTCTCGATCAATGCGCTTTGGAAAAACAAAATTGCCGTTTTAGTGGGCGATTATTTGCTTTCAAAAGGTTTGCTCCTTTCTATCGACAACAATGATTTTGACTTGCTTAAAATAATTTCTGTAGCCGTTCGAGAAATGAGCGAGGGCGAACTCTTACAAATCGAAAAAGCACGAAGATTAGATATTTCCGAAGATATTTACTACGAAATTATCCGACAAAAAACCGCTACTTTAATTGCGGCTTGTTGTGCTTTAGGCGCACGCTCCGTGGCAAAAGAAGACGATGCTTTAGTCGAAAAAATGAGAAAATTTGGCGAATTAATCGGAATGGCATTTCAAATTAAAGACGACTTGTTTGATTATACGGAAGAAGCCATTGGCAAACCTACCGGTATTGATATTAAGGAACAAAAAATGACTTTGCCACTGATTTATGTGCTAAACAATGCCAATTCAAAAGACAAATCTTGGTTAATCAATTCAATCAAGAACCACAACAAAGACAAAAGACGGGTTCGAGAAGTGATTTCTTTTGTGAAAACCAACCATGGTTTGCTTTATGCGGAACAAAAAATGAAGAAATTTCAAGAAGAAGCACTTGCTTTAATTAAAGATTTCCCAGCTTCTACCTACAAAAACGCACTTGAGTTGATGGTAAATTACGTCATTGATAGAAAAAAGTAGTTTTTCATCTGCACAAAGCCACTCCTCAATTTAAGGGATTAGAGTGAAGGTTTTGGCGCACAAGTTGCCACTCGATTGCTTATTTATCAATATAAAAATTCATGTTTTGTTGAAGATAAATATTTAAATCATCAAATTACAACGCTAAATTTTACGATATTTGTAAAGATTTTAAAATTTGCTTTTAAAATGATACAAATTCATCCACCTTCATCCAAAGTTTTTTGGCTCGGCATCAAAGATTATTTACATTTTTTGATGAAGAGAAATCCTGAATGAGGTTTTATTTTTAAGATTATTTAAAAATAGTATTCATTCAATAAATAAACAAAACCATGCCTTTTTATCATCAATTAGGAAAAATTCCGACCAAACGGCACACACAATTTCGCAAACCTAACGGCGAATTATATTATGAGCAACTTTTCGGAACGGTAGGTTTCGATGGAATGTACTCAAATATGTATCATGTGCATAGACCTACACAGGTCAAAGAAATCAGAGCACAATACAGCGTGTCTCCAAAAATTGCAAAACCCAACAACATGCAGTCCTATCGATTGTATGGATTTGACGTAAAACCAGAAAAAGACTTTTTAGAAAGTCGCAAAATCGTTTTGACAAACAGCGATTGCCACATTGCATTGTCAGCACCTCAAAACAAAACAGAAGACTATTTTTATAAAAATACCGACAGCGATGAAATGATTTTCATCCATAAAGGTTCGGGTACTTTGCGCACAATGTTGGGCAACCTCGAATTCAAATATGGCGATTATCTATTGGTGCCGCGCGGCATGATTTATAAAATGGATTTCGATACCGACGACAATAGATTGTTTATTGTAGAGTCGCACCGTCCGATTTACACTCCAAAACGTTATCGTAATTGGTTTGGACAACTTTTAGAACATTCTCCTTTTTGCGAGCGAGATTTACGCCGTCCAACCGATTTAGAAACCCATGACGAAATGGGCGATTTTGTGATCAAAGTCAAAAAGAAAGACGAAATTTTCGAAATGGTCTATGCTTCGCATCCCTTTGACGTTGTAGGCTACGATGGTTACAACTATCCTTATGCTTTTTCAATCCACGATTTTGAACCCATTACAGGCAGAATTCATCAACCGCCTCCAGTGCATCAAACTTTCGAATCGGATGCTTTTGTGGTGTGTTCTTTTGTGCCGCGTTTATATGATTACCATCCACTTTCGATTCCTGCGCCTTACAATCATAGTAACATCGACAGCGACGAGGTTTTGTATTATGTCGATGGCGATTTTATGAGCAGAAACGATGTAAAACCCGGGCAAATTTCATTGCACCCCGCTGGAATTCCACACGGGCCACACCCAGGGGCTTACGAACGTAGCATCGGAAAAGCAGATACCAAAGAATTGGCAGTCATGGTCGATACATTCAAACCGTTGATGGTCACAGAAGAAGCATTGAAAGTGGCCGACGAGAAATATTTCTTGTCTTGGTTGTAGTCTTTACATCATTAACAATGAATATGTAAGGCTCATTATTATTGTATAATTTTAAAAAGCATGTTCCCCACATGCACAACAATTCCTTTTTCGGGGTTAGGGGACTCAATATGAAAGAAATGAAATCAGTGGACTACGGTCTCGAAAAAATATTTGAAGGTGCGCAAGATTTTTTACCGCTTTTAGGCACCGATTATGTAGAATTTTATGTTGGAAATGCCAAGCAATCAGCGCATTTCTACAAAACTGCTTTTGGTTTTCAATCTTACGCCTATCGTGGGTTGGAAACGGGTTCAAAAGATTCGGTAAGTTATGTGTTAAAACAAGATAAAATTAGATTGGTTTTGACCACACCATTGAACTCAAGTTCGCCTATCAATGCGCATTTGGCCAAACACGGCGATGGCGTTAAAGTAATCGCTCTTTGGGTTGAAGATGCTAGAAGTGCTTATGAGGAAACCATCAAAAGAGGCGCAAAACCGTTTATGGAACCTGTGGTAGAAAAAGACGAATTTGGCGAAGTTGTGCGTTCGGGTATTTATACGTACGGCGAAACGGTGCATATTTTTGTGGAACGCAAGAATTATAGCGGTACGTTTTTACCCGGATTCAAGCCTTGGAATTCAGAGTATAATCCATCATCTGTCGGATTGAAATATATCGATCACATGGTTGGAAACGTAGGTTGGGGCGAAATGAACCAATGGGTAAAATGGTATGAAGATGTGATGGGATTTGTCAATTTTCTGTCTTTCGACGACAAGCAAATCCATACGGAATATTCAGCTTTGATGAGTAAAGTAATGAGTAACGGAAACGGTAGAATTAAGTTTCCAATTAACGAACCAGCAAAAGCTGCCAAACGATCGCAAATAGAAGAATATTTAGATTTTTATGAAGGATCTGGCGTTCAGCATATTGCCGTAGCAACCGACGATATTATTACCACAGTTAGCGAATTGAGAGCAAGAGGTATTGAGTTTTTACCACCACCACCACAAGCTTACTACGACGATATTCCACGCAGGTTGGGCGTGCACATGGACATGATGAAAGAAGACATCAAAAAGCTACAAGAACTCTCCATTCTGGTGGACGCCGATGAAGAAGGCTATTTGCTTCAGATATTTACAAAACCAGTAGAAGACAGGCCTACATTATTCTTCGAAATTATTCAGAGAATGGGGGCGAGAGGATTTGGTGCCGGTAATTTTAAAGCTTTGTTCGAATCTATCGAAAGAGAGCAAGCTTTGAGAGGCACTTTGTAAGATAAATTAAATAAAAAAATAACACCTCGTTGAATTTTCAGCGGGGTGTTTTTGTTTTAAATCTAAAAAATCCAAAAAATCCAAAAAATCTAAAAAATCCAAAAAATCAGTGAAAATCCGTTTCATCTGCTACATCTGCGTTCCATTTTTGAAACCCAAAAAATCCAAAAAATCAGCGAATCAGCGGCATAACTTATCAAGCAAAGTTTGTCATGCTGCAAGCATCCCACGCCATTGAGCTTTCAAAATCCGTGTGCTTCAAAGATAGTTTATCCCGATCCTTCGGGACATTCGATTAAAATTAAAAATTACAGATTTAAAAAATTCGTGCATTGGTGGTAATCCAAAAAATCTAAAAAATCAGTGAAAATCCGTTTCATCTGCTACATCTGTGTTCCATTTTTGAAACCCAAAAAAATTCAAAAAATCAGCGAATCAGCGGCAAAACCTTTCACTCAAAGTTTGTCATGCTGAAAGCATCTCACGCCATTGAGTTTTCAAAATTCGTGTGCTTCGAAGAAGCATTCGATTAAAATTAAAAAGTGCAGATTTAAAAAATTCGTGCATTGGTGGTAATCCAAAAAATCCAAAAAATCCAAAAAATCAGTGAAAATCCGTTTCATCTGCAACATCTGCGTTCCATTTTTGAAACCCAAAAAATCTATAAAACCCAAAAAATCACAAAAATCCGTTTCATCATCTACATCTGCGTTCCATTTTTGCAATCTAAAAATTCGAAAGAATTAAAAAAACTTACAACCTTCGTTTATTCAAATATTCAAAAATGAAGAATTCATCAATAAATCTTTTCAAAATTTTTATTCTTTAAATTTTTAGTACATTTTCTGTGAATAATTCATTGACAAATAGTTAAACTCAATTTTTTTAATAGGATTTGCATTTTCATAAATTACCTTTGCCACCGCAAAACAGATGGGAGTGGTTACCCGTTTTGCGACTAAGTTTTTCATAAATAGTTTAGTTGGTTAGTTAAAAGCTCAAAAACTCAATCATTTCTTTGATTGGGTTTTTTTGTTTTAATACTTTTGGCTCGAAAATTGTTTAAACGCTCTAAACAAGAAGAAAAATCTTCTATAATATCTACAAAATGAAAAAAATATTTTGGTTGTTCTTTCTGTTAGTTTTGGCTAGTTTTCAATCTAATCCGCCCAAAACAAGCGCTTATCAAGTGGGGGAATTTTTTAAATTCAAGATCAGTTACGGTTTTGTCAACGCAGGCTTTGCAACACTCGAAGTGAAAGAAGCAGTAAAAAGCAATAAAAAAGTGTTTCACATGGTCGGGAAAGGATATACCACCGGAATGACCAAATTCTTCTTCAAAGTAGAAGACGATTATCAAAGTTTTGTTGATAAAACTACTGGAAATCCAATTCAATACATTCGGAAAATAAACGAAGGAGGCTACACCAAAGACCAAGAAGGTTTCTTTGATCCTGTAAAAAACAGAGTAACGGCAAAAGATTACAAGTCAAAAACAGAGAAAATCATTGAAGTGCCCGAAAATATTCAAGACATTATGTCTGCTTTTTATTATTTGAGAAATTATCCAAAAATTGACGAACTCAAAATTGGGCATGTGGTAGAAATTGACATGTTTTTTGATGAAGAAATCACAAAATTCAAATTGAAATATTTGGGTAATGAGGATGTGAAAACTAAATTTGGAATCGTACCTTGCAGAGTTTTTAGACCTTATGTTCAATCTGGTCGTGTATTCAAAGAACAAGAAAGCTTATCTGTCTGGATTTCAGACGATGCCAACAAATTGCCTATCAAAATTAAAGCCAATTTGATGGTGGGTTCTTTAAACGCAGAGATTGATGAATTCAAAGGATTGAAAAATTCATTTACGATTAAAACCAAAAAAAAATGACAAGTCAAGCAAATCATGCTGAAATAATTGAAAAATTAGATGATAAATTTCAGCACATAAAACAAAAAACTGCCACACATTTGGAAGGCCTTTTGTGGGCAAAACCAATTACCTATTGGGACTATATTCAGATAGATGCGCTGCTCAATTTGCAAACGCAAAGAACCACTTTGCCCGACGAAATGGTTTTTATCATGTATCATCAAGTGAACGAATTATTGTTCAAAATGATTCTTTGGGAAATTGACCAATTGTGCCATCAAACAGAACCATCGACCTCTTTTTTTACTGAAAAGTTAATGCGCATCAGCCGCTATTTCGATATGTTGACTACTTCTTTTGACATTATGAAAGAAGGAATGGAAGTGGAACAATACATGAAATTTAGAAATACGCTGACTCCCGCAAGTGGTTTTCAAAGTGCGCAATACCGAAAAATTGAATTTGCTTCTACCGAGTTAATCAACTTAATCGACAATAGATTTAGAGCTACCATCGATCGAAATACTCCTTTCGAACACGCTTTCGAACATTTGTATTGGCAAGCAGGTGGTAAAGATTATCAAACAGGCGAAAAGTCTTTTTTGATTGAGGAATTCGAAAGAAAATACAAAAAGGATTTTGTAATGTTCATGCAAGAATACAACACAATCAACATTTGGAAAAAATTTGAAGAATTGCCATTGAACGATCAAAAAAATCCCGAATTGATTGCAGCCATGCGTCATTACGATTATACCGTTAACATCACTTGGGTGATGGGACATTATTTTGCAGCCAAAAAATACATCGAAAGTGGACATGGAAATGGCGAAGCCACAGGCGGAAGCAATTGGAAAAAATATATGTTGCCGAAATATCAAAAACGCATCTTTTTCCCTGCATTATGGAATGAAGAAGAATTAAAAAATTGGGGAGTAAAAGAAAGTGAAGCACATGAAGTTTAGATTTATACTGTTTATTTTAGTGGGGTTTGGTTTGTTTTTTTCATGTAAAGAAGAATCAAAACCTAAAAGCAAAGCACCTAAAGTTAAAATTGTGAGAGATTTTGGCTTTGTCTTAAATAATTACCTTGTAGAATTTGACACCGTTCGTAATGGTGATTTGTTCAGTACGATGCTTGAAAAACATCATTTAGGAAAATACGATACTTATCAAATTGTAGAGAAAGTAAAAGATTCTTTTAACATGCAATCCATCAAAGTGGGTCAGCCAGTGGTCTTTTTAAAAGATAAGAAAGCACCCTATTCGTTGAAGGCTTTTGTATATCAGCACAATACAATTGATTATACAGTAATCGATTTACAAGATACGATTGCAAAAGTTTACAATAAACAGAAGCCAATCACCATCAAAAAAAGAATTGTTGCAAGCGAAATTAAAGGGTCATTGTTTGAAACCTTAAGCAATGAAGGGGTTGATGTTTCTGTGGCGCATAATTTGGCCAATGTATATGCTTATACTGTTGACTTTTTCAGAATTCAAAAAGGCGATAAATTCGGAATTACTTTCTATGAAAAATACATCAACGATACTATTTACGCAGGCATCGATCGGATGGAAGCTTCTTTTTTTGAATACAAAGGCAATATGATTTATGCTTTTCCTTACAAGGTGGATCCAAATGCTAAAAAGTTTGATTATTACGACGAAAAAGGCTTGGGGCTGAAAACCATGTTTTTGAAAGCACCTCTGGATTTTTTCAGAATCTCTTCTCGCTATTCTCCCAAAAGATTTCACCCAGTGCAAAAAACTTGGAAAGCGCATCAAGGTACTGATTATGCTGCACCTTCGGGAACACCAATCAAAGCGACTGCCGCAGGAGTTGTAGAAAGAACAGGTTATACGGCTGGAAATGGTAACTATGTAAAAATCAAACACAACAGCACATACAGCACACAATATCTGCACATGTCCAAAATCAAAGCACGACAAGGACAACGCGTTAGTCAAGGCGAAGTGATTGGTTTGGTGGGAAGTACAGGTTTGGCAACTGGGCCGCACGTTTGCTATCGTTTTTGGAAAAATGGCAAACAAGTAGATCCATTAGTGGAAACAATGCCCAAAGCCGAACCCATGTCAGCAAAAGTAAAACCTGCCTATTTGAGTCATATTGCCCCATTAAAAAAAGAATTAGACAGCATTGCACAACTAAAATTTAAATAAAAATGGCACTGAAAACCATCAATCCAACAAGCGTTTCGGCTTGGGAAAATTTGCAAAAGCATTTCGAAACCATGCAAGAAGTTTCTATGCAAGATTTGTTTCAAAATGAGCCGCAAAGAGCACAAAAAATGAACATTCATTGGAATGATTTTCTTGTAGATTTTTCTAAAAATAGAGTTTCAAACGAAACAATCAAGCATCTTCTGGCTTTGGCCAATGAAGTAGATTTGAAAGATGCCATTGAAAAATATTTTACAGGCGAAGCCATCAATAAAACAGAAAACAGAGCGGTGATGCACACGGCATTGCGAACTCCCGAAAGCGAAGTCGTGATGATTGACGGCGTGAACGTAATGCCAGAAATTGCGGCTGTCAAGCAAAAAATGAAGGTTTTTACCAACGAAATTATTCAGGGAAATAAAAAAGGATTTACGGGAAAAATTTTCACAGATGTAGTCAATATTGGCATTGGCGGTTCCGATTTAGGTCCTGCGATGGTGGTCGAAGCTTTGCAATTTTATAAAAACCATTTGAATGTACATTTCGTTTCCAACGTAGATGGCGATCATGTGCAAGAGGTTTTGAAAAAACTCAATCCAGAAACAACGCTTTTCGTGATTGTTTCTAAAACTTTTACGACGCAAGAAACACTCTCCAACGCCGAAACCATCAGAAGTTGGTTTTTACAATCGGCAACACAATCGGATGTGGCACAGCATTTTGTGGCGGTTTCTACCAATGTGCAAAGGGTGACACAATTCGGAATTGATGCCGACAATATTTTCCCGATGTGGGATTGGGTAGGGGGTCGTTTTTCATTATGGAGTGCCGTTGGATTAAGCATAAGTTTAGCCATTGGTTTTGAAGGTTTCGACGAATTACTTTCTGGTGCGCACGCAATGGACAATCATTTCAGAAATGAAAAATTCGAACAAAATATCCCGGTGGTTTTGGCTTTGATTAGCATTTGGTACAACAACTTTTTTGGTGCCGAAAGTGAAGCTTTGATTCCGTACACGCAATATTTACAGAAATTGGCTCCCTATTTGCAACAAGGCATCATGGAAAGCAATGGCAAAAGCATCGATAGAAATGGCGATCCAGTCAATTATCAAACGGGAACCCTCATTTGGGGAGAACCAGGCACAAATTCGCAACACGCTTTCTTTCAGTTAATTCATCAGGGCACAAAATTGATTCCTACAGATTTTATTGGTTTTGTAAAATCATTGTATGGCAATCAAGACCATCATGACAAATTAATGTCCAACTTTTTTGCCCAAACAGAAGCTTTGATGCACGGCAAAGATGCGAGCCAAGTGCAAGCAGAATTCGACAAACAAGGCTTAGATGCCGAAACAGCCTCGTTTTTGTTGCCTTTCAAAGTTTTTTATGGCAACCGTCCTACGAACACCTTGTTGATTGAAAAGTTAACTCCCAAATCTTTAGGAAGTTTAATTGCGCTTTACGAACATAAAATTTTTGTGCAAGGCGTGATTTGGAATATTTTCAGCTACGACCAATGGGGAGTGGAACTAGGAAAGCAGTTGGCCACCAAAATTTTAAACGAAATCAACGATGCGAAAGTAGCCACACATGATGGTTCTACTTCGATGTTGTTAGATTTTTATATTAAAAATAAATAATTGATTTTAAAGAAGTTGTAAATTTTAATTTCAAATCATGAAAGCTGTTTTAACCATCGGACTTTTGGTTTTAAGCAACATTTTTATGGTGATTGCTTGGTACGGACATTTAAAATTTGCTGAATTGAAATGGTTCAGCAAATTGGGTTTGTTTTCCATTATATTAATTAGTTGGGGCATTGCTTTTTTCGAATACATTTTTCAAGTCCCTGCCAATAAGATAGGTTTCAAAGAAAATGGGGGTCCGTTTTCGTTGATTCAATTGAAAGTGATTCAAGAAGTGATTACTTTGGTGGTTTTTGCGATTTTTACCTTGCTCGTTTTCAAAACCGAAACTTTCCGAATGAATCATTTGTTTTCGTTCATCTTTTTGATTTTGGCAGTGTATTTTATGTTTAAGAAATGATTTAGGTTAGCTGTGATTCTATGACAACAACGACTGAACAACAAATAAAAGGGAAGGTTAAAATATTACGACCAAAAAGTCAGGCCATATCACTATTTAACTACAACTTAAGTGATAATGCTACGAGAGTTTTTAAGTTAAAAGATAAAGTAGGAAATAAAATAAGTATTTGGTGTTTTACAAATACAATTAGCATTGAAGCTCCAACAGAGATAGCTATAAATTTAGCAATAAACATCCCAGACAATTTATGTATGTCTAACATTTTTTTGAAGGACATTGAAGAAATTGGAAAAATTTATTCCAATAAAATAGATGTTAAATATGGATTAAGCTGTATCGAATTAATTTCAAATGAGTTGAAATCATTAAAGCTCAATAAGAGCGAAGGATTGATTGTTTACAGAAATGGTCTTCAATTGATATTGAGTCCTTCGAGAGAAATTTTAACAGAGATTGAAACATTAGGTAAGATAAAATTAGTTTTAGAGAAAAATTTCCCTGAAATAGAAAGCATTGATGATTATTCTGACTTGCCTAGTGGACTTAAACAAATACTCTTAGAAAATAAGAAATTCGCAATTACTGATGATTATGAAAGAGACGAGATAATTGAAGGATTATCAAAAAAACAACGTGCTGCTTTAATAAAAGCGATTAAGCCTAAATTTGAACAAATTAATTTGTTTTTAGACGCTTTTGGCGAAAAACCATTATCAGATGGCGCAATTGGTCTTCTAAGTTTATTAGAACTAACATTAGAATTAATTATTAAAGAAGAGAAAAGTCAAAGTAAAGACAAGTAATTAGTTGTTAAATCAAGCTTTGATGTTTCATTTGAGTTTTATGCTGGTTTGATTTTTCAGATTTAAAATCCCACCATTCTCTCATCATAAAATGTTTTTTATCATGTTTTTAATCAAAATAATTTAACCATGAAAAATCTATCCATCTTCATTTTTTTGTTCATTATTTTAGGGATTCATGCACAAACAACCAATCCTATTAACAACGTGAAAAATAATAAAATTAAAATTGCGATTATTCCCGGATTTTCAGATTTTGATTTTTCTAGTTTGAATAAATCATTACAAGCGAATGGATTACCAAAAGTAAACGATGGCTTGCAATACACAACAATGGCTTCGGTTTCGTTTCCAATTGTCGGTATGCAATGGGATGTAACAGGCGGAATTTCAAGAAGCGAAGATCAAACAAATGGTTTTGATTTGAATCAACGGTCGGTTTTTTTGGAATATGGCATGCAATTATTTAAATATAAGAAGAACAACCACCATGTTTTTTTCAATGTCGCTTTTGGTTTGACTTCATCCCAAGTCGATATTTATGAAAATCAAAATGCGGTCAATTTTGCCGATGCTTTAAATGGTTTTGAGGGAGCAATCAGTTTGGATTCTGGAAATAATAGTTACATCGCACTCAAAACAGGCTATGATTGGCACATCAAACCTGAAGGAAGATTTTTGTTAGGATTTCGTCTAGGCTACAGAATTGGTTTAGACAAACAACAATGGTCTGTCAATGGTCAAACGCTAAACGACAGTCCTGAATCTTCCGCAAATGGACTCTATTTTGGCGTTTCAATTTCTTTTCAATAATTCAACAAAAAAATCCTCGTTTTCGAATTGAAAACGAGGATTTTTAGTTTTTTCTACAATGATTAATAACTCATCGTCACGATTTTTTTCACACGTTCGTGAGTCACATTTTGGCGTTCGCCCAAACCTTTCCAACTTGCCAAAGCATCAATTATTTGAGCGTCTCGGTGATGCTTTTATTACTTTTAAAATAGTCTATTGATTATTGTTTAGGTCTTTTTTTAGGATTTTGTTTGTTATGGAAACAGGAAAGTATTTCTATAATTTCCGTTTTTTCATCAACTGTAAAATATAAGGAATATGGAAATTTTTTAAGTTTTAAACTTCTCACGTTTTTATAGCGAATGATAAAGAATGGGTTGTTTTTAATACAGCATAATTTTTTTCAAGTTGAACTATAAAATATTTGGCCGCATCTTGGCTTCGCACTACATAGTAATCAATGGCTTTTAGAATCTCTTTTTGCGCTCTAGGCGAAACAACAATCTTATAAGCCATACTTTTGCTTTAGTTCAAAAACAGATTGCTGGGCAGAAATATAATCGCTTTTGTCCTCTTCTAATCGTTCATCGAGTAGGTCTTTCAATTCTTGTGAGATTTCATAATCTTCTTCCGTCTCTACTGTAATTACGATTGCTTTAGATTTAAAGTTTGCTTTAATAGCATCTAAAATATCGGTCGTAATATCTTCAGCTGATGATAAATGATAAGTTGTAAACATATTTTTTTGTACTTTAAATTTAAGGAATGCTACATTCGAAAAAGTTTTTTTTAACTTAATGTAAAATCGTCATTTTAATAATCATAAAAAGAGCATTTCGAGATCGTTCTTTGGCTTAACGTGTCTTCTTAATTTGTGCCCCAACTTTATTCTAAAATTTATTACGATGACACAAATGTATCAAAATGCTTTTAATTTATGTAGGGTCGCACATCTTGTTTTTGAATTTACTACAACTACCGCAAGAAATGAAGTTTTATGTATCTTTCGTTTGGAAGTTAATAAAAATACCTCCGATAGTATCAACGATTTTACCAACTCAATTTCAATTGGTGATATTTTTTTTAACCACGAAAATGATGAAAAAGGTAACAAGCTTTCAATGCAACAAAAAAATCTTATGATAACGTTGCACAAGAAAATAACCCAAAACATGTGTTAAAAATATAGGCTAAATTCTAAATCAAATTTGTTGCTTTATTTTGACCTTAATCGAAAATCTGAAATAAAAAATCCTCGTTTTCTTCATTGAAAACGAGAATTTTTAGTTTTTTCTACAATGATTAATAACTCATTGTCACGATTTTTTTCACACGTTCGGGAGTCACATTTTGGCGTTCGCCCAAACCTTTCCAACCTCTCGATTCAAAACGTGCTGCGATTTTTTCGTCAGTATGCTCGTAGTCGTTGGTATATTCCGAAAGTTTGGTATGAATGCCCATCGTATGAAAAAATTCGATGGTTTTTTCGATGGCTTCCTTTGCAATTTCATCGTCATTTTCGCCTGACAAATGCCAAATTCGTTTTCCGTATTGTGCCAATTTCTCTTTTTTGGTTTCAAACAGTTCTTTGTGCAAATTCGGACCAATAATCGCCAAAGTTCGGGCGTGGTCAATGTCGAAAAGTGCCGTTAATTCATGTCCAATCATGTGCGTGGCCCAATCGGAAGGCACGCCTTTTTGCAACAATCCGTTCAACGCCATCGTGCAACACCACATGAAATTAGAAGCCAATTTATAATCAGCTGGATTTTCAACCACTTTTGGACCAATTTCTATCAAGGTAGTCAAAATGCTTTCCGCAAATCTGTCTTGCAACAAACCATCGTGAACGTAAGTTAAATATTGTTCCATCACGTGTGTGTAAGCATCCACCACGCCGTTTTGCAATTGTCGTTTGGGTAAAGATTGAATCACAGTGGGATCGCAAATCGAGAATTTCGGAAACAAAGCTGATCCGCCCGTCGTAAGTTTTTCTTGCGTCGCTTTGATTGTGACCACAGCCCCAGAATTCATTTCGCTTCCAGTGGCAGGCACGGTCAAAACCGTTCCGAAGGGCATTGCATTTTCTTTGATTAGGATGCGTTTTTTTAAAATATCAATCGGGTCGCCCTCAAAATGAACCGCGCCCGAAATAAATTTCACACCGTCAATCACGCTACCGCCTCCTACCGCCAAGATGAAATCGATTTTTTCAGTCTTGATAAGTTCCACGGCTTTCATCAAAGTTTCAAAATGTGGATTGGGTTCGATGCCTCCAAATTCTACAATGTCGTAGCCTTCTAAAGCTTTTCTGACTTGGTCGTAAACACCATTTTTAAAAATACTACCACCGCCATAAGCAATCAAGATTTTGTCTGTTTTTGCAATAAGCGAAGAAAGTTTGCTGATTTGACCTTTGCCAAATACATAATTTACAGGATTGTATAATTCGAAATTTGTCATAATAAGATTTTTAACAAACGTACGAAAACAAAAATGCGTTTTGTCCTAAGAGCATGTTAAGTGTTTTTTACTTTTATTGAAAAAATACCCACAAGTAGTGATTTTTTATAAATTCATAAGTTGTTATCTTTGACTCATAACCTTTTAAATAAAAAATTATGGCAGACATTTCTTACACGGCGATTGGAGCTTATGACGATAATCACATTGTACTAGGCATTGCACTTAGTGATACTGAAAATAACGAATTTCGAATCATTGAAAAATATGACTTAAGTTCAGAAGTTGATGGCGTTATATACAATGCAATTCTTTTGCATGTTGACAACGGTACTATATCTCCAATAACTGCGACAAAACGTTCATTTATTACATCTTTTTCGCTCGAATGTTTAAATAATTCAGAAAGTAGACTAGGATTTAATTCTTCTCTTGGCGAAACATTGTTATTTGTTGCTCACGAGTTTGGCGCTTTAACATTAGATTTAAATGACCTTAAAAGTAGATTTCATGTGTTAAGAAATAGAGCTAGTCAGGGTAGTTATAATTATGAATATGAAAGTACTGAAAATTCTAAATTTTTGAGACCACCAAGAAAATTAGGTGTCAGTATCATCGTAAAATAATGTTTTTAAAAAAATCACATCCTTTTTATTTTTTCCTTTCACTTTTTTTAATGTGGAACAGTTATTTCTATGCGCAAAAAAATACCTTAAAAACTGCCGATTCGCTCATTAAACTTGGAAGAGATTTTTCTGCTGAGAAGAAATTGAATGAAATGGATACTACTAATTTATCAACTGATAAAAAAGCACTTCGTTTCTTCTTATTGGGAAAAGTGTACGAAAAACATTTTGTAGTAGATAAAGCTATTTCTAATTATTTAAAAGCCAGAAATTTGTATCTGAAAGTCAATAACTTTGAAAGAGCGCAACAAATAAATTTAGATGTCTATTATATTCTTTCATCTTCAGCTAATTTATCAAATAAAGCTGCTCCATATTTAGATGAGTATTTAAGCTATGCAAAAAAAACCAACGACTCTTTAATGTTGGCTATTGGTTATGAAAAAGTGGCGGTGTCATTTATTGAGAAAGACCCAGCCATTGCGCGAAAGTACTTTAAGAAGGCTCTTAAAAATGGTGCACATCTAACCAATAAAAAATTTGCTTCAACGCTTTACAACAATTTGGGTGTTTTTTACAATGAAGTATTGAAGAAGCATGATTCAGCACTTATTTTTTACAACAAAAATTATGAGCTAATTAAAAATGATAAATTAGAATTAACGGGAAATTTTATTAACAGAGCAGGTTGTTATTATTACTTAAAGGAATATCGAAAGTCTTTACAGCTATTAAATAAAGCAGATTCCCTTTCTAATTTTATTGCCAATAAGGAGAGTTATCAAAGTCATATTATGTTTGTAAACGCCTTAAATCATGAAGGTTTAGGCGATTTTGAAAAAGCATACCGAAACATGCAAGCATATGATTCTATTAATGTAGAAAGTAGTGAAAATGAATTTGATATCAAAACCTCCGAATTTTTAGTGCAATACGACGTCCGAGAAAGGGAAATCGAAAATCTGAAACTGAACGCAAGTTTACAAACCAATCGCATTTTGCTTTTCTCTGCCATAGCGGGTATTCTAATTGTATTTTTTGGAGCTTATTTCTGGATTGTCAAC
>JBEILV010000025.1:0-22549 GCA_040379105.1 Flavobacterium sp.
AATGCAACAATTGGACTTATGAACCTGACTTACAATATGTTTAGAAAAATTCAATTACAAAATGCTCAATAGGGAACGTGCCTCAAGTAAGGAACGAATAATAACTCAAAGTACTGATTTTCAATGCTTTATAATAACAACTGTTTATGATGTGTTTATAAAAATATAACCAGAAATTTTTAAAAAAAATCAAGAAAATTGATTTGGATTAAAATAATCGGTTTTTAGAGATGTCCTTTAAACAAAAAATGTGGCAAATGAAAAAATGTTTATTCCTTCGTGTTTTTAATAAAAATTTAGTTTTAAAGCGTTATTAACAAACCATAAAGAAAAATACAATGGTTAAATCAAAAATATTAAGTGCTGATTAAATGATAATAAAGACATATTGCAAATTTTCTAAGCATTCAACCCGAAACGTTAAGCAGAATCCGCAGAAAAAGTATGTAGAAAAACCAAAAAAGCCAGTTGAAACTAAATTCAAACTGGCTTTTTCTATTTTATAAAACCTGCTATTTACACATATTTCTCCATAAATTCCTCCGCTTTTTTCACCATGTTTTTGCTTCCGCAGAAAAACGGCACACGCTGATGCAATTCCGTGGGTAAAATTTCCATGATGCGTCCAAAACCATCCGAAGCCATACCGCCCGCTTGCTCTGCCAAAAATGCCATCGGATTGCATTCATACATCAATCGCAATTTGCCTTTCGCAGCTTTCGAGCTTGTCGGATAAATATAAATCCCACCTTTGATCATGTTTCTATGAAAATCCGACACCAAACTTCCAATGTAGCGCGAAGTGTATGGGCGGTCGCCTTCTTCCAACTGACAATATTTAATATAATCTTTCACTCCCTGCGGAAAATGAATATAATTTCCTTCGTTCACCGAGTAAATATTGCCGTTTTCTGGAAATTTCATATTCGGATGCGACAAATAAAACGTGCCAATGGCTGGATTCAGCGTAAATCCGTTCACTCCGTGTCCCGTTGTGTAAACCAACATCGTCGAAGTGCCATAAATCACGTAGCCCGCCGCCACTTGTTGCGTGCCAGGTTGCAAAAAATCTTCCATTTTCACGGGAGTTCCCACAGCCGTTTTGCGTCGAAACACCGAAAAAATCGTTCCTACTGAAACGTTCACATCAATATTCGACGAACCATCCAACGGATCCATCAAAACCACGTATTTGCTGTTATGGTTCGAATCGCTTCCCGCCACCGTAATAAAATCGTCGTTTTCTTCCGAAGCAATCCCACATACAATTTCGCGGTTAATCAACGTCTGAATAAAAACTTCGTTGGCATAAACATCCAATTTTTGTTGGTCTTCACCCTGAATGTTTTGTTCGCCCGCAGCACCCACAATGTCCACCAATCCAGCTTTGTTCACCTTATAATTCACCACTTTTGCTGCCAACCGAATCGAGTTAATAATCCTCGACAATTCGCCCGTTGAATATTGAAACTCCGATTGCTTTTCAATAATAAATTCACCCAAGGTTCTGTTACGTTCTTCCATCACGAAATCGATATAGTTGATTAGATGGCGCAAATATCATAAATTTTGTGATACTTCTCCCATTATCGTTTCGTTAAATTCAAGATATTGTATTTTTGTACTTTTAGAAGCAAAAACCCACCTGCGCTGCGCGTCAAGTCCTCGCTTTTTGGTGTGTTTTTTATAAGCTCGTGGCGGAGCTTCCTTCGGTCGCTCGCCCCAATCTTTAAAAAACTACCCCAAAAAGCTGTGGGCTTTCTGCTTCGATCAGGGCTAAAACCAAAAACCAGCAATCCGCATGAATATTCGAAAAGCCGAACCCAACGATGTAGCCGAAATCCTGCATCTTATTCAAGAATTGGCAACTTTTGAAAACGAACCCAATGCCGTCGTCATTACCACCGAAGACCTGCTTCGAGATGGATTTTCAGAAAATCCACTTTTTCACGCATTTGTAGCCCAAATCGATCAAAAAATAGTCGGAATGGCTTTGTTCTACTATCGATATTCCACTTGGAAAGGCAAAACCATCCATCTCGAAGATTTGATTGTCAAAGAAGCCTATCGCGGGCATGGAGTTGGTTTCGAATTGTATAAAACCATCATCCAACAAGGCAAAAAAGACCAAGTGCGCCGCATCGAATGGAATGTGCTCGATTGGAACCAACCCGCCATCGATTTCTACGAAAAATCGGGAGCCAAAGTCCTCGAAGATTGGCGCGTAGTCCAAATGGACGAAGCCACGATTGCAGCTTATTTGAATGGAATTTAATTGGAAAATATTTGATTGGGTATCAAATTAAAAGCAGATTTTTTATTTAGTAAAATATAATTTAAGGCAAAAAAATTATATTTGCCAAATAATGTCAAGACTAAATTATGTCAACAATCTTTGGTAATAGAATAAAGACACTTCGAGAGGAGAAACAAATCCCTCAACGACAGTTGGCTGCTGCTTTAGAAATAGACACAGCAACATACTGTAAGATTGAAAAAGGCGACAGAAGGGCAAAGAGAGAGCAAGTAATTATTCTTTCAGAATTGCTTGAAGTTGACTCAAAAGAATTAATTCGTTTATGGTCGGCAGACAAAGTTTATGACATTATTGCCGAAGAAGAAGAAGCAACGCAAATTTTAAATGTAGTTGCAGAAAGCATTGTTGAATATAAACGAAAAACTGCGAAAATATGAAACCACTCGTAAAATACAGAGGAGGAAAATCTAAAGAAATTCCCCATTTGATTAAACATATTCCGCAGTTTAGCGGGAAATATATTGAGCCATTTTTTGGAGGAGGTGCGTTATTCTTTCATTTAGAACCTAAGAAAGCAATCATTAACGATATTAACTCAAAACTAATTTCATTTTATTTAGGTGTAAAAGACAATTTTAATCTTCTCAAAACTGAATTATCAGAAATCGAAAAAGTTTATGCAACAAATCGCAAAAAGTTTGAAGAGTTGAAAAGCAAAACACCAAATGAACGTGTAGATGACGAAAACGAACCTCTTTATTACCAAATCAGAGATATGTTTAACGATTTGACAGAAAAAAGGTATTCGGAAGCTTTACTTTATTTTTTCATTAACAAAACAGCGTATTCGGGAATGATTCGATATAACTCAAAAGGAGAATTTAATGTACCATATGGAAGATATGCTAACTTAAACACTTCTTTGGTTACTAAAGAGCATAACAACCTACTTAATAAAACAGAAATTTACAATCTTGATTATTCAGAAATATTTAAAATGGCAGATAAAGATGATTTTATGTTTTTAGACCCACCGTATGATTGTGTTTTTTCAGATTATGGTAATGCTGAACACAAAGACGGATTTAATGAAAGAAATCACATTGAGTTAGCCAATCAGTATAAGCAACTTAAATGTAAGGCACTTATGGTTATTGGAAGAACACCATTAACAGAAAAGTTATATGGCGAAATGATTGTTGACGAATATGGAAAATCTTATGCAGTGAATATTAGAAATAGATTCAAATCAGAAGCAAGCCATATTTTGATTTCAAATTATGGTAACGTTGCTAAAGAACATTTCCCACAACTAGAATTTGAAAAAGAATTAGCACTATAGAATTTTATGGCAAGAATAGACAGTAAAGTAATTTTCGTTACAACCTCTCCTCGAACACCTGCTAAAATGATTCCTGAAATTGAGTTATTGAACACTCATTTTGCAGGACAAAAATGGAATATAGAAACGCAACTTGCATTTATGGAGCTATTGAAAGAAGAAAACTTCTTTAATGGCGAAGGTGCAAACGACCCTGCGTTTAGTGCTAGAGATAGAATTAACCGAGCACCTAAATCACTCGGTTTTGTTGTGCTTTCACCAGTTATTAGTTTAACTCCAGCTGGTTTAGAATTAGTAAATTCAAGACGAAAAGATGAAATATTTTTACGACAACTGCTAAAGTTTCAAGTACCGTCACCCTTTCACAAGCCTTCTGCTAATTCTGCTGATTTTTGGGTAAGACCTTATCTTGAACTTTTTAGATTAGTTCGTCATTTCGGTTCTTTGAAGTTTGACGAAGTAATGATTTTTGTATTACAATTAGTTGACTACCGAGAATTTGAAACAATTGTTGAAAAAATCAATCAATTCAGAATAGCAAAAGCACAATACGAAGGAAATTACAAAAAATTTCGTGCTGAATATTTAGAAGCTGAACTACAACAAATTTATAGTGCCGATATTGCTTCTGGAAAAACCAAAACAAGACAAACAAATGACGATTCAATTTCAAAATTCTTAAAAACTAAAGCAAGTAATATGCGAGATTATGCAGATGCGTGCGTTCGTTATTTGAGAGCAACAGGCTTGGTAAACATATCACACATTGGAAAATCTATTTCAATTGTTCCTGAAAAAATTCAGGAAGTAGATTATTTCTTGGAACATACAAACAGAGAACCACAATTTATTGACAACGAAAAACAATACGTTGCTTATCTTGGCAATGCCGAAACACCAGCACTTCTAACCGACAACAGAGAATTGCTTGAACAAAAAATAAAGACAGAATTTCCGAAAATCAAAATTGAAGAAACAGCAACTTTACAACAGCTTAAAGACATTTTTGCTGACGAATTAGAGAAACGAAAAGAGCAAATTATTACCGAACAAGTTACGGCAATCAAAGATTATCGCTTGTTTGACGACATCAATTCGACATTTGACCAAATACTTACCAATTCACTATACGACAACCCTTTAATGTTGGAATGGAATACTTGGCGAGCAATGACAATGCTTGACGGAGGAAACATAAAGGCAAATCTGAAATTTGACGACTTCGGAAATCCAATGTCAACCGCACAAGGAAATATGGCAGATATTGTTTGTGATTATGAAGATTTTGGCTTAACTGTTGAAGTTACAATGCAAGGTGGACAACGACAATATGAAACAGAAGGCGAACCAGTTACAAGACATCTTGCAAAAGTGAAACGGGAAACAAATAAACCAGCTTATTGTTTGTTCATAGCACCAAACATAAACGAGGCTTGTGTTGCTCATTTTTACGCTTTACACAAAATGAACATCAGTTACTACGGTGGAACTTCTACAATCGTTCCTTTGCCATTAACAGTATTTTTAAAAATGGTTGAGGATTCGCACAAAGCAAGTTATGTTCCCGAACCAAGACACGTTCAGCGATTTTTTGAGCGTTCAAACGAATTGGCAAACTCAACAGACAATGAAAAAGATTGGTATAACGGAATAACACAAGAAGCATTAAATTGGTTGACAGAATAAGAAGTAGAAAGATGAATGCTATTTAGAACAAGCAAGTTCGTTGACAAATAAAGTTTCATGTTTAGATTAATCTAATTATGAATTTCAAACTATCTATCATTTTGCAACGAATTTCGCGCCCGTGATGGAAGCGGCATCCCCCGATTTTTCATCGGGGATACAGCGAACAGCACGAATTGGCGCCCAAAAAAAATAAAAAAGTAATAAAATTAAATCTTATAACTAATTTCTATGAGAATCTTCAAGTTTGGCGGAGCGTCTGTAAAAGATGCGCAAGGGGTTCAAAATGTGCATGCGCTTTTGAAACAAGTAGGACACGAAAACACATTGATTGTAGTCTCGGCCATGGGCAAAACTACAAATGCTTTGGAAGTGGTGGTGCAACATTATTTTGAACAATCTTCGGCGCTCAATGCTTCTATTCAGGAAGTTAAAAAATATCATAACCAAATTCTTTTGGAACTTTTTGACGACGAAAACCACCCCGTTTTTAATGCTGTGAATCATTGGTTTGAAGAAATGAGCTACTTTTTGAGTCACAACAAATCGCCGAATTACAGTTTTGTGTATGACCAAATCGTGAGCTATGGCGAAATTATTTCGACTACAATCGTGAGTCATTATTTTAACGAAAAAGGGCTTGAAAATAAATGGTTGGATGTGCGCAATTTTATCAAAACCGACACCACGTATCGAGATGCGCAAGTGCAATGGGAAGCCACGCAAAAAGCCATTTCGAGCGGTGTAGAAAAGAAGAAATTATACATCACGCAAGGTTTTTTGGGCGCAGATCCAAACCATTTCACAACTACTTTAGGTCGAGAAGGTTCGGATTATACGGCGGCTATTTTTGCCTATTGCCTCAACGCCGAAAGCGTAACGATTTGGAAAGATGTGCCGGGAGTTTTGAATGCAGATCCGCGCTATTTTGAAAATCCTGTTTTGCTCAACCAAATTTCCTACCGCGAAGCCATCGAATTGGCGTTTT
Organism: Flavobacterium sp.; assembly: GCA_040379105.1. Lineage (GTDB taxonomy): Bacteria > Bacteroidota > Bacteroidia > Flavobacteriales > Flavobacteriaceae > Flavobacterium. The sequence continues at coordinate 6,274 of JBEILV010000025.1, forward strand.
ATGGAGCTTCTGTGATCCATCCAAAAACGTTGCAACCTTTGCAAAGAAAAGAAATTCCGCTTTTTGTGAAGAGTTTTTTGAACCCAAGTTTGCCAGGCACAAAAGTGTCGAAGGGAGCTGATTTAGACCCAGAAACAGCGTGTTTTATTTTGAAGAAAAACCAGATTTTACTGTCGTTGTCGTCGATTGATTTTTCATTTATTATGGAAGAACACATCAGCGAGATTTTTGCGCTCTTGCATCAATATCAAATGAAAGTGAGCTTGATTCAAAATTCTGCCATCAGTTTTTCGGTGTGTGTGGAAGATAAATACAAAAACATCGAAACGTTGACGGCAAAATTGTCGCAAAAATTTCAGGTTTCTTGCAAAACGAACGTTGAATTGTTCACGATTCGTCATTTCACACCCGAAGCCATCGAAAACATCGAACGTGATCAAAATGTGGTTTTGACACAAATTCTCGGAAAAACCCTGCAAGTGATTCGGATGGAGAAGTAAGCTTGAGGTAACTTGAGCTTGCTTCAACAAAAGCCAAGTTTTGAAAAGTGTTTGATAGTTTAAAAAGATTGGCTTAGTTTTTATGAACTTTTGCGCAATCGATTTCAAATTGACGGCTTGCTTACATTCTTTTAAACATATATATGATGAAAAAAATACTATTTTTACTTTTATTGGTTTTGCCAAAATTGGCAATGGCACAATCTATTTCGGTTTCAACTCCCAATCAAAATCCTTTGGAAGTGAGTCCGTTGTTGGGCGCCAACCTGACTGTCAATATTCAATATTCTAGCGAAACTGGTGCAACGAGCAATCATATTTACATCGGTTTGGAAGAGTTGAACCAAAACAATCAATATGTGCGAACAGTTTCCGAAAGAACGCTACAAAGTCAGACGGCAGGACAGAATTTGGTGCTACCCGTGACGCTTTTTGTAGGCAGTGTCAACCCGTTATCTGAAAATTTGCCAGCGGGTCATTCTTATCAAATCAAAGCTATTTTGTATGCCAGCGGCACTTGGAATCCGAATGCAACTGCGGATTATACGAACACTCCGCCTTTGGTTTTGCAGAACAATGTCCCTTACAGTTTCAGCACGAATCCGATTCACAAAGGAGTCGATGTAAGCTGGATGACACAAATGGAAGCCAGCGGATTTGTTTGGAAAGACAATAATGGCACGCCAAAAGATTTAATGCCTTTGCTTTCTGAATACGACATCAACGCCATTCGTTTGCGCGTTTGGGTGAATCCCGAAAATTCGGCTGCCAACGGTTGGTGCGATATTGAGGATTTGGTTGACAAAGCGATTCTGGCCGATAATGAAGGCATGGACGTGATGGTTTGTATTCACTACAGCGATCATTGGGCTGATCCTGGCAAGCAATTTAGGCCTGCCGCTTGGAATAATTTTACGGTGGCACAACTAGAAACTGCCGTTTACAACCATACGGAAGAAATACTCACAGCCTTAAACGAAGTTGGCATCACGCCAAAATGGGTTCAAATTGGTAACGAAACCAACGACGGCATGCTTTGGGCCACTGGAAGAGCTTCCACAGGGGGTTTTGCGAATTACGCCAAATTCATCAACGCTGGTACAAACGCAGTCAAAACTTTTGACTCTACCATCAAAACAATTTTGCATTTGTCGAATGGTTTTGAAAGCAATTTATTTAATTGGAACATTGGTGGTTTGTTGTCCAATAATATGGTTTTTAGTAGATTAGATATTATCGGAATGTCTTTGTATCCGAATGAAAACGATTGGAAGCAAAAAGTGGATCAAACGTATACGAACATGGTCAATTTGAAGAACACTCATAACAAAGACGTGATGCTGGTTGAGGTTGGTTTTTCTAATTACTATTCAGATATTTCTTATCAATTTTTGGTGTATGCCATGGAAAAAACCCGACAAGCGAATGGATTAGGAGTTTTTTATTGGGAACCGATTGCACACAACAATTGGGGCGGTTACGACAAAGGCGCTTGGGATGCAGATGGAAGTCCGTCGAAAGCGATGGATGCTTTTAAACTGAACTCGACTTTGAGTAACGATCAGTTTGAAATTGCCAATGAATTGATTGTTTATCCGAATCCTGCCAGCGATATTTTATATGTAAAGTCGTCTGGCGAATCGATAAAAAACGTAAAAATCTACAATGCCAATGGTGTTTTAGTGAGAAATCAATCGGAAGATTTGCAACTTCATTCAATAAATATTTCGGTTTTGCCAAGAGGCATTTATTTCTTGAGAATTAATGGCGAAAAGACAGTGAAGTTTCAAAAGAGATAGATTTTTATCCGTTTAGGAGTTGTTTTTCAATGCATTTGCAAAGTGCTACATTTGTTTCATCACATTAAATTTTGAAGTCATGGCAAAGCGTACTTCGGTAAAAGATGTTCAAGAAATGGAAGATTTGAACGATTTAAACGAAATCGTCAAAGACAAAAGAAACCACAAACGCGCTGGCGAAAAGAAAGAACGCCGCAACCGACATTATGTGAAGTTGCTGATCAAACAACAAATTACGCATCAGGATGAGTTGGAGTTTTAATCATTGAAAAAACTTCTTAGACCAATCGAAAATCATCTCGATCACCTAAAAACTTGAATCTATTTCGGGCATGTTCCAAGGCTTCTTTCGATAAAATCGAAGTAAAAATTCCCGCTTTATTTTCAGCTGAAATCATATTTTTACCCATAAAATCAACTATTTGCGAATGCCCTGGGTACGAATGTTCGTTGTCGTCTGTGCCAATTCGATTCACACCCACCACATAACTCATGTTTTCAATGGCACGGGCTTGCAGCAAAACATCCCAAGCGTGAATGCGTGGTTCAGGCCAGTTCGCTACATAAATTAATAGATCGTAGTTTTCGGTATTGCGTGCAAAAACTGGAAACCGCAAATCGTAGCAAATCTGTGGGCAAATCCGCCAGTTTTTGTATTCGAAAATCTTTTTTTCTTTGCCTGCTTCATACATTTCATTTTCGCCTGCGAGCGTAAACAAATGTCGTTTGTTATAAAACTCGATAGTTCCATCGGGAGTAACAAAAACCAATCGGTTGTAATATGTTTCGTTGTCAATGATTACGAGACTTCCCATGATGGCGAAGCCAAATTTTTTCGCATTAAATTTCAACCAATGCATTGTTTCGCCTTCCATTGTTTCGCTCACATTTTTGGGTTGCATCGTAAATCCCGAAGTAAACATTTCGGGCAGAATAACCAAATCTGAGTTGGTTGGCACCGAATAAAATTGCTTTTCAAAATGGTTTCTGTTTTCAAATGGATTTTCCCAAACCAAAGCAGATTGAATGATGGAAATTTGCATAGATTTTGATTTTTTGTAAAGATATGGATGCTCAATGTAAGACTTCGCGACAGAAAAATATTTTTTTTACAAAACAATCTCTAGAGTTTTGAATCTTTAATTTTCAAACAGTACTTTTGTAGTTTATTTTTTTAAAAAAACACACAACTACAAATGAGTACAATCAAAAAAATTCAATCGGCATTAATTTCAGTGTTCGATAAAGACGGTTTAGCACCGATTGTTCAACAATTACATCATAATAACGTAACGATTTATTCCACAGGCGGCACGGAAGATTTTATCAAAAGTTTGAATATTCCTGTTGTAAAAGTAGAAGATGTGACTTCATATCCTTCCATTTTAGGCGGACGTGTAAAAACCTTACATCCAAAAATTTTCGGTGGCATTTTGAATCGTCAAGACCACGAAGGCGATGTGCAACAAATGCAAGAATTTGAAATTCCACAAATTGACTTGGTGATTGTAGATTTGTATCCTTTCGAAAAAACAGTAGCTTCGGGCGCTTCAGAAGCTGATATTATTGAAAAAATCGACATCGGTGGCATTTCGCTCATCAGAGCTGCTGCTAAAAACTTTAAAGACACAGTCATTATTCCTTCTGTTGCAGAATATGAAGGTTTTTTGAAAATCATTACCGAACAAGACGGAAGCATCACGCTTGAACAAAGACGTTTTTTTGCAACCAAAGCTTTCCATGTTTCATCACATTATGACAGTGCTATTTTTAATTATTTCAACGAAGACGATACTTTTTTGAAACTAAGCATCGAAAACGGACAAGTGCTTCGCTATGGCGAAAATCCACACCAAAAAGGTTTGTTTTTTGGCGATTTCGATACTTTATTCACGAAATTAAATGGCAAAGAATTGTCTTACAACAATTTGCTCGATGTGGATGCAGCCGTTCAATTGATTTTTGAATTTAAAGCAAGTGATCCGACATTTGCTATTCTAAAACACAACAACGCTTGTGGTTTGGCAACGCGTTCCAATATGAAAGCAGCCTATTTAGATGCTTTGGCTTCCGATCCTACTTCGGCTTTTGGTGGCGTTTTGATTGCCAACGGCGCTATTGATGAGGCCACGGCCTTAGAAATCAATCAGTTATTTTGCGAAGTGGTGATTGCACCAAAATTTGAGGAAAAAGCCATCGAAATTTTAAAAGAGAAAAAGAACAGAATCATTTTGCAAATCAACGAAACTGAAATGCCACAAAAGCAAATCAGGACATGCTTGAACGGTTTGTTAGTGCAAGACAAAGATAATGTTACTGACAACGAGTCGCATTTGAAAACAGCTACCAAAGTGGCTCCAACGCAAACGCAGATTGAAGATTTACTATTTGCTTCAAAACTTTGTAAAAATACCAAATCAAACACCATCATTTTAGCAAAAAACCAACAATTGATTGCTTCCGGCACAGGACAAACTTCTCGTGTGGACGCTTTGAATCAAGCGATTGAAAAAGCCAAAAATTTCGGTTTTGATTTAACCAACGCTGTGATGGCAAGCGATGCCTTTTTTCCATTTCCAGATTGTGTGGAAATTGCGCATCATGCTGGAATTATGGCAGTTATACAGCCAGGCGGATCCATCAAAGACCAATTGAGTATTGATTATTGCGATGAAAATAATATTGCAATGGTATTTACAGGAATTCGTCATTTTAAACATTAATTTTATACCTTTGCATGTTTTTTAACCCAACATTTCTTAACCCTAAAATTTTATGGGATTTTTTGATTTCATGACCGAGGATATTGCTATTGACTTAGGAACAGCCAATACCTTAATTATTCACAACGACAAAGTAGTTATTGACAGTCCGTCCATCGTGGCAAGGGATAGAATTACTGGAAAAATTATTGCAGTAGGGAAGGAAGCGAACCTAATGCAAGGGAAAACCCATGAAAACATCAAAACCATCAGGCCTTTGAAAGACGGTGTGATTGCAGATTTTGATGCTTCCGAAAAAATGATTAGTCTTTTTATAAAAAGTATTCCAGCTTTAAAAAAGAGATTTTTTACTCCTGCTTTGCGCATGGTGGTTTGTATTCCCTCAGGAATTACGGAAGTAGAAATGCGTGCGGTAAAGGAATCGTGCGAGCGCGTAAATGGAAAAGAAGTGTATTTGATTCATGAGCCGATGGCTGCAGCGATTGGTATCGGGATTGATATTATGCAACCTCGTGGCAACATGATTGTTGATATTGGTGGTGGTACCACCGAAATTGCAGTGATTGCACTTGGAGGTATTGTTTGCGACAAATCTGTTAAAATTGCAGGCGACGTTTTTACGAATGATATTGTTTATTACATGCGTACACAACACAACTTGTTTGTAGGTGAAAGTACCGCTGAAAAAATAAAAATCACGATTGGTGCAGCGGTCGAAGATTTAGAATCGCCACCAGAAGACATGTCGGTGCAGGGACGCGATTTGTTGACAGGAAAACCAAAGCAAGTGGACGTTTCTTATCGAGAAATTGCAAAAGCATTAGACAAATCTATCCAAAGAATTGAAGATGCTGTGATGGAAACCCTTTCGCAAACTCCACCCGAATTGGCAGCCGATATTTACAATACAGGCATCTACTTGGCGGGTGGCGGTTCATTGTTGAGAGGACTTGATCAAAGAATTTCTCAAAAAACAGATTTGCCAGTTTACATTGCAGAAGATCCGCTGCGAGCCGTTGTAAGAGGCACAGGCACTTCGCTCAAAAATCTAAACAAGTTCAAAAGTATTCTCATTAAATAAGACAAAGTTAAATGCAGCAAATAATAAATTATATTATTAAAAACAGTACTCGACTACTGTTTTTGCTGTTTTTGGGGATTTCCCTTTTTCTTACAATTCAATCGCATTCGTATCATCGAAGTAGAACGATTTCTTCTGCTAACGTGATTACAGGAAATGTGTATGAACAACTCAATAATTTTAATGAATATTTGAATTTAAAACATGAAAATGAGATTTTAGCAAAGGAAAATGCTTGGTTGAAAAAAATGATTTACAACAAATCTGACACAATTTTGACAAAAAACATTGTTTCTGGCGATTCTATTTACAGGTCATTCAACGTTATTCAGTCAAAAATTATTAAAAATATTTACCACAGTCCCGATAATTACCGTCCACTACCTTCCGGAAAAAAACATGGCATCAAGCCTTTTATGGGCGTGATCAACAGCGAGGGAGTGATTGGTGTGGTGGATGTAGTGACTGATAATTTTGCAACTATTATTAGTGTTTTGAACACAAAATCAGAAATTAATGCCAAACTAAAAAATTCGAATCATTTTGGCACCTTGAAATGGAACGCCAAAAGCACAGGTTTTGTTCAATTGATTGACGTGCCAAGATTAGCCAATGTTCGAAAAGGCGACACGATTGTAACAGGCGCACAATCATCTATTTTTCCTGAGGGCATTTTGATTGGCACCATCGAAAAATTGTATGTGGACAATAAGACCAATTATTTTACCATAGACGTCAAACTTTTTAATGATATGACAAATATTGGACATGTTTACGTGATTGAAAATAAGAAAAGAGCAGAAATTTTGTCATTAGAAGCACCACCACAGTAGAGATGAATAATAATGTTTTTTCAAATATTGCAAGGTTCATTTTATTTGTTTTGCTACAAGTAACGGTATTCAGTTCCTTTAACTTTTTTGACTATTTCACGCCTTACCCTTATGTTTTGTACGTGCTTTTATTTCCTGTCAACGGGAACAAATCAGCACTTGTAACAAGTAGTTTTTTTCTTGGATTGATCATGGACATGTTTTTAAACTCTGGTGGCATCCATGCGGCGGCTTGCGTAACGATTGCTTATTTGCGGCCCAATGTGTTTCGGTTTTCCTTTGGATTAAGTTATGAATATCAGACAATTAAAATAATTGGAAGATTTACCAAAGAACGATTGTCTTTTATAATCACTTCGATCTTTATTCATCACTTGGTGCTTTTCAGTCTTGAGGTTTTTAAATTTAGTTTCTTTTTTAGGATCGTGAGTAAAACCTTTTTAAGTACTATATTTACACTGTTAATCAGTTTGTTAATTATTTACCTGATCAAACCAAGTAAAAAGAATAGATAATCATTCTTGTTTCGATTCCTTTATTATGATAAAAAAATATTTGCTTCATACCTTGATAATTTTAGCAGCACTAGCCATTATTTCTAGGCTGTTTTATTTACAGTTGGTGGACGAAGAACTTAAGCTAAAATCTGAAAATAACGCCATCAAGATTCAATATGAATATCCTGAACGTGGCTATATTTACGATAGAAATGGCAAGTTGTTAGTTTCTAATCAGCCTGCTTACGACGTGATGATGGTGCCCAATGAAATTAAAAATTTAGATACGCTCGAGCTTTGTAAATCTTTAAATATTACAAAAGAATATTTCGAAGAAACTTTGGAAAAAGCAAAAAATTATAGTTGGAGATTGCCGTATGTGCTTTTATCTCAATTGAATAAAAAAGATTACGCCAATTTTCAAGAAAAGATGAGGATTTTCAAAGGTTTTTATATTCAAAAGCGAAACCTGCGAGATTATCAAGTGAGTGTGGGAGCTAATGTTTTTGGGTTTATTACACAGGTGTCGCCAAAAGTGGTTCAAGAAAACAGCTATTACAAACAAGGCGATTTTATTGGACAGCAAGGTGTTGAACAATATTTTGAAGAATATTTGCGTGGACGAAAAGGTGTTAGAATTATTCAGAGAGATAAGTTTAACAGAGAAATTGGTTCTTACAAAAATGGAGTTTACGACACGATTTCGATGAGAGGCAGCGATATTACTTTGAGTATCGATATTGCCTTGCAGCAGTACGGTACGGAATTAATGATCAATAAACGGGGCGGTATTGTTGCCATTGAACCCAAAACTGGCGAAATATTGGCTTTGATCACAGCACCGACCTATGACCCAGCGTTGCTTGTGGGAAGAGAAAGGTCTAGAAATTATACGAAGTTATACAACGATTCGATTGCCAAACCGCTTTTTGATCGTGGCTTGCTGGGCGAGTATGTCCCCGGGTCCACTTTTAAAGCATTAACGGGGTTGATTGGTTTGCAAGAAGAAGTGATTACAGAAACCACTACGTTCACTTGCCGACATGGATTCAGCTATGGAAACAGGTTTATGAAATGTCACGATGTGGGTAATTTTGCTTTGAACGAAGCTATTTTTAGGTCATGCAACACTTATTTTGCCAACACGTATAAAAAAATCATCGAAAAATATCCAAAACCTTCTCAGGGTGTCGATGCATGGGAAAAACATTTAAAAAGTTTCGGATTAGGAAATTTTTTAGGGTATGATTTGCCTACAGGACGGAAAGGAAACATTCCATCATCTAAATATTATGATCGAGTTTATCAACCTAACCGTTGGCGAAGCACCACTATTATTTCCAATTCAATCGGACAAGGCGAAGTGCTCACAACTCCCATTCAATTGTGCAACGTGATGGCAGCCATTGCCAATATGGGTTATTATTACACTCCTCATATCGTGAAAAAAATCGATGGATTTCAGATTGATAAGAAATTTACCACGAAGAATTATACAACCATCGAACCTCGATTTTTTCCGCCAGTAATACATGGACTTTTCGATGTTTACAATTTCGGAACAGCTAGTTCTCTAAAAATTCAAGGAATTGACATCAGCGGAAAAACAGGTACAGCCGAAAATTTCACGAAAGTTTTTGGCAAAAGAATGCAGTTGACTGATCACTCGATATTTCTTGCTTTTGCACCCAAAGACAATCCAAAAATTGCCATTGCTGTTTTTGTGGAAAATGGATATTATGGTGCCAGAATTGCCGGACCGATTGCCAGTTTGATGATTGAAAAATATTTAAATGGCGTCATCACAAGAACAGATCTTGAAAAGAAGATTTTAGAGAAAAGTTTAGAAGAAGAATATGCAAAACCATTAAGTGGCAAGCCATTCACTATCAATAATTAAAGAGAAATGAAAAACCAAAGCGTAAGCGCAAATCTCGATTGGACATCGGTTGTTTTGTATGCTATTTTAGCCATCATGGGTTGGTTTACGATCTATTCGTCATCATCGCCTATTGAGGATGTTTCCTTTGATATTGCCGAGATTTATGGTCGCCAGCTTATTTTTATTTTTCTATCAATCCCAATCATCATCACAATTTTATGGGTTGATTCTAAAATATACGAAAAATTTGCTTTTCTCATTTATGTGGGCTCGATTCTTCTTTTGGCAGGACTTTTTGTCTTCGGAAAAACCATCAAAGGTCAAACCAATTGGTATCAATTTGCTGGATTTAATTTGCAACCTTCAGAATTTGCAAAAATTGCAACGGCTTTGTTGCTTTCAAAAGTTTTGAGCGATTCTACTTTTAGTTTGAACGAATTTAAAAATCAATTGATTGCTTTTGTCATCATTTTGGCACCCGTTTCCTTGATTTTAATGCAGCCCGATGCAGGAAGTGCCATGATTTTTTTATCGTTGGTTATTGTTTTGTACCGCGAAGGCTTGCCCGATATTTACATGATAACCATCTTGACGTTGCTTGTTTTGTCGATTTCGGCACTCATTTTTGATCCTATTTATATCACATTGGTTTTTTTAATCATCATGATTGCTTATTTTTTCTCAAAAAAACGAATTCAGCGAAAGCCAATTTTGAATTTGATTTTTTTCGGAGTGATGACCTTCTGCACGTTTTCGGTTAATTTTGTTTATGAAAATGTTTTGGAACCGCACCAACAAGACCGTATCAATGTTTTGTTCAATGATAATGTCGATTTAAAAAGCGAAGGTTACAATTTGAATCAATCTATGATTGCCATTGGCTCTGGCGGTTTGACAGGCAAAGGATTCATGGAAGGTACACAAACCAAAGGAGGTTTTGTGCCTGAACAACATTCGGATTATATTTTCACAACTGTGGGCGAAGAATGGGGTTTCTTTGGTTCGTTTATCGTCATTTTGGTTTATGTGCTTTTCTTTTTTAGACTTTTGCATTTGGCTGAAAACCAAAAAACTGTTTTTAGTCGCGCCTATGGCTATTGCGTGGTCACCATTCTTTTTACACATTTTGCGGTTAATATCATGATGTTGATCAAGCTTTTTCCAACCATCGGCGTGCCGTTGCCTTTTTTCTCCTATGGCGGTTCTAGTTTTTGGGCATTTACCATTTTATTATTTATTTTCCTTAAAATGGATGCCAACAAAGTGAACGAATGGCATTAATACCAACTATAAAATTGTATAAAATTATGAATAAATTATTTTTTATGATCGTCCTTTTTATTTCTCATTTGGCAGTTGCACAAACAGAAAAATCTAGTCAAAATGAGTCAGAGGCGCCGACCAAAGAAATGCTTCAAGCACAAAAAGACGCTGAGAAACTTCAAAAGAAAATCGATAAGACTATCAATAAAATGTCCAAGTTAGAATCGGACATCAAAAAAGAAGAGGTCAAACTTGAAAGCATGGACAAAAAGTTCAAAAAAACGGTGAAAAAAGACAAGCACGATACCAAAAGTATTGATAAAGATAATGAGCAATTAAAAAAGCAAGAAAAAAAGGTGGCTTCTCTCAAAAAAGATTTAGAGAAAGAACGAAAAAACCTTCAAAAGCTGAGTAAAAAGTCATAATTTTTAGTCCAAACGACAAGAATGAACAAAGATAGGATTTGTTATTTTCAATGGTTCTACATAGAATTATGGTTCACTCTCTTTTTCATTTTGTTATCTCAGCACTTACTTTTTGCGCAAAAAAACGATCATTTTCTAGAAGCTCATTTTTTCAGAGGCACAATTTTAAAACACGCTCCAGACATTGGTCATTTGATTTCTGGTCATCCTTCGGGTGTTTTGTTGGGCTATAATGTGCAAACGAAAGGTGGCAAAGAATGGCATCGCTCTTATAGAAATCCAGATTATAGTTTTTCGTTTTAATACCAAGATTTTAAAAACGAAACCCTTGGCGATGTCTATGCTTTGAGTGCGCACTACAATTTTTATTTCCTCAAAAGGCGTTTTTTGTTCCGAATTTCTCAAAGAATTGGCATGGCAACACATCCTTACGATCGAGAAACGAATTTCAAAAACAATGCTTTTGGTTCGAAATTCATGAGTGCCAACATGGTTTTGTTGCAATATCAAAAACGATTTTCAAGTGTTCCATTAAGTTTTCAAACAGGATTTTTGTTCAATCATTTTTCCAACGGACGTACCAAATTTCCCAATCGTGGCATCAATACTTTGGCTTTTCAGCTGGGTTTTAGGTATCATTTTGAATCAAAAAATCAGGATGAATTCACTTCAAATGATACTATTTCAACACCAAAAGAAGGTGTTAAATTCAATTTGAGTTTGAAATCGGGAATCAACGAAAGTCCACTCGTGGGCATTGGTCAAAAACCATTTTATCATTTGGGTTTTATGCCGACAAACGTTTAGGACGAAAAAGTGCTTTGCAGTTGGGAGTAGATATGTTTTGGACGCTTACCTTGAAAGATTGTATCCGATATTCGTCCACCGCTTTTCCTGAAAACGAAACACAAATCGACCCGAGTACAGATTATAAACGTGTTGGGGTTTTTGTCGGTCACGAATTGTTTATCAATCAGTTATCCATCGAAACGCAGTTAGGATATTATGTTTACCGACCTTTTAAAGAAGATATTGACATGTATCAGCGGGTCGGATTGAAATATTATTACAACCGATTCTTGTTTTCGAGTTTGCATCTCAAATCGCATGCAGCAAGGGCAGAGGCGGTAGAAATGGGCATTGGGGTTCGGTTTTAAATTAAAAAAATGAAAGGAAGTATTTGCATTTTCATCCTATTTTTTTGCATCGGCTGTGCATCGATAGAAGATTGTGTGCAAAATCATGGTATTGAAACAACCATCGAAGTTGAGGTTCCTTTTTTTGACAAAATCAATGTGCAATCTGGGGTTGGATTGATTTTAAAACAAGGCGATTTCCAACAAGTAACCATCAAAACAAAGACAAAAATTTTCGAAACTTTGACTTATGAAGTGGTGGACGAAACCTTGTTTTTAAAGCAAAGTGAATCTTGTTTTTGGAACCAACCGTATGGCGCAACGACCATTGAAGTTCAAATTCCGAATTTATTTCAATTGCAATCCACAACAGAACAAGACATTCGCTCCGAAGGCATTTTGAATTTTGACAACTTTACCATCATCGCTTTTGAAGAAGGAAAAGATTCGGCAAGTGGCAATTTTTATTTGAATTTGAATGCTCAAAATTTCAGCATAGAATCCAATAGCATTGCTTCATTTTTCCTTTCGGTAAATGCAAATATTTTCACCATCAATTATTATGCAGGTAACGGAAGATGCGATACTTCGCAGTTAATCGCTAACGAAGTGAATGTTTTTCACAGAAGCACGAACAACATCTTGGTGCGTCCGCAAACGGCTTTAAGAGGAAATTTATACAGCACAGGCAATTTGATTTACAATCTAGAACCTGAAATTTTGGAAGTAAATACTTATTTTTCAGGGCAATTGATTTTCCAGCCTTAAAGTTATTATTCTTTTGTGATTTCTCTAAACAAAGCCTCTAAATTTTTGTTTTTTACTGTCAATTGCAATGTTTTCAATCCATTGTCATGGGCAAAATCAAAAACCGCAGGTCGCATGTCTTTACTGGTTTCAAATGTGAGTTCCCACACAAAATCATACGTATTTACAAACGATTTCAAATGAGGAATTTGACCAACCAATTCTTCTTCAATTCTAAAATCAAACTCAACCAATATTGTTTGTTCGTCTTTTTCACTTTTCAATTGCGATAATTTTCGATCTGCCACAATTTTCCCGTGGTTGATGATGATCACACGGTCGCAAATAGCTTCTACTTCTTGCATGATGTGCGTGGAAAGGAAAACGGTTTTGTCTTGTCCAATGTTTTTAATCAATTCTCTGATTTCCACCAACTGATTTGGGTCTAAACCTGTGGTTGGTTCATCTAAAATCAACACTTCTGGATTGTGAAGCAAGGCGGTTGCCAAACCCACTCTTTGGCGGTAACCTTTCGATAATTGTCCGATTTTTTTGTGTTGTTCGGCAGTTAAACCTGTCAATTCGATGACTTCAGCTATTCTATTTTTCGAAACTTTATAAACATCGGCATTGAAGGCTAAATATTCTTTTACATACAAATCCAAATACAACGGATTGTGTTCGGGCAAATAACCCACCGATTTCTGTACCGATTTCGTGGCGTTTTGCACATCAAAATCGTTCACTTTCGCATCGCCACTGTCGGCACTGATGTACGTAGTCAGGATTTTCATTAATGTAGATTTTCCAGCACCGTTTGGGCCTAAAAAACCTACAATTTCGCCTTTATTGATTTGAAACGAAACCGCATCAAGGGCTTTTTGCGTTCCGTAAGATTTTGAAATATTGACAACAGAAATAGACATGGAATTTATTTTAAAGCAAAAGTAATTTAAAAATAGATTTTAAAGCAATTTTAAAAGCAAATCAATCATAGATACCATTCAAAACGAAAGTTGAGATTGAATGTTGTTGAAAAAAATTACAAACATGTTTTTCGACTTTTCAACTGCACTTCAATTGTATTCGATTCATGAAAAAGCATCGATCTAAAAAAAAGGATTTGAGAAAAGTGATTATTTTATTTCAATGATGTTCGAAGGATCTTGTCTAGTGTCAAAAACGTTGACAATTTCTATTCTTTTAAAATCGTAATTTACCCAATAAATAATTTTATAGTTTTTGTAAACCAAGTACCTGAATTTTTGTTTTCTTGTTCGCAAACTATTTTCAATTTGTCCAATTTCTGCCTGTTTTTCGATGATTAAAGTGGTATTTAAAATTCCATCAACTAATTTTTCAGCTGCGATAGTGCTTGATTTTGAAGCGTAATAATCGTAAATATTTTTTAATTTATGTTCAGCAAGCTCCAGCCAATAAACTTCTAACTCCATTGCCGAATTTTAGCCTTTAAATCGGTTGCTTTAATCATTCTGCCGTTTTCTGAATCTTCCATTGCAAGGTCAATTTCTGAATTCAATTGTCTTAAAGACATGGGTTTATGACTATTTTTAATTTGTTCCGTTTTTGTTTTACGCAACAAATTTTCGAATCCAAGGATAATGTCTTCGTTATCTAAATTCAAAAACTCTTGGATAAAGTTGATTTTTCTTGTCTCTAAATTCATCTTACGTATCATTTTTCCAAAGATATAAAATTATCAAATTTAGATTTGAGGTTTCGCTAAAGTTTTATTGGTCAAATAATAAAACTACATTAAAATCAGATTTTAAAGCAATTTTAAAAACTTTTCATCGGAATGAATGTATTTTTGTTAAAAAAATAAGCATGCAAATCAACCCTTGGATTCAATCCTACAACGAGAAATTTCCTTTAGTTATTGCAGGTCCATGCAGCGCAGAAACAGAAGAACAAGTTTTGTCGATTGCCCGAAAACTAAAAGATTCGAAAGTGAGCATGTACAGAGCAGGCATTTGGAAACCGCGCACGCGCCCTGGTGGTTTTGAGGGCGTGGGCGAAATCGGGTTGAAATGGTTGCAAAAAGCCAAGCAAGAAACGGGTTTGATGATGGCCATTGAAGTTGCCAACGCCACGCACGTTAAACTAGCTTTGGAACACGACATCGACGTTTTGTGGATTGGAGCACGCACCACCGTCAATCCATTTGCAGTACAAGAAATTGCCGACGCTTTGCAAAACACAAATAAGATTGTCTTGCTAAAAAACCCTGTGAATCCAGATTTATCGCTTTGGATTGGTGGCTTAGAACGTTTGTTTCAAGCCAATATCAAGAATTTAGGTGTCATTCACAGAGGATTTTCTACGTATGAAAAAACCAAATATCGTAACAATCCCGAATGGCAAATAGCGATTGATTTCAAAACCAGATTTCCGAATGTTCCCATGATTATTGACCCTTCGCATATTTCGGGCCGACGTGATTTGATTGCGCCCACCACTCAGGAAGCGATGGATTTGAAATACGATGGCATGATCATCGAAACGCACATCGATCCAGACAAGGCTTGGAGCGATGCCGCACAACAAGTGACTCCCGAACGATTGTTAGAAATCTTAGAACAATTGGTGATCAGAAACGACACTGATTTCACAGACGAGTATGTGGAACAAATGATTCAATTTCGAAAGAAAATAGACACTTTCGATGCGCGAATTTTAGACGCACTCGGTCAAAGAATGGCAGTAGCAAGAGAAATTGGCGCATTGAAAAAAACAAGAAACGTGGCTATTCTTCAAAATTCGAGATGGCTCGAAATTCTGGAGCGCATGAAAGCCAACGGACTCGAACGAGGCTTAAGCGAATCGTTTATTGACCAGTTTTTTAAAGCCGTACACCAAGAAAGCATCAGTCATCAAGAAAACGTGATGAAAGAGTAGATGAATCAGTTTTTTAGTTGACAGACTTAATAGTAAGTTGAAATCAACGAATTAAAATTATCATCAAAATTTTATCTTTCATCACAAAAGAGGGCGTTGCTGAGCGGTCTTTTTTTATTTTTGCAACTATGACAGGATTAGTATATAAATCGACAGGAAGTTGGTACACCGTAAAATCTCAAGAAGGGCAAATTTACGATTGTAGAATCAAAGGCAAATTCAGAATGCAAGGCATCAAAAGTACCAATCCGATTGCGGTGGGCGATGTGGTCGATTTTGAATTGGAAGAAAATTCCGATGCTGTTACAGGGCATATCCACCACATTCATCCCCGAAAAAACTACGTTATTAGAAAATCGGTCAATCTTTCAAAGCAAACCCACATTATTGCCTCCAACATCGATCTGGTTTTCTTGATTGTGACTTTAGACAATCCTATAACAACCACCAATTTTATCGATCGATTTTTGG
>JBEILV010000026.1:0-22304 GCA_040379105.1 Flavobacterium sp.
CAGGATTTTGCACGTTTGGCTTGTAATAGCTCTGGCAATGCTCTTAAATGATAAGCTTTCAGATAGTCGTCAACTCCTAAACTTACTCCTCTGTTATTTTGTGAGTCGAAGAATGAAAATGCGTGGTCTTGATTGTCGCTTACAATCAATGTGAAATCCAGTTTGCCAAAAATATCTGCTTCATTGAATTGTTGCAATAGTTCTTTTTTACTCTGCAAAAAGTTGAGATTGTTGGCAATGTTGTAAGCGGAAATCATTTGATTGTAGCTCAAATCTTGTCCGTTTAAGATTTCATTTTCTATGGTGTAATAAATTAAAGCCAGTGTGGTTAAGCGTTGCTGTCCGTCAATAATTTCATAGTTTTTGTTTTCTTTATCGTAGTAAAGTAGCAAAGTGCCCATATAGTAGGAGTGGGTTGGCTCTTTCTGCAAATATTCTTCCCAATCAGTAAGCAACTCTTCAACCTTTTCCTTATCCCACGTGTAGGCACGTTGATAGTTAGGCACCAACATAGTGGGGTACTTGAGGTAAATGTCATAGAATCCATATGTGTTAATCAACATCATAAATTACTTATTTTATTATTTAAAGCTTTATAAGCAATTTTCTATTGTATACTTTCTTTCTGTTTTTATCTTTTCGCATTTTTATCAAGTTATTTTTTAGTTAGTTACTTTTTTTTGGTGTGTCATTACGCTTGCCACTAACCAGCAAATATCCGCAAGTTTATGTAACATTCACACTTTTTTTCGTTTGCTAGTTTTGCCAAAAATAGGAATAAAGTTGTTTGATTTTGTGGTATTGAAATAAATAATGAGGTGTTTTGATATGATTTATTAATGTTTTATTTGAATAAGTTGTTGATTTCATGGATTTTGAATGGAATTGCTGTTTCACTTCATTTAACTTATTTCGGTTTTAGCCCCGATTGCAATGGAAAGCCTTTTGAAAGCGAAGCCAATTTTTTCTTGGCAAGAAAGAGCGACTTTAGAAGCTCCTTTCTTGCCGTAGAAAAAAAGGCTTCGCTGAAAAAGCTTGGAATGAAAAGCGGGAATAGCTTCAAAAAAAATTGTATTATTGTTTTTAAAAAAAAACAGCCATGAAATATCCAATTGAAAAAGAGCCTGCCGTTTGGAAAGCGGAATTGGGCGAGAAGAAATACCGAATTTTAAGGGAAAAAGGGACGGAATATCCGCATTCGGGCGAATTTAATTTGCATTTTGAAAAGGGAACGTACGTTTGTGGTGGTTGCAACGAACCGCTTTTTGAGAGCGACACGAAGTTTGATGCGCATTGTGGTTGGCCTTCTTTTGACGCTTCGATTCCGGGAAAAGTGGAATATATTCAAGACCGTTCGCATGGGATGATTCGCACGGAAATTGTGTGTGCATCGTGTGGCGGACATTTGGGGCACGTTTTTGATGATGGCCCCACGCAAACGGGTATTCGATATTGTGTGAATTCGCTTTCGATTGATTTTAACCCAGATTAGACATTAGAAGTTTATTACGAAAAAAAATGACTTTGAATCTGTAATTGTACTCAATTTTTTATCCTCAATGTAGCAAAAGCTACACTTCTGGTAAAAAGTTTCCGTGCAATTCCACCTTCTTTGTCCTTTTTTCTCTCATTACAAAGTCCAATGCGTAATCTGGGTTTAAAGCGGAATAGCGAAAGGTATAAAAAGAACAAACCCTCAAAGTTTTTACATTTTGAGGGTTAGTTTTTATGGAGAAAATCAACTTAGATTTTGTTTCTCTTTCTTTCGTTTTCGTCTAAGAAAATCTTACGCAAACGGATGCTTTTTGGGGTTACTTCCACATATTCATCTTTTTGGATGTATTCTAAAGCTTCTTCCAAAGAGAATTTTTTCGGTGGAATGATGCGCGCTTTGTCGTCGGCACCCGAAGAACGAACGTTGGATAATTTTTTGGTTTTCGTTACGTTAACCGCCATATCGTCTGAACGTGTGTTTTCGCCAATTACTTGACCTGCATAGATTTCTTCGTTTGGATCGACGAAGAAAGTGCCTCTGTCTTGCAATTTGTCGATAGAATAGGGGATGGCTTTTCCGTTTTCCATCGAAATCAACGAACCGTTGTTTCTTCCTGGAATTGCGCCTTTGTAAGGTTCGTAGCCGATATATCTGTGTGCCATGATGGCTTCGCCGGCAGTGGCTGTAAGCAATTGGTTTCTCAACCCGATGATGCCACGTGAAGGAATGTTGAATTTAACAATCATACGCTCGCCTTTGCCTTCCATAGAAAGCATTTCGCCTTTACGAATCGTTACGAATTCCACGGCTCTTCCTGATAAATGTTCGGGTAAATCGATGGTTAATTCTTCAATTGGTTCGCATTTAACGCCGTCAATTTCTTTGATAATTACTTGTGGTTGACCGATTTGTAGTTCGTAACCTTCTCTTCGCATCGTTTCGATTAAAACCGATAAGTGAAGTACGCCACGACCGAACACCATGAATTTATCGGCTGAATCTGTTTCGCCCACTTTCATGGCCAAATTTTTCTCTAATTCTTTGGTTAATCTATCGCGGATGTGTCTTGACGTTACGAATTTTCCTTCTTTTCCAAAGAAAGGCGAATCGTTGATGGTAAACAACATACTCATCGTGGGTTCGTCAATGGCAATGGTTTGTAATGCTTCTGGATTTTCAAAATCGGCAATCGTGTCGCCAATTTCAAAGCCTTCTACACCCACAATTGCACAAATATCGCCAGCAATAACTTCGGTTACTTTTTTACGGCCTAAACCTTCGAAAGTGTGTAATTCTTTAATTCTTGACTTCATTACTTTTCCGTCTCTTTTTACCAAAGAAATCGGCATATTCTCTTTCAAAACGCCTCTTTCCAAACGTCCAATCGCTATACGACCTGTGAAAGAAGAGAAATCTAATGAAGTGATCAACATTTGTGGAGTTCCTTCTGAAACTTTTGGTGCAGGCACATTGGCAATCACCATGTCTAAAAGAGGTTCGATGTTGGTGGTTTGGTTTCTGAAATCGTCTGACATCCAATTGTTTTTGGCAGAACCATAAACGGTAGGGAAGTCTAATTGCTCTTCAGTAGCGCCCAATTCGAACATCAAATCGAACACTTTTTCGTGCACTTCTTCGGGTGTACAGTTTTCTTTGTCCACTTTATTAATGACCACGCATGGTTTCAAACCTAAATCAATTGCTTTTTGCAATACGAAACGCGTTTGTGGCATCGGCCCTTCAAAAGCATCGACCAACAAACAAACGCCATCAGCCATGTTCAATACACGCTCTACTTCACCACCAAAATCGGCGTGACCGGGAGTGTCAATAATATTGATTTTTGTGCCTTTATAAACTACAGAAACGTTTTTAGAGGTAATCGTGATGCCTCTTTCACGTTCTAAATCATTGTTGTCTAATATTAAATCGCCGGTGTTTTCGTTTTCACGAAAAAGCTGACAGTGGTACATAATTTTATCAACCAAGGTCGTTTTTCCGTGGTCAACGTGTGCAATAATTGCAATGTTTCTAATTGATTCCATGTAGTTTTTTTAATCGGGTGCAAAAGTAAACTAATTTTCGATATAAAAAACTTAATTCATAGAAGGTTAATGATTAATAAACATTGCAATCAAAAAAGTGTTGTTTTAGGCTAATGAATTCATTTTCAAATTGAAAACATCAAAGAATTTCTTCGACTTCAAACGTTTTTTGGTTCAATTCAAATCGTTCGTTGGGTTGTTTTCCAATGAGAAGTTGTCCTAACGGCGATTGTGGTGAGATGCTGATAACAGTTTCATTTTCAATTTTATACTGCGGTAGCGCAATGGAAATGAGCAACCAACCCAAATTTGTTTTGACCAAACTTCCTTGTTTGACGGTTGATGCCGAGCTTCCAAAGTCAATTTGTTGCCAAGTTTGTAAGTTATCAAGTAATTGGCTTAATTTTTTGCTCAATTGTTCTTGCTCCAAATGCACCATTGCCAAATCGGTTTCGTGTTTGTCGCCTGCGGAACTTTTGGCGTTTTCGCTGGCATCCTGACTTAAATTTTCAATTTGCAATCGAATCTGCGAAATTTGGTTTTTGAGTTGCGTGGTCAAAAATGCCACCACTGTTTTTTTATGCATGTTGTTTTTGAGAAATAAAGTTTGGGATTTTCCTAAGTTCAAATCCACTCTTTTTGTTTTCGTTTTCTTGAGAAAGCAAAAAGAATGGAATTTTTTGATGATTTTAAAATCTAAAACCGATGATTTTTCAATAAAGATTTAGAAATCAAATTTGAAATTGGCTCCAGCTAAAATTTGAAATTGTTGTGAAGGGTAATTAATCCAACGTTCATACGCTTGATTCGCCATGTTGTTTAATTTTAAAAAAGCTGAAATTCTCGGATTGAAAGTGTAATAAACTTGGGCGTTCAAATCAAAATAACCGTCAACAGTGGCGACTGAAGGAACTACATCTGGTGGGAAAATGGCATTCAAACCATATTGATAAGCAAGATCTTTTCGCTGTCCGACATAGAAAAACTGTGCGCCAATGTTCCATTTTTCATTGATTTGATAGTTGCTGTTGGCACCCACTCGCATGGCTGGTAAATTCCACGCTTCTTCGAAGTTAGAAACCGAATAGCTCATGATTGATGCATCGACACCCGCAGAAAAATCTTTTGAAAAATCAGCTTTGATTTCTCCAAAGAAAGTGATGGTTTTCAAATCGTCGTAAGCCACTTCAAAACTATTTCCATAGTTGTAGTTCTCAGGATTTTCTACAAAAGTATTAGGTTCGTTGCTCACAAAAAAAGCTCTGTTTTTCTCGCTCATATACGATCCACGTACGTTATAGCTCACATTGCTGGCTAATTTTCCTTTCAAACCTGCAAAGAAATCATATTGTTGGTCGGTGGGTGCAATGAACAAGTTGGGCGAAACAAAAGGATTTTCAGCTACAAAATTTCTATAAGAATTTTGTTGCAAAGTGCCTTCAATACCTGCATAAAGCACCATAAAATCGCCTACAATGGCGTAAGAAGTTGAAATTTCTGGATAAATGAAAAATTTACTCTCGCTGTTTTCAGCATCTGCCGAATAAAAAAGCTGTGCACCTAAATTGAAATCCCAACCATTTTGTTGCATAGAAATAGAAGGTGCCAATCCGAAATTCGTGATGCTGTAATCTAATGAATTTTCTGGCGTTAGTGGATTATCTTCAAAACTTCCACTCAAATGATCGACCAAAACACGGGTTTTGATGGTGGTATTCATCACATCAAAACTAAATTCTGGTTTCAAAACGAGGTTGTTTTCTCCTGATTTGTATGCATCTGCAAAACGATTGAATTTAATTTCAGCACCTTTAAAAGCACTGCCTTCCATGCCAAATCTTCCTCCGAAATACAAGTTGGAATAGGTTTGTTTTGGATCAATGCCACCGATGAAGGTTGCAAGCTCTTCTTCTAATAAATTTTCATATAAAAAAGTAGGCAATCCATACCAATTAAAGGTTTGCGCCTGATAGCCGGCATCGATGTTCCAAGCGTTGTTTTTAGTGGCATTTCCGTAGGTTACATCTACTTGCGTGTTCGAAAAATTATCGTCTAAAACTACGTCATTGATGCCACCTTGCGATGAATGATGACGAATCATCCCGCCGATGTAAGCATTTTTGTTGAAGTTTTTGGTTAGAAACAATTCGCCAAGAATATGTCCGTAGTTTCCAAATCCTAACGTGGTGTAATTATCGTACAATTTTTTGTTGGATTCCTCGTCTAAAGGTGCGGCTTTTCCTTTCGCAGGAGTAAAAGTGGAAGCCACGGGAAAAGAGAAAATAGTGTATTCGATGGTTTCTTTTTTGGTGTTTTCTTCGTCTTCAATCACAGGTGTTTCTTTGATTTTGAAAGCATCGGAAACGGCTGCCGTATAAGGTTTTACCACGTTGACTACTTCAGTGCCAAGGTTGTCATCCTCTTGTGCGAAGGCAACAAAACTGGTAAAAAAAGCCATTGAAAAAATAAAATATGTTGATTTGAATTGATTCATAAGATTGGATTGACTTGTTTTTAATTGACGCATCTAAAATTTAGTTTTGGATGGAAGAATTTCTTTCCGCTTCTTTGGTTTTGTATTCTGTTTGCAATTTTTGCGCTTCTTCCAAAATATCTGGATAGTCATTTCCTTGTTTAATCAAGGCTTCAAGCATAACTAATGCGTTAAAAGAATCATTAAGATTATAGTCGTTTTTCGCTTTTACAAGCAAGGATTTTTTGAAGAAATAATCATAATTTCTATAATTATTGATTATTTTTTCAACTACTTCATTCGATTCTTTAAACTTTCCGTCTTTATTTTTGAAGAAAGCATCATAATAATGGGCTTCTGCTGCCAATTCGCCTTTGGCGGTTTTTAATAGTTTACCAAACCATTCGCGGGCTTTTGCTTCGTTGTTGGTTTTGATGGCCGAACGCGCAATAATGGTTTGTGCATCGTTTTTGACACGTTCTTCTATTTTGGGTTGCAACAAAACTTTGTCTGCATAAATCACTGCATTTGGATAGTCTTGTTGCTCATAGAAAACTTTCATCAAATTCGATTGTGCAAAAGTGATGTTTTGTGGAAAATCTGCTTCTTTTTCTAATCGTAACAAAACCGCATTCGCGTTGCCGTAGTCTTTTTTCTTGAGGTAAATTTCACTCAAACGTGCCAAAGATTGTTCTGTAAATTCGTTTCTGTTTTTAGCAATCACAAATTCATAATGATCTATCGCACTGTTTTCTAAACCATCTGCGAAATACAATTGCGCCAAATAAAAATGCGCTTTCAAAGCATGGGTTCCATTTGGAAATTTGGTTACATAGCCCAAAAATCCACTTGTGGCACCTTTTGAATTGCTTTGTAAATACATTTTTTCAGCCGATTCATACGTGGTGTTGTCTAAATCATTGTCGGTTACTTCCACAAAATCAAGTGTTTTTACCCAATTGCTGTATTCTTCCACATTGCCTGCATCCACATAAATTTGACGGGCTGTCGAAACTGCCTCCATCGATTCGGGAGTGCCGGGAAACTCAGCCACTACTTTTTTAAACTTGATCAAAGCAGGTTGCGGTTTGTTGGAATTGTAATGAATCAATCCTTGTCTCAAAATCGAACGTGCGGTAAAAGAACTGTTGTTGAATTCTTTGATCAGGACATCATAGGTTGAAATGGCCAACTCATTTTTGCCTTGATTGTTGTACGTATTTGCCAATTCAAACAAAGCATCGTCGCGGTATTGCGATTTTGGATATTTTTTCAAAAACGAATTCAAATCTTCAATTTTCGAATCTGTTCGTTGCACAAAACCATAACTGATGGCTTTCTGATAAGCTGCATAATCGGCATCGATGCCTTTCATTTCGATGGCTTTGTTGTAAGATTCCATGGCGGGCCAATATTTTGCTGACACAAATTGACTATCGCCCAAACGCAAATAACTGTCATTTAGTAACGCTTTGTCTTTTTTTTCTTTAGCGATGAATTGCTCGAAAAATTGTGCTGCTTTTTCGTAGTCTTTCAACTTGAAATAAGCATAACCTAAATGATAATCTCAATTTTTGTAATCAGAAGTTGATGCTACTTGGGTACTGTTTTGATATTGTTTGAAACTCAGCAAAGCGTCTTTAAAGTTTTCTAGGCCGAATTGTGTTTCGCCTTTCCAAATTGTGGCTGTTGCGGTAAATTTCGGGGAGCGGGGTTCGCTTAAAGATTTCCCAAACATTTCCAACGCTTCTTTATATTTTCCGTTGGTGTAAGATTCTAAGCCTAAATAGAATGTCACTTTTTGATAAGCTACTTTGTTTTCAAAAGATTTGTTGTTTTCTAACAAAACCAATGCTTCTTGATAATTTTTTGAAGTAATGTAAGAATTAATCAATAAGTTTTGAATCTCGATTTTATTGGGATTGCTAGGATAGTTTTTTGTGAATTGAGACAAAACTTCGGGCACACTTTGAAAAGGATTTCCGTTTTCATAGCTCAACTTGGCATAATTATAAGCGGCGTCTTCCTTGATTTTTAGCTCAAAATCCATCTCAGAGGCGTTTTTGAAAGCACTCAATGCTTCTGCTTTTCGGTTGGTTTTCAAATAACTTTCTCCCAAATGATAGTAAGCGTTTTGTGCTACAAAGTCAGAACCATCAATGATTTTGTTGAATTGCATCAAGGCATTTTCAAAGTCGTTTTGTTTGTAATAGGCATAGCCAAGCATATAAAAGTCGGTGTTGTTCCACTTTCCTTTTTTACCTTTATATTGATTTAAAAAAGGAATCGCTTCGGCATATTTTTTTTGGTTGAAATAGCTTTCGCCAATAATTTTATTGAGTTCCGATTTTTCGACAGCTGTAGCTTTCGGCATGGCGGCTTGCGATAATTCAATTGCTTTGTCGAATTTCCCGAGTTTAAAATTCATATCAGCCTGAAAATAAGCCATTTTTTCTTTGTACTTGTCTTCATTGCCCACTTGATCAAAATATTGATTGGCTTCTGTGTATTTATCGCCTTCATAACTGATGACTCCTAAATAATAACGTGCTTGCGTTCCAAATTCTTTCGAATTGACCACTCGGTTCAGGTTTTCTGTGGCGCCATCTATGTT
Source organism: Flavobacterium sp. (assembly GCA_040379105.1). Taxonomy (GTDB): domain Bacteria; phylum Bacteroidota; class Bacteroidia; order Flavobacteriales; family Flavobacteriaceae; genus Flavobacterium. The sequence goes on from JBEILV010000026.1 coordinate 8,628, forward strand.
TTTTGCCTCAAAATAAACATAACCTTTGTAAAAATAAAAACGGTCTTTTTCCTCAAGGGTCAATTGTTCAAGATTCACTTTTTCAAGCCATTGCAATGCAAAAGGGTATTGACGATTTTTGAAATAAAATTGTCCGACTTCCCAATACGCTTGGTTTAATTTTGAACTTGTAGGATATTCAGCAATGAAATGTTCCATCAAAACATCGGCGTTGGCTTGGTTCAGTTTTACGGCTGAAATAGCAATGTAGAAAGCACAATCAGCCAAAACATCGTGCTGTTTGGTGTCTTTTTGAACTTGCGTAAAAAGTTGCTGTGCCGATAAATATTGTTGGTCTTTGTAGAGCTCAACTGCTCGGTAAAATTCCTTGAGTTCGTTGGTATAAATGGCTGTTTTTTGTCCGTGAACATATTGAAGACCAAACATGGCGATGAAGGCTGTTTGGTAAATTAAATTTCGCATAAGTGTTGATTTGATTGAACATCCAAAAATAAAAGAACTTTTACAGTTAACGAAAAGAAACAAGTTTTTATTTCAACAAGTTTTCAAACATTTGACACAATCTTTAATTATAACGTTTTCGTAAAAATAAGGTCATAAATAGGATCATCTTTTAAACAAAATGAAAAAATATAAGAAAAAAAAGTGCAATTCATTTTTTTATTCGTTTTAAATGTTAATTTTATACTAAAATTAATTAGCTTGGAATCAAAAATTAGAAATTACATTTTGTTATTCTTTTGTGTTGGCTTATTGGAAGTTGTAGCAGAGTATTTTTATTGGAAACCAATCATTATTTTAATGAAACCGCTTTTTCCAATTTTGCTTTTGCTAGCTTACAATGCTGAATTTAAGAAAGATAATTTTCTTTTTACTGCTATTCTTATTACTTCAAGTATTACGAATCTCATTTTCATATGGATAGATAAATTCATTATTTTAAGTGTTTTAATATTTAGTATTCACCGAATATTGATGATAGTTTTTCTTGTAAAAGTCCTTAAAATAAAAGATTTTATCCCGTTAGTTTTGGCTACCATTCCATTTTTTATTTTTTCAGTTTACATTTATATAGATGTTAATTTTCAAAACCAGATCATCCAATATTTTATTTTCTTTCAAAATTGTATGATTTCAGTTTTAGGTGGCATGGCGCTTTCACAGTATGTCCTGAAAGATTCCTCGAAAATCACTTGGTTAATGCTTTCGGTTTTTCTTTTTTTCTGTCTTCATTTTTTGGTTTTTGTAGAGCTTTTTTATGTTAAATATTTATTTGTGAGACCGTTGGCAATGTTTTTAAATATGAATGCATTTTACGCTTTTTATAGATTTGTTGTAACAATTAAGAAAGAAGATCATTTAAACTTAAAAAATTGATACGAATGGAAAACAACAAAAAATCATTCGTTTTTGTATCCAAAGTTGCTTTTGCATCGATTGCGATTTCGCTGACATTAGCATCTTATTTTGAAGTAAATTTTCTTGTAATTCCATTGAGAATTGTTGTTTTACCTTCCTTAATGCTCGTTTATTTTTTATCGTCTATAGTGAAAAGTAAAATTTATTTAACTGCCATTTTTTTTGCAACAATATCAAATATTTTGTTTATTTACAGTACGTTAGAATTTATATATGCGGGTTTAATATCTTTTTTTGTATTTAGGGCTATTGTTTTGTATCAAATTTATCAGGATTGCGGAAAGGTTTTTTGGGTTTCTTTTATTCTAGGCTTCTTTCTTTTTAGTATCCCAAACGCTTACTTGTTCTATATTACGTCTGTATCACTAGGATCTATCTTTTACTTTGGTTTGGCAAATATTTTGCTCAATGCGATTATTGGCGGCATCGCCATTTCAAATTATTCTTATCATAATAATTTAGCCAACACCAGTTTGTTGATCAGTTCATTGCTATTTGTTGTTTTGTCGGTTTTGTTCATTATTCAAAAATTCTATATTTTTATTCAAATTTATGAACCTTTACGGGTTATTATTCTATTATCAGCGCATTATTTCTACTACTATTATTTGATATTTGCTGAAAAATCGAAAACAAAAAACCATCTCTTTTGAAGATGGTTTAGTGTAAAATAGATTTTGTAAGACTAGAAAATTTCTCTTCCTGAAAAATGAAAAGCACTTTCGATGGCTGCATTTTCATCGCTATCTGAACCGTGAACTGCATTTTCGCCCATTGAAGTGGCATATCTTTTACGGATGGTTCCCTCAGCCGCATTCGCAGGATTTGTTGCGCCAATCAACGTTCTGAAATCTTCAACAGCGTTTTCTTTTTCTAAAATAGCAGCTACAATTGGACCTCTCGACATGAAAGTAACCAATTCGTCGTAAAATGGTCTTTCTGAATGCACTGCATAAAAAGCTTTAGCATCTGCAACTGTTAATTGTGTTAATTTTAATGCTACAATTTTGAACCCACCTTCTGCAATCATATTAAGAATTCCACCGATGTGTCCGTTTTCAACTGCATCTGGTTTAATCATTGTAAATGTTCTATTCGTCGCCATGTTTGTTTTTTTAAATTAGGGTGCAAAAGTAGTTTTTCGTTTGCAATTTTCAATCATTCATAAATAAAAACTTCAAGAAATATTGTTTCACTCTAATCAAAGTTTATTCATCAAAAGACGATAACAAAATTTCTAAAAGTGAAATCGCCGCTTCACTGATTTTTGTGCCAGGTCCGAAAACTGCCAAAGCGCCGGCATCAAACAAAAATTGATAGTCTTGCACCGGAATCACTCCGCCCACAATCACCATGATGTCTTCACGACCGTATTTTTTGAGTTCTTCAATCACTTGTGGCACCAAAGTTTTGTGTCCAGCCGCTAAAGAAGAAACTCCTAATATATGCACATCGTTTTCAATGGCTTGCTTGGCTGCTTCTTGTGGCGTTTGAAACAACGGACCAATGTCCACATCAAAACCTACGTCCGCATAGCCTGTTGCTACAACTTTTGCGCCTCGGTCGTGGCCATCTTGTCCCATTTTTGCAATCATAATTCTCGGACGACGGCCTTCTTTTTCTGCAAATTCGTTGGCTAATTTTTTTGCCTTTTCAAAACTTTCGTCTTGTTTGATTTCTTTGCTATACACTCCACTAAATGATTTGATTTGTGCTTTATACCTTCCGTACACCAATTCCAAAGCATCGCTAATTTCGCCTAAAGTAGCACGAAGTCGGGCAGCTTCTATCGCCAATGCCAATAAGTTTTCTTCGCTGGTTTTGGCGGCTTCCGTTAATTTAGCTAAAGCTTCATCGACCAATTTTTGATTGCGGTTGGCTTTGATGTTTTGTAATCGTTCAATTTGTTGTTGATGCACTTTTTCGTTGTCCACATCCAAAATGTGCAAAGGGTCTTCTTGTGCCAAACGGTATTTGTTCATGCCCACAATGGTGTCTTGACTGCTATCGATTCTCGCTTGCTTTCTGGCAGCGGCTTCTTCGATGCGCATTTTTGGGATGCCCGCTTCGATGGCTTTGGTCATTCCTCCCAAACTTTCTACTTCTACAATCAATGCCCACGCCTTTTCAGCAATTTCAGCCGTTAGCTTTTCAACATAATAACTGCCTGCCCACGGATCGACTGTTTTTGTGATTTTGGTTTCAAGTTGTAGATATAATTGGGTATTTCGAGCAATTCTTGCTGAAAAATCGGTAGGCAAAGCAATCGCTTCATCTAAGGCGTTGGTGTGCAAAGATTGTGTGCCACCAAATGCGGCGGCGGCGGCTTCGATGCACGTTCTTGCAACGTTATTGAAAGGGTCTTGCTCGGTCAAACTCCAGCCTGATGTTTGGCAATGGGTGCGCAACGCCAATGATTTTTCGTCTTTCGGATTGAATTGTTGGATCAGTTTTGCCCACAACATTCTGCCTGCGCGCATTTTAGCAATTTCCATAAAATGATTCATGCCAATAGCCCAAAAAAACGATAATCTTGGGGCAAAATCATCTATTTTCATGCCTGTTGCCAATCCAGTTCGGATATATTCCAAGCCGTCTGCCAAAGTGTATGCCAATTCTAAATCGGCAGTGGCGCCCGCTTCTTGCATGTGATAGCCAGAAATTGAGATTGAGTTGAACTTCGGCATGTTTTTACTGGTAAAAGCAAAAATATCGGCAATGATTTTCATGGAAGGAGTAGGCGGGTAGATGTATGTATTTCGCACCATGAACTCTTTCAGAATGTCATTTTGAATCGTGCCTTGCAAAAGATGTGGTGGCACACCTTGTTCTTCAGCTGCCACAATATAGAAAGCCAAAATCGGTAAAACGGCTCCATTCATGGTCATGGAAACCGACATTTCATCTAATGGAATTTGATTGAATAAAATCTTCATATCTTCCACAGAATCAATGGCTACTCCTGCTTTTCCAACATCGCCTTGCACGCGCTCGTGGTCGGAGTCATAACCTCGATGGGTTGCCAAATCAAAAGTAACGGACAAGCCTTTTTGACCAGCAGCTAAGTTTCTGCGGTAGAACGCATTGCTGTCTTCGGCAGTTGAAAATCCTGCATATTGTCGAATCGTCCAGGGGCGTTGCACATACATCGTGCTGTATGGACCGCGTAAATGAGGTGCAAAACCCGCCGCAAAACCGATGTGCTCAAGGTTTGCAAGGTCTTCTTCTGAATAAATCGGTTTGATGTCAATGTTTTCAGCCGTCAGAAAATTTTCTTTTGCTTCGACTTTCGACTTTTGACTTTCGACTAATTTTATATGTTGTATATTTTTTCTCATGAAAATTTTTTAAATCTTGCTTGATACATTTTCTAATTATAATATTTTTTTAATCCCTTAAATTTCAGTATTTTATTTTTTAAAAGATGTTTTTTATGTGTTAAAAATTTAATTTTATGATGGCAACAAATATAAATGGTGATAAAATCATTAGAATTCCAATCGTTAATAAAATGTAGGCTGTTATCCTAAATCTTTTATAATTGTATAATCCCAAGCCAAAAATTAATAAACCAAGTAAAATCAAAATCAACGAAAATCCAATCATTTTAAATGTTGTTTAAGTTGTAAACCTAAGTTTGCTCTGCTCCAATTGTTTTTAATTGTTTCATTGATGTAGAAATAAGCTTCATCTTTTAGTTTGATTTTTTCTAGCAACAGTACATGATGTCCCCAAGGAATTGAAATAATTTCATTGAATCCAACAACTTGTTGGATTGATACATTTTCGTTCAGTCCAACAGCTTGTGGGACTGAAAAATCAGCATAAAAAATATAAAATTTCCTAATATAAAATAAATTAGTTCTCGAAAAGCCTGAAATCATTGGGAATTCAGATTTAATATCCTTAGAAAGTTGTTCAATATGATAATTCCTCTTTTCTAACAAAGATTGGTTTTCAAATATCATTTTACCAATATTCCAATAAAGTATTATTAATTCTTTATTGATGGATAAAGCTGCTTTTTGTTGAGAACTTAAAATTTGATTTTTAATTTCTAAAACTAAGTCTTGATATTTTGAAAATTTTAAATGCATCTATTTTGGGAAATTCATTTCAATTTTTGGGATTAATAATCTTAATTTTGACTTTGTCTTCACTCGTTCATTTATATAATATGTTCAATAAATTCTTATTTACAAAACCCTAATTTTATCCAAATAAGGATCGAAGTCCACTAAAACTGGGGCATCAAGGGAAAGAACAAATGATTTTTTGTTGAAACTTACAAAGTAGATTTCTCTGAAAAAGTTCAAATTGTCTTTTTTGTTTTCCACATTATAAATGGCTTTAAATATTTGTGCTTCTTTGGTTTCAAAAAATCTTGCTTCTACTTTTGTGAATTCATTTCCAGTACTTTTTGTTGATTGATCCATGTCATATTTGATTTGATTCAACAACATTTGGGCATCATTTCTGTTGAATTTGATATACTCAATCGGAATCACAGACAAAATTGAACTCGATTCTAAATATTCAAAAAAGTAAATATCCCAGCCACTTTTTTTGATTCTGTGCAATCTATCTCTTTCGCTCAATAGATTTATTGAATCTTTACCTTGTTCAATGATTGATAAATACTCGTCCTTGCTGAGTTTCTTGAATTCTTTTGGTAAGAAAATTTTAATATTATCCGATTCTAATGGAAAATATTTCCCTTCAAGTGGCGGCGCTTGATTTTCGATGATCATTTCCTGCGATTTTTTTACAACATCATTGCAAGAATTGAATAAAAACAACAAGGAAATTAACAAAAATGTTACGCAGATAAATTTCATGGATTGGTTTCTTTTTTCAAGCGTTCTTGTTCGGTTTTTTCTGCTAATCTTCTTGGAATCAAGGGAGCAATCAATGTTTTTCGGGCGTTTGTTTTTACGAAAGGAAACAATTCTAAATCGTTTTGCATTCGATCATTTAGATTGGGATATTTGTTGGTGCCCAATAAAATTTCTTTTCCAGCATCAAATAAATCTTGCTCTTTTTGTGCGCTTTCGGCAATTTTCTTTTGGATTTTTCCTTCGATGAGTTGCGTAATCAATCCTCCGTTTTTCTCTATATCTTTGAACAATTCCAATGCTTTTTCTGCCAATTGATTCGTGATGGCTTCAATAAAGTAAGCTCCGTCGGCGGGATTCATCACAGCATCAAAATAGCTTTCATGTTTCAAAATCAACAACTGATTTCTCGAAATTCTATCGCCAAACTCATTGTCTTTATGATAAATAGCATCATAAGGCAGGTTCGAAACTCCGTCGGCTGTTCCTAAAACTGCACTCATACATTCCGTGGTGGTGCGCAGCATATTGACATTGTAGTCGTATAAAGTTTTGTTGCGTTGGCTTGGTTTTGCATAAATATAAAACGGCACATTGATGGAGTAAATTTCTGACAATGCTGCCAAAACAAGTCGCAAAGCTCGGATTTTTCCAATTTCGAGAAAATAGTGCGGACCGACGTTCAATTCAATCACAACGGGCGTTTTCAAATCGGGAAATACATTCAAATATTCATTCAAATGAGCCAAAGTATAAGCAATTTGTTGCACAATATTGGCTCCCGAAGCTTGATAAATCCCTGATTTGATGGATAGAAAAGCACAAGAGATTGTATTGATTTCTTTAAGGGACTCAAAATCTTTTTTCTGATTTTCGAACCAATTTCCATCCGCAACCAACTGTCCGATAGGGTCAATCAGCCATCGGAACGAAAATCCATTTTCATCTGCAAATGTTTGTCCTTTTTTTACAAAGTCAGCTGATAAAAACAGAGGCTCAATGAAATAGGGAATATTTTTCGGTAAATTTTCGAAGAGAGAATTGAAGTCAACGGTTTCATTTTCAAGAGTAAAATGAATAACTTCTGCGCCACGTTCGCTTTTGTTGAAAGCATTTTGATTGGACTTCTGAATGTCATGAACAAAAATGGGTTGCACCACATCAAAAGTTGTTTTGTTTCGTTCAATGTTGTGTTTTTCGATCGTTTCGTCAAAATGATAAAAGGGTTTCACTTTGATGCCTTCCAACGTTTCCCAAACTAAAGTGTCGTTGTAATCTGCGCCTTTCAGTTCGTATTGAATTTTTTGTTTCCATTCTTTTGAACTTACGGCATCAAAAGCATCAAATAGTTGCGAATTCATTGTTTATAAGGATTTAGAGGGTTCGTCTTTCGGTTGGGTTTCTTCAAATTCAATGATGTAAATATCTTCCTGCGGACGTTTCATAAAATATTTCTCACGGGCATATTTTTCAATGTAATCTGGATTTTTCAATTGTTTGATTTCCTTTTCATCTGCCTTGATTTCCTCAATATAATAAGACTTGTTCGTTTCGAGTTCTTCAATTTCTTTGTTCAAAACCCGATGATTGAGGTATGAATAATCGTCTAAAAAAAGCATCCAAACCACAAAAAACAAGCCCACCCACAAATATCTATTGAATGCAATGCGCAACCATGGTCGTTTTTCGAAACTTTTTTGAAAAGGTTTTTTCATCACAATTTATTTTAAATGTTCCTTGTTTTTTGGATTAAGCTTAAATTTTGTTGAACAGTTGAAGATGATTTGAACTTCAACGACAACAGAAGTGAACATTGAATAGAAAACAGTCAAAAATAGCTATTTTTTATTTTTTTAAGAAAATTTGCTTGTTAAATCATTGATTTTATAAGATTCTTTGATTGATTACTGCTCGCACCACATCAATGGCCACTGTGTTGTATTTGTCGTTTGGAATAATAATATCAGCAAAGGCTTTCGTTGGTTCAATGAATTGTTGGTGCATGGGTTTTAACGTAGATTGGTAGCGGTTCAAAACTTCTTCCATATCGCGGCCACGTTCGGCAATGTCTCTTTTCAAACGGCGGATCAAACGCTCGTCAGAATCGGCGTGGACAAATATTTTGATGTCAAAAAGATCTCTCAATTCTGGATTTGCCAAAATTAAAATGCCTTCCACAATCATTACTTTTCGAGGATGCGTCACGATGGTGTCGTCCGTGCGGTTGTGTTTTACAAATGAATAGACCGGTTGATGGATTGTATTGCCTTCGCGAAGTTCTTTCAGATGTGTGACAAGTAGTTCAAAATCAATAGCTCTCGGATGGTCAAAATTGATTTTTGTGCGTTCTTCGTAAGATAAATTAGAAGTTTCTTTGTAATATGAATCTTGAGAAATAATGCCCACTTCTGTTTCCGGAAGTTCGTTCATGATTTGGTGCACCACGGTTGTTTTCCCGCTGCCAGTGCCGCCTGCAATACCGATTATTAACATAGTTTGTTGTGTTGTTGAGGTTGGATTTGATGCTGGCAAAAGTAAAAAATTAGCGTGCTACAACAGGCTGTTTTTTTGGATTTAATTTTTCGGAAAAATAGATTTAAATTTTTACCATATTTATTATTCTTGCACTAAACTCCCTAGCCTTGATAGCAGCGGCAGCTTGGTGCACAAAAAGCCTATATTTTGTGGAATTTACCAAAGCGAAGGCACGAAGCTCTTGGCAAATTCTAACAAAATAAGGCTTTTTGAAACCAACTAAAGCGGATAGCAAGATAGGCTTCTGAAAAAAAATCAGACTAAAACTTGTTTTCCACTCCTGCGGCTTCCAACATTAAATAGTGTAAATCGGTGTTTTTCATGAAAGGTTTATGGAGTTCGCTGCCGGGACCAAACATCGCAATTTCTGTATAATCAGCGCTGTGATTGCTGCCAATCCAACCGACCGAGGTGTGTTTCTTTTGAATTTGCGCAAACAATTCGTAAGGCAAGTTTTTGTAATTATAGACTCCGTCTTCCTTCATTTCGAGGTTTTTGTAGTAAGAAAGCAGTTGTTCGGCTTCTTCCTTTTCGATGGCAAAATGATTGACAAATTCTATTTTTTCGATGACTTGTTGTGCGGTGGTTTCGGGCGTAAAACTGTTTAAAAGAAGCTCGTTGGTTTGTTTGAAATTTTGAATATTATCAAAATTCAGGTCGGCATTTTTTCCGTAGAGCAACCCAGGATTGGCGTTGCCGTGATCGGACGTAATCACAACGAGGGTGTTTTTGTCTTTTTCCGCAAAATCAATGGCCACTTGCACCGCCGCTTCGAAAGCAATTTGGTCATAAAGCAACCCGCCGATGCAGTTGGCATGCGCCGCCCAATCTACTTTTCCTGCTTCCACTTGCAGCACAAATCCTTTCGGATGGTTTTGCATTAATTCGATGGCTTTGGTGGTCATTTCTGCCAAAGTCGGCACCACATTTGCCAAATCTTTGATGTTTTCACGGTCTAAAGAATAGGGAAGTCCATCCTCGAAAAAAGTACCTAAAATGGGTTGGTTTGCTTTCGCATTTTGCATTTCGAGTCTGTTTTTCACGACTTGATAACCGCTGTTTTTGTAGGCAGCAAACAAGTCTTTTTGGTCTTTACGACTTTTGGGATCGAAGTTTTTACTGCCTCCGCCCATCAAAACATCGAATTTGTGGGTAAGATAGGCTGCTGCAATTTCCTCTTCGCTGTTTCTGCTTTTTGAATTGACCATAAAACCTGCGGGCGTGGCATGCGTAATCGGCACAGTGGTAACGCAGCCTGCTTTTTTGCCTTTCAATTTGAATTTTTGCCAAATGGGTAAATATTCCTCGCCATTGACGCCAATGTTTAAAGAGCCGTTTTTGATTCTAAATCCACTGCCCCACGAAGAACTTGCGGCGGCAGAATCTGTGATGATGGAAGACGCCGAAGCCATGTCCATCAAGCCACGTGTTACTTTTTTGTCAGCATACAATTGCATCCAAGGCGAATTTTTTCCGAGTTTTCGTTGATGATACAAATTTCCCATGTTTAAAGTGCCTTGACTCATGCCATCACTGACCAAAACAATAATGTTTTTCGCAATTTTACTTTTTTCTTTTTCTGGCTCAAGACCAATCAATTGATGTGTAAAAGGATGCATGAGCGTTGCGCCCATAGAGAATAAAGATCCGTTCTTGAAAAATTTACGTCTGTTCATTATACTGCATTTTTTTCAAAAGTATGAAAACCTTTCATTTCGTGTGTTAATTTTAGGTCATTTAGTTTTCATAGAAATAAGTGTTGCATTGTAGTTGTTCTTTTATCTCATTTTGATTTTAAAAAAAAACACCATTTTGCGAATTTTGATAAGTCTGTTTTATTTATTCGTCAGAGGGTATTTGAAGTCATTTTTTTAATCATTGAAAAAACCAATGGCATTTTTAAAACAGTGTGTGTTTAAAAATACAATTGGTTTTTTATTAGTTTTAATATTTCGATAAAATTAGGGCTCTAAAACTTCTTTTAGGAACATTAGAAAATGTTCGAAAGAACGTTTGTCGGCTTTTTCATTGTAGGCAGCTCCTCTCGATTTGTCATTTCCTGCCGCTTTTTCTGTAAAAGCGTGTACAGCATCCGCATAATAAATCATTTGCCAATCTGCATTTGCAGCGCGCATTTCGTTTTGAAAGTTTTCAATTTCAGTTTTCGAAACGAATGGATCATCAGCACCGTGCAAAACCAATATTTTAGCATCTAAAGTTTCTATTGTTCGCTTTTCGTCTTTTCCTAAGCCACCATGAAAAGAAACAACCCCTCTGACTTTCATTTTCGCTCGTGCAGCTTCTAACGCGCCTGTGCCTCCAAAACAATAGCCAATAATGACGATTTTGTCTGGATTCGCACCTTGGTTGATGAGTTCTTGCAATCCAAGGGCGATTCTATTTTGGTATGCTTGAATGTTGTTTTTGTAAAATCCTGCTTTTTCACCGGCCTCTTTGGTGTTTTTTGGGTTGTTGCCCTCGCCATAAATATCAGCAACGAAAGCATGATAACCTAATTGAGCTATTTTTTCTGCCACTTGTTTTGTGTGGTCACTCACTCCCATCCATGCGGGTAAAATCAATACAGCAGCTTGGTCTTTTCTGGTTTTTTTTGGGACGGCCAATTGCCCTTTTAGCACTTGTTCGCCATCTTTGTATAAGATTTCTTTGTTTTGAGCATTCATAGTCATTAAGAAAGTAGAGAACAGGATGATTAAATAATTTTTCATTTTTTTTATGCAAGCTACAAATAGTAACAGTTTGTGAGGTTATTTACGAATATAAAAGAATGTTAATTTCTGTTGGGGCTTCATTGCTTACAATTGAATGCAAACAGGAAATTTTGCAATGAATTGCTGTTATAAAATATACTTTACAGCGTTCGTTAAATAAAAAAAACTGCCCGAATGGACAGCTTTTGTATTTTGTAGTGTTGATTATTTGCTAGATTTTACTGCTAAAGAATAAATAACTAGTCCGAAACCAATTTTATTGATGGCGTCTGCAATGTTATAAACCACATCAATGTTTAAGTTTAAAGAATGCAAACCACTATACCATCCGTCAGTTCCTAACATGTAACCTAATGGGTAGATAGACCAACCAACTAATACAAACCAACATAAAATTTTGTGAGCAACTAATACGTCACCACCTGCTGATTTAGCCAATTTTGAGGCTTCGCCCAACCAAATGTCATACACAATTGCAAAGTAAGCCAAACCTGAAATAAAGCCCCATAACGGTGCGTTGTCTCTGTCCACTGCTTCTCCAAAATAACCTGTTACAAGCATGATGATTGAAAAACCAATCATACGCCACAATAAAGATTGTTTTGCACCTGCAATTTTTAATATTAAATAAAATTCAACACACATCAACGGCACTGTAAGTACCCAATCAACGTATCGGAAGAAAGTTGGAGATTCTGCATGTGCAGCCCAGTAATCTCTCATGTAAAAATAGTGAACGGCGGCAATGAAAGTAATTAAACCAGAAACCAATACAGAAGTTCTCCATTTTTTGTCAAATTGACTTAACGATAAGAAGAAAAATGCAGAAGCTGCCATCATTGCCATACAGCCTACGAAGAAAGTAAAACCAACATAATCGGTTGGGTCTAGTTTCGCAACCAAATCCGAGAATAACATCATGCTTTTCATAAATTTGTTTTTTAAAATTGTTTAAGCAAATATAAAAAACTTTAAACAAAAAAAATCATTTTTGTTTAATTATTTTTGTCTATTTTTAAACAAAATTTAAAATAGATGTCAAATTTTAGAAATTTCTCAATTGTAGCAAGTTTTCTCGGGCTTTGGATCAACTCATTTTTTAGTGACAGAATTCAAATAATGATTGGTTTTACATTGATTTTTACCTTTGGAATTTTGCATGGCGCCAACGATTTAGTGCTGATTGAAAAATCGCAAGGTTTAAATCATCGTTTTAATTTCAAAAAAATGATTTTATTTTATTCGATTGTTGTCATCTTGGGCTCATTGTTGTTTTATTTCATTCCAGTTTTTGCGCTCTTCCTTTTTATTGTTTTTAGCGGTTATCACTTTGGCGAACAACATTGGATTGGAATTATAAAAACAAACCGCAGTTTCAGTAGTGCACTATTTTATTTAAATTATGGAATTTTAATTCTTTTTTTACTCTTCATTTTTCATACAGATGAGGTTTCAAAAATAATTTATGAAATTACAACACTTTCAATTTCTAATGACATGATTCAAACTTCATTCAAAACAATTCTTGCGGGTTTTTTATTACAAGTCATTTTTAGAATTTTGAAAACAAAATCCATTCATGAAATCATTTTTAAAGAGCTGTTTTTATTAATTGTGTTCGCTGTATTATTCAAAACTTCCTCTCTTATTTGGGGTTTTGCTTTGTATTTCATTTTGTGGCATAGCATTCCATCGATGCAAGACCAAATTACCTATATATATGAGTCTGCAACTTTTGAAAATTTTGTGAAGTATTTTAAATCAGCGTTTGCTTATTGGATCATGGCCCTTTTTGGTGTTTTTGGACTTTACTACCTTCTATATGATGCCCATATTTTTAATGCTTTATTCTTTTCATTCCTTGCAGCCATTACATTTCCTCATGTTTGCGTCATCATCAGTATGTTTCAAAAAAAACAAGGCACGAGCGAAGTTTATTCAAAACCTGAATAAATTTTACTAAACTATTTTAAAATTGGTTTATTGCTTTGTTTCGAATCCTTACAGAAAGAGAATCTTTGCAACGAAGTGTTCTACTTCCGCTTCAAAATAATATCTGCCAAAAGTTTTTTAGCACGAAGCAGTTTGATTTTTACATTGCTCAACGGTTCGTTCAATTGGTTTGCAATTTCTTGATAACTCATTTCTTGAAAATA
>JBEILV010000027.1:0-21763 GCA_040379105.1 Flavobacterium sp.
CAGTAAAGTCAATAATTAATTCAGTTTCTGGAACATTTTTATATCTTGAAACTAAGTCGTTACATATTTCTAGTGTTTGAATATGAGACTTAGCAAGTTCCTTAATAAAAACTACGTATTTGTGCATCATAAATATTTGAACAAATATAATTTATTTGAAATTAAATAACGAAAAATAGCTATAATTGCAATCAAATAACAGTACACGGTTTTATTAAAAACATAGGCAAAAAAACTTAAAATTTGAAAAAATATCAAATTCATAACCCTGAGGTCGAGAGTTCAAATCTCTCTCTCGCTACGAAAAAAAGATAGTCTTTTCAGGCTATCTTTTTTTTTGCATCCTATTTTATCATCTAATTTTTTAGGTAGTGAGCCACTGTAAAGTAAAAATGCTCCACGTCGAAAGGCTTTGTAATGATGTCGTTCATTCCAAAACTGATCAAGTTGTCTCTGTTTTCATTTAACGAAATGGCAGTCAAACCAATGATGGGAATGTCTTGATTGAAAGTTCGAATGACTTGTGTGGCTTCTGTCCCATTGATGCCCGGCAAGTGAACATCCATCAAAATTAAATCGTATTGATTGGCAGTGGCCATAGAAACAGCCTCTTCGCCTGTTTCTGCGATTTCTACTTTCATTTTGTTTGTTTCTAATATCTTTTTGGTAATCATTTGATTGATCTTATTGTCTTCGTCCAAAAGAATACTTTTGTTTAAAAAAATCGTGGGGTCAATTTTTAAAATCGGCGTATTGGTCTTTTGTTTATGTTCGCCTTTTTGCAATTTTAAGTCAAACGAAAACGAAGTGCCTTTTCCAACTTCGCTTTCTACTACAACATTGCCGCCCAACACTTGAACAAGTTTCTTCACAATGGCCAATCCAATGCCCGTGCCGCCATATTTTCGGTTGATTTCGGTGGAGCCTTGCGTGAAATTTTCGAAAATAATTTCTTGATTTGCCGCAGAAATTCCAATACCTGTATCAGAAATTTTAAAACGAATGGTGTAAAAGTCGTTTTCAATCTGAACCAAATTTAAAGACAATTTAATTTCGCCGTTTTCAGTGAATTTGATGGCGTTATTGATCAAATTATTAATAATTTGCGATAACTTAATGGTGTCAATCTTTAATATTTCAGGAATTCCAGCATCGACATAAAGTTCCATTTTTATTTTTTTTGTCAAAAATGGTGTCGTTAAATGAATGAAAAATATTATTGATTACCTCCCTGATCGAGGTGTTTTTTAAATGAATTTCTATTTTTTCTTTCTCTATCCTGTTAATTTCTAAAATGTCATCGATGAAATTTTTTAGATATTCGCTCGAAAATTTCAAAGGTTCTAAATATTTGCGTTGGGTTTCGTTCGGGCTTTCGTTCAGCAAAATATGTGTTAATCCATGAATTGCATTCAACGGCGTTCTTAATTCGTGGCTCACGGTAGAAATAAATTCTTGCCTTGCCTTCAATGCTTCTTCTGCTTTGATTTTAGCTAGTTGAAGTTCTTTATTTTTTTCCAATAATCGTTCATTGTTCTCGTTTCTGATGATGTTGTTTTTGTAGAGCGACAAACTTAACAACGACAATATTGAAATCAATAAGATGGTTAAAATTGTAATGAGCTTAGAAAATTTGCTATAAGAAAGTGGCTCTTGCATGGCTTTATTTTCATCTGAGAAAAGAGGCTGGTTGTCCGCTTTTTTAACATCTTCAGAAAATATAAATGGAGGAAAATTAAAAATATTGAATGGATTAATTTCGATTTTTAACTGCGGTACAATCATAGCGTTTTGACCCAAATTTGTCTTGAAATCAAAACAATAGGCACTTTGAAAAAGAAACGAAAAGACAATGACTAGGATTGTTTTTTTCATAAAAATACTTTTCAAAACACGAATTTAGTTTTTTTTGTTTAACTATCGGTTAGATTGCTAATAAAAACGACATTAAAATGATTTTTATTCAAAATGAATAAAAAATTATTGAATTTTAATTAAAAACAAAAGTCAACTGCTCGCTATTTTTTTATGTATTCTATCAAATTAATCAGCCTCGAACTGTAACCAATTTCGTTGTCATACCACCCTACTACTTTTACCATCTGGTCCAAAACCGAAGTCAATTGTGCATCAAAAACACACGAATGTGGATTCCCAATCACATCCACCGAAACGATAGGATCTTCTGTATAAGCCAAAATGTTTTTTAGTTCGTTTTCAGCCGCTTTTTTAAAAGCCAAGTTGATTTCTTCAATTGTAACCGACTGATTCACATAGCAAGTAATATCGGTAAGCGAACCATTGGCAACAGGCACACGAATGCCACTACCGCCAATTTTGCCTTCTAAGGCTGGGAATATTTTTGTCAGGGCTTTTGCAGCTCCCGTTGTTGTGGGCACGATTGATTGCGCCGCTCCTCGCGCTCTTCGGAGGTCTTTATGTGGCTGATCGTGCAAGCTTTGATCGGTAGTGTAGGAATGAACTGTTGTGATATAAGCTTGGTTAATGCCACAAAACGCATCAATAATTTGAATCATCGGTGCGGCATTGTTGGTGGTGCAACTCGCATTTGAAATGATGACATCTTCGGGCGTTAAAATCGATTCGTTGACTCCTAAAACAATCGTTTTGATTTGTTCATCTTCTGGTGGTGCAGAGAGAATTACTTTTTGAACCCCATTTTTCAAATGCGCAGCCAAAGCTTCCATTGTTTTGAACTTTCCAGTGGCGTCCACCACAATTTCTGTTGCAGCTTCTTGCCAAGGAATTTGCGCAATTGCACTTTCGTGAAAAAAAGAAATCTTTCTTCCGTCTATGGAAATAAAACCCTCTTCTGCTTGAATTACATTGGTCAATACGCCGTGAATACTGTCGTATTTGAGTAAATGCGCCATCGTTTTCTCATCGGCAATATCATTGATGGCCACCACTTCAATAGTTGGATGGTTGATTAATAATCGAAAAAGGTTCCGGCCAATACGACCGAAACCATTGATACCTACTTTTATTTTTGTCATTTTCTATTCAAAAAAATCAAGTCATTATAAAATGTGTTTTTGCGCATGATAAGACGAGCGCACCAAAGCACCACTTTCTACATGTCGGAATCCCATTTCTTTGCCCAAGATTTCATATTTTTTAAATTGCTCTGGAGTGATAAATTCTTTTACTGGCAAATGCTTTTTGCTTGGTTGTAAATATTGACCAATCGTAACAATATCAACATTGGCATTGCGTAAATCGCGCATCGTTTCGATCACTTCTTCTTCTGTTTCGCCCAATCCAAGCATGATGCCTGATTTCGTTCTCTTGATGCCTTGCTGTTTTAAATAACGTAAAACTTCCAAACTTCTGTCGTATTTCGCTTGAATTCGCACTTCTCGGGTCAAACGACGTACGGTTTCCATATTGTGCGAAACTACCTCAGGATTTGCTTCCACAATTCGATCTATATTTCTTGTTTCGCCCTGAAAATCAGGAATCAAGGTTTCAAGCGTCGTTTCAGGATTCATTCTTCTGATGGCTTGCACGGTTTCATACCAAATAATAGAACCCATGTCTTTCAAATCGTCTCTGTCCACGCTTGTTACCACAGCATGCTTGATGTTCATGATTTTGATAGAACGCGCCACTTTTTCAGGCTCGTCCCAATCCACCGTTTCTGGACGACCCGTTTTAACGCCACAAAATCCGCAAGAACGCGTACAAATATTCCCTAAAATCATGAAAGTAGCGGTTCCTTCGCCCCAACATTCGCCCATGTTTGGGCAACTTCCAGAGGTGCAAATCGTGTTCAGTTTGTATTTGTCCACCAAACCTCTCAATTCTGTATATTTTTTTCCTGTTGGCAATTTTACACGCAACCACTTCGGTTTGCCAATGGTTGGAGGAGTATTCTCTACGACTGTGTTCATAAGCTTACTTATCATTTATTAAAAAGTAGATTTTAAAAACAAGCCACAAATATAGAGAAACAAGCGCAATTCGAAGCTGTTCCTTCCTTTTTTAAGATTAGATTATCTATTGTAAACGAAACTACTGCTGGATCAAAAATATTTGTTGTGGCACATTTTCTTTTTCGATAAAAAAACAGCCCGTGCGACTATTTCTTGACCAAAAACTTGCCCTGCAACGACTTCCTGCACCAAATGAAATAGAACATAAAGGCTGCCCGATTGTTTTTATTTACTGTTAAAAAATCAGCTCGAAAACCTACAATAAACGTCAATAATTTGCAAAGCACATCGATAGACAATCCTATTTATTCAGAAGATAACGGCGGGTTCGTTGTTTTAAGCGTCCCACCTACTCCCCTATCAAAACGCCTGAAACATTCCATGAACTAAAGCTTTCACCTTCGGGTTTTCCCTGTGGAATTTGAATTTTAAATGTGTGTTCGCCAGCTTCTAAATTGCCTAAAGGAATAAAAACAGGCGAAGTGGTGGTGCCCGGACACCAATTGGAACGACTGTAATCTGAGGAAGACAAACCGTTGTTGAAATTGCCCGATGCGGGATTGTATAACCGATACGAGCCACAATCGGAACGCCATGGAATAAAAGAATAAACCAGCGATTGATTTAGAAATATCTTATTGATTTTTGACACAAACTCATCGCCATTGAGCCAGGCACCATGCCCCGTGCTGATGTAGCGCAAAGTAGCATTTTTAAGCGGCTGATCTAATCGTATTTTCACTTCCATTCCGTTTTCGTGGTCAAACATCGTTCCGTAGTTCTGACCTGCCATTTCCATCACGTTGGTGGTTTGAAACAATGGAAACATTTTTTGCGTTGAAAAATAATTCATCTCGCCCTCATGAACAGTAAATTCGGCCGTTACTTCGTGCCCACCCGCATCATAATTACCAATAAAAACTCCAATCCATACACTTTTTTCACTCAAATAATTAACAAATTCCGACAAATCCTGCCGATAAGACACTTCGTTAAGCCAAGTTTTGCCTTTCAGCTGAATATAATTGTATTGCCCTACTCCGAAAGGCGTAAAAAAACGCATGAGTTCAATCGGCGGATTGTATTCATTGGTGGCTGCTACACCTTGGTATTTATTGCCATTTCCATTTTGATATTCGGGCAAGGTTGACACTCCATGCTCCAAACCGTTTTTAAAAGATTGAATTTTATCTTCAGGAATCATAAAAACAGAACCCGTTCTATCGTAAGCAGCGCCAGTCGATTGGGTTGTGAGTTCTAAAAACAAGTGTGCATTTGATGCAAGTTTCGGAAAATCGACTTTTTTAATCGCAATGGTTCCGTTGGCAAATTTCTGAACCCCGGTGTTGGCAGTCGTTTGGTCAGAAAAATGAATTTTTTCTTGCGCAAAGACAGGAATCGTACTAAACCTCGCATTCCAAATCATGTCCCGATAAGTCAGCGCGTCCACAAGGTTGGCATTGAATATTTTTGTGTCTAAAGAGAGTGATTTCAAACGTTCAACTTTGGAAGCTCGCATCATGCAGTTATTGTTTCGCACCATTTCAAGCACCAAACCAAGTTGTTGTCCTAAAATGGTGGGCGCACCTTTCACTTTCAAATCAGTTGTGAACCAAAGCTCAATCGTGTTAGAATTCACAACCGTGACTGCTTTCGTGCACCAATAACCTAATATTTTTTTGCGTTCGTTTTTAATTTCAATGGTTTGTTTTGCCAAAGATGTCGAGTCTTTCATCGAAACGGACTGACTTGCATTTAAATGTGCATTCTGAAAATATACACCTGCAGCATGATGCACCAATGTTTGCTCATAAGGATATTTTGCCGTTGCTGAAAAGATCGATTGCGAAGTTAATAAAGACCATTCGCCTTGCGCCAAAACTAAAATAGGATCTTGATTTTCAATCAGTTTTCCGTTTTAAAAACGTTCGTAGTGAATTTTAAATGCTTGTGCATACCCAAAAAATGTTGCGATAAAAAAAACAAAAATGATGATTTTATTCATGATTCGATTGCGTAAACATTTTCAAAAATAAGCTTTTCAACGGAAAATCGTGGGCATTTAAATGAAATTAAAACGTGTCTCTTAGAAAAATAAGTCGACTAAAATCTTAAAATTAGCATAGAAATACTCGGATTTTCTACTGATTTTATGACGTTCAAAAAGAAGGAAATGAGAGGAAGCGTTATGAATCAATAAATTCGTAAACAATATTTTATAAAAAACCTCAGCCCACGAGTTTGCTTTCAGTTGGGCAAACATTGGCTTGCAACAAATCGCACAAAGACTTTTTAGGTATCCCTCTTTCGAAAAATATGCATCGATTTTCTAAAAATAATTTACTTTATGAACGATACATCCTCATTTTATGTAAATTTAACCTTTGTTATAAATCCAAACTTTATGATTTACAAAATCATCTTCTCATTCTTGTTGTTCCAAATCTTGAGTCAAGCTCAAAATGCCCTACCGCTCATTCCGCAACCTGCAAAGATTGAAATGACACAAGGAAGTTTTACTTTAAATAGCAAAACAGTCATTCAATCAACCCATTTATCATCTTTTGAAGCGCAATTTTTAAAAGAAAACATCCAAGTTCAAATGGGTTTGAATTTGCAAATTTCTGAAGCTTTGACTTCTAAAAATGTCATCAAATTACAATTAAAAACACCCGAAAACTCAAATTTCAATAAAGAAGCTTATGAATTGATGGTTTCTAAAAATGAAATCATTGTTTCGTCTTTTGATACACATGGTTTGTTTTATGGAGTTCAAACGCTCTTGCAGATGATTCCTTTTGAAAAAAGTAAAATCTATCTAATACCTTGTGTATCCATTCAAGATGATCCCAAATTTGCTTGGCGAGGCATGCATTTGGATGTCGGTCGGCATTTTTTTCCAGTAGATTTCATCAAGAAATACATTGATTATATTGCGATGTATAAAATGAATACTTTTCATTGGCACTTAACCGAAGATCAGGGTTGGCGCATCGAAATCAAGAAATATCCAAAACTGACCGAAGTGGGTGCTTGGCGCAAAGGTTCGATGGTGGGTCATTACAACGAGCAGAAATTTGATACCCTTCGCTATGGTGGTTTTTATACGCAAAAGGAAATCAAAGAAGTAGTCGCTTACGCAAAAGAACGACACATCACAGTGGTTCCAGAAATCGAAATGCCGGGTCATTCGTTGGCGGCGTTGGCAGCTTATCCTGAGTTTTCTTGCACGGGCGGTCCTTTTGAAGTGGCAAATGTTTGGGGAGTTTTGGAAGATGTGTATTGCCCAAAAGAGGAAACTTTTGCTTTCCTAGAGGATGTTTTGACGGAAGTCATGGATTTATTTCCATCCGAATACATTCATATTGGCGGCGATGAATGTCCTAAAATCCGATGGAAAAATTGTGCACATTGCCAAAATTTAATGCGTGAAAAGGGTTTGAAAGATGAACACGAATTGCAGAGTTATTTCATCCAAAGAATTGAAAAATTTGTCAACAGCAAAGGACGAAAAATCATCGGTTGGGACGAAATTCTCGAAGGGGGTTTGGCTCCCAATGCGGCGGTCATGAGCTGGCGTGGCACAGAAGGTGGCATTGCTGCGGCCAAAGAAAAACATTTTGTGGTCATGACGCCTGGTTCTCACTGCTATTTTGACCATTATCAAGGCGACCCAAAAAACGAACCTGTTGCCATTGGTGGTTATACCAATTTGGAAAAAGTCTATGGTTTCAATCCTATTCCCAAGGAACTTTCAGCGGAGGAAGCTAAATATATTTTAGGTGCTCAAGCCAATGTGTGGACAGAATACATGAAAACGCCCGAACATGTAGAATATATGATCATGCCCAGAATGGCGGCACTTTCGGAAGTTTTATGGGGAACATCAAAACCTGATTTGTATAAAGATTTTGAAAAAAGATTGATGCATCATTTTCAAATCTATGATAAAAAAGGTATCCATTATAGCAAAGCTATTTTTGAAATTACTACAGCTGTGAAACCTTCTGGATTTGGACTTGGAGTGACTTTCGAATTAAATTCTTTTAATCCCAAAGGCATTCGATACACTGTAGATGGGTCTGAACCTAACGCCAAATCTATTTTATACGACACACCGATTTATGTTTTGGAAAGTAAAACCATCAAAGCTGCCTATTTTGAAAACAAGAAACAGAAAAGTGCTACGATGGAACAATCTTTTTTCATCAGCAAATCATCGGGTAAAGCAGTGACATTAAAACATCCACCGCATGAAAATTATGCCTTATGCGGCAGTTTTACTTTGGTGGACGGAATGATCGGAAATACTGCAAAATATGGCAGAGATTGGTTGGGTTTCTGGGGAAATGATTTGGATGCAACTATTGAACTTGAATTTAATGATCCATATACTTCTATTTCAATCAACACCCTTTTAGCAGAAGGAAGTTGGATTTATTATCCTAAAGAGATTATTTTTATGTCTTCAAAAACTGGACGAAATTATGAAATTATTCAGGTGGTCAAACAAGAAGAAGTAGCTGACACAAACGGAAAAGTTAAAATTAATTTCCCTGCTAGAAATGATGAATATGTTAAGATAATTGCTCGTAATAATGGAATTATAGAAGACGGAAAACCGGGTGCGGGTTCAAAAGCTTGGTTGTTTGTAGATGAAATTAGCATAGAATAAAAAAAGATGACAAATAGAAGAAATTTTTTAAAAAACACTGCTTTAGTAACCGCAGGAGTGGCTTTTCAAACCATCCAAAACACTTCGGATGATTTTGATTTGAGTTCTAAAAAGATTCGAAAACCCATTGTGCTTTCCACTTGGAATTTTGGCTTGCAAGCCAATGAAGCCGCTTGGGAAATTCTGAAAAACAAAGGGCGTGCTTTGGATGCCGTGGAAGCCGGAGTGAAAATTCCTGAAGGCGACCCAAAAGAAAGAAGCGTGGGCTATGGCGGTCGTCCTGACAGAGAAGGGCGCGTGACTTTAGACGCTTGCATCATGGACGAGTTTTCTAATATTGGCTCTGTGGCTTGTTTGGAGCACATCAAACATCCAATTTCTGTGGCAAGAGCCGTCATGGAAAAAACACCGCATGTGATGTTGGTGGGCGAAGGTGCATTGCAATTTGCACTCGAACAAGGGTTTCCAAAAGAAAATTTACTGCTCGAAGATTCCGAAAAAGAATGGAAAGAATGGCTCAAAACAAGTCAATATCTTCCTAAAGCCAACATCGAAAATCACGATACGATCGGGATGATTGCCTTGGATATGCACGGAAATTTGTCTGGCGCTTGCACCACAAGTGGCATGGCTTTCAAAATGCACGGTCGTGTAGGCGATTCGCCCATTATTGGTGCAGGTTTGTTTGTGGACAACGAAATTGGTGCCGCCACCGCCACAGGTCATGGCGAGGAAGTCATCCGAATTGCGGGTTGTCATTTGGTGGTGGAATTGATGCGACAAGGCAAATCGCCTCAAAAAGCTTGTGAAGAAGCCGTGATGCGCATTGTGAAATTGACCAACAATCGAGGGAAAAACCTACAAGACATTCAAGTGGGGTTCATCGCCTTGAACAAAAAAGGCGAATATGGTTCCTATTGCATACAAGGTGGTTTTAATTATGCAGTGCTTGACCACACCGGAAATAAATTAATCGATGCTGATTTTTATTTGAAATCTTAATATCTTTCATTTCAAATGAATAATATCTTTCATTTGTAATGGATAATATCTTTCATTTAGAATGGAAGATATTTTGGTAAATAGAATATAAATCAATATTTTTGCAAAAAAAATGCCATGATAAGTCAGCAAACATTCAAAGCAGTAATAGACTCACAACACCTCAAAATAACTAAAAAGAATTGGGGTGTTGAGAGAGACATGACCGAGGTTTTGCCTCATGCTACGGGTTTTGCCAGCATCATCACAGGAATAAGAAGGTGCGGAAAAAGCACTTTGATGATGCAAGTATTGGATGCCAACTTTAAGGAAAAAGCTTTGTTTTTGAATTTTGAAGACCCTCGGTTGGCAAATTTCGAAATGGATGATTTTTCACGTTTATATGCAGAAATAGTCGCTAGAGACATCCATCTTTTGTTTTTTGACGAAATACAAATCATCAAAGGTTGGGAAATATTCATCAATCAACTTTTGAGAGAAGATTTTTTGGTTTTTATCACAGGTTCGAATGCATCGTTGTTGAGTAAAGAACTGGGCACACATCTCACGGGCAGACATTTTTCAACCGAATTGTTTCCCTTTTCTTATTCAGAATTTCTAAAATTTTTCAAAAGCACACCTAGCGAGGTTTCTTTTTCAGAATATCTTCAAAAAGGAGGCATGCCTGATTATTTAAGAACGGGCTATGGCAAATATCTGAATGATTTGTTGGACGACATCGTCATCCGCGACATCGCCATACGTCATGGATTGCGGGATGTGATGAGCATCCGAAAACTAGCGGTTTATTTGCTTTCAAACATCGGAAATCCAATTTCTGCCAATGGGCTAAATGGAATGTTTGGCATCAAATCGGCTACCACTTTTTTAAACTATTTTTCGTTTTTGGCGGATGCTTATTTGATGGAATTTGTTTCCTTGTTTGATTATTCTATGAAGAAACAAATCCGCAATCCACAAAAAGTGTATGCCATGGATTTAGGATTGTATCATCAAAACAAAATAGTATTCTCGCCCAATCACGGGGCTATTTGGGAAAATGTCGTTTACTTGCATCTCAGAAAGACGTATCAAGAAATATTTTATTTCCAAAACCAAGGCGAATGTGATTTTGTGACCACCATCAACGGAAATCCAGAAGATTTATATCAAGTTTGCTACGATTTGAATGACATGAACATACAGCGAGAAACCAGCGGTTTGTTTCAAGCCATGGATTATTTTAAGAAAAACAAAGGTTATATCATCACGTTCAATCAAACAGATTTGTTCACGCAAGACGGAAAAACCATCGAAGTGATACCTGCTTGGAAATGGATGAGTGAAAATTCAAAACACTAGAAACCCAATGAAACGATTAGAAATAGCTTGTTTTAATATCGCATCTGCGGTCATTGCGCAAAATGCGGGGGCTGACCGAGTAGAATTATGCGCCGATAGTGCTGTGGGTGGCACCACGCCCAGCCTTGAAACTGTGCAAGAAGCACGAGAAAAACTTTCCATCGATTTATATGTGATGATTCGGCCAAGAGGAGGCGATTTTGTGTATTCAGAAGATGAATTTCATGAAATGAAACGCGCTATTTCTACTTTCAAAAAATTAGGTGTCCATGGTTTTGTTTTTGGAATACTTCATGAAAATCAAACGATTCATGTTCAAAATAACAAAGCACTGGTTGACTTGGCAAAACCATTTCCTTGCACGTTTCATCGGGCTTTTGATGAAGTTTTAGAAGTTGAGCAAGCCTTGGAAGACGTGATCGCTTGTGGATTTTCAACGGTTTTAACCTCTGGAACTTTTCCCAACGTAATGGCGGGCAAAGAAGTGTTGGAAAAATTAGTCGTGCAAGCCCAAAACCGAATTGAAATCATGCCCGGTGGCGGTTTGCGCTCAAATAATGTTGCTGCATTAGATGCCGTTGTGCATGCGAATTGGTATCATTCATCTGCTATTATGGACGGTTCTGAAACTGCTCATTTGCAAGAAATTATAGATTTAAAAAACAAACTACAAGCCATTACTTCATGAGCACGCCATTCAAATTCATCTTGTTTTTACTGATACAAATCAATTGCTTTTTGGCTTTTGGACAAACGTCCTATCGAGATTTATCTATCGAAAATTGGACTTTTAACAAACAAAACGATTCCAAAAAACTACCCGCTATAATTCCGGGAACGGTTCACACAGATTTGTTGCAAAACCATCAGATTCCTGATCCTTTTTTTGGTCAAAATGAAAAGGATTTGCAATGGATTGAAAATGAAACATGGGAATATGAAACACAATTTTCTATTTCAGATGCTGAACTTAAAAATCAAAATATCGACTTGGAATTTGATGGATTAGATACATATTCCACTGTTTTTTTGAATGGAAAAGAGGTTTTAAAAGCCGATAATATGTTCAGAACATGGCATATTCCTGTCAAAAAAAATCTCAAAGTGGGTGTCAATCATCTGAAAGTGGTTTTTCATTCGGCGGTGCAAAAAGGAAAAGAAGAAGCGAAAAAACTAACCTATACATTGCCTGAAAAAGAGCGTGTTTTTGTTCGGAAAGCGCAATATCAGTTTGGATGGGACTGGGCACCAAGATTTGTCACTGCGGGTATTTGGAAACCAGTGCGACTGAAATTTTGGAATTCATTTTATCTCGAAAATGTACGATACAGTCAGAAAGAACTAGAAGATGAAAAAGCGGTTTTGGAGTTTGTTGTTCCTATTTTTGCTTTAAAATCTGAATCCATTACCCTCAAAATCAATGAAAAATCGGTGGCTTTCGATTTAAAAAAGGGTGCAAATATCCTTCGAGTTCCTTATGAAATTCTCAATCCCAATTTATGGTGGTGCAATGGTTTGGGAACGCCACATTTGTATGAAATTGAGGTACAATTGATTAAAAACGATCAATTTTTTGATGCTAAAAAATTCAAAATTGGGTTGCGGACCATTGAATTGGTGCAAGAAAGTGATGGAGTGGGTACAAGTTTTTATTTCAAATTAAATGGAACCCCTGTTTTTATGAAAGGGGCAAATGTTGTCCCACCAGATAGTTTTCTGCCACGTGTAGCAGATGCAAAATATATTTCCTTGGTTGAAAATGCCCAAAAAGCGAATATAAATATGTTGCGTGTTTGGGGCGGTGGCGTGTATCCCAACGAAGCTTTTTATGAAGCATGCGATGAAAAGGGCATTTTGGTGTGGCAAGATTTTATGTTTGCTTGTGCCATGTATCCGGGCGATGAAAAATTTATTGAAAACGTCCAACAAGAAGTCATTGACAATGTCAACCGATTGCAAAATCATGCAAGTTTGGCCCTTTGGTGTGGCAATAATGAAAACAGCGAAGGTTGGCACAATTGGGGTTGGCAAAAGCAATTTAACTACTCTAAAACCGATTCCATCAAAATATGGAAAGATTACCAAAAACTATTTCATGAAACGATTCCTCAAACCTTGGAAGCGATATTGCCTCGAGAAAAAAACATCTATTGGCCTTCATCGCCCTCTTTGGGTTGGGGCAGAAAAGAAAGTTTGACCCAAGGCGATATGCATTATTGGGGCGTTTGGTGGGGCAAAGAACCTTTTGAAATCTATGATACCAAAGTAGGACGTTTTGTGAGCGAATATGGATTTCAGGGCATGCCCGATGTGAGTGTTTTGAAAAAATCCATGAAACCAGAAGACTTTAATTTTGAATCCGAGGCGTTCAAAAACCATCAGAAGCATCCGACGGGATTTGAAACCATCCGTGAATACATGACACTAGATTTTCCTGTTCCTGCAAACCTAGAGGATTTTGCTTATGTTTCTCAATTATTGCAAGCCCACGGCATGAAAATAGCCATGGAAGCCCATCGAAGAAACAAACCCAATTGCATGGGGAGTTTGTATTGGCAACTCAACGATTGCTGGCCTGCTACTTCTTGGAGTTCTTTGGATTATGATGGAAATTGGAAAGCATTTCATTACCAAACCCAAAGAAGTTATGAAAACTTGCTCATTTCCGTCAAGGAA
Organism: Flavobacterium sp.; assembly: GCA_040379105.1. Lineage (GTDB taxonomy): Bacteria > Bacteroidota > Bacteroidia > Flavobacteriales > Flavobacteriaceae > Flavobacterium. The sequence continues at coordinate 13,651 of JBEILV010000027.1, forward strand.
GATGCCAATCATTATGAAGTGCATTTCAACAATGATTCCTTTGATTTTGTTCAAGGGAACTTAAAAATGGAATTGCAAGATTTTGATGGAAAAACTTTGTGGGAAATTTCGAAAAATGTTTCGGTTGAAGAAAATTCAAGTGTTGTATTACACGAAATTCCCAAAGAAAAACTAGCTTCATATCATTTGAAACAAGCAGTTTTAATCATCACTTTAAACGATACAAAATCCTATTATTTTTTTGCAAAACCAAAAGATTTGAAGTTGCAAAACCCCAATATTTCCATGAGAAACATAGACGAACTCACGCTGGAAGTTTCCTCAAAAGTATTGGCAAAAAACGTATTTTTATCTGCCGATGCGCCTGTTCATTTTTCGGATAATTATTTTGATTTATTGCCCAACGAGAAGAAAATAATCAAACTGTCTAAAAAAGCATCAAACATTCGAGTAAAATCATTGTTTGATGTGATGGAATAAAAATACAAATCGCTTGCATCCAACAAGCGATTTGTTTTTTTACACGTGTTTTATTCAGAAGCCATTTCTAAAAAAAATGTTCCTTCAAAAGGTTCATTATTTTCAAAATTTTCTACAAAACTCTTTTCTGAGTAAAGATGCACTTGATTTTCTTGTGGAAATTTTTTGCTTCTGGCATTTTTATACACGTGACTATTGGAGAAGAATACAAAATCCGAAGCACGGTAGTTGTCCAATTGTGTGTTTTTCACATGAACACCATCCACCCAAACAGCATATTTTTCGCTGTTTTTGAAATCTTTAAACAGTTTTTCAGTTAAAGTAATCCTTGTGGGACGTGGAGGTGGCGGTGGAATTCTCATTTTTTCCTGCTCGGTTAAATCTGTGTATTTTTTTTCAAGAACTACCTTTCCTTGTTTGTTTTTGAAAATGACTTTCGTGTTGGCATAATAAGCATTGAGCGCGTCGTTTGGAAATTCCACTTTTGGACTTTGCACAACGTTAGATTTTTCTTGCGCCATTGAATCGGCACACAAAAAATAGGTAAGAAAGGAAAACAAGGGAATCACCCCCAATTTTTTAATCCAAATCATGGATGTGTTTTGACTTTGAGTCATCATAATAAATCTTTTTTTAGTTAATAAATAATTCAAGTTACTGGCCAAGTAATCTTTTTTGTTTTCGTTTGCATTCAATAATAATAATTGATAAAACGTAGGGTTTTGATGTTTTTTGATCACGGCTTCATCTGCTAAAAATTCATGATTCAGTTGCATCGATTTTTTATATAAAATGAACATGGGGTTAAACCAAAATATAATTTTTAAAACCTCAATTATCAAAATGTCCCACGTGTGTTTTTGACGGACATGCGTCATTTCATGGTCTAAAATTTCATTTTCAATTTTACCTTGTTCAAAGGCTGTTTTGTTTAGAAAAATGTATTCTAAAAATGAATGTGGAATCGTTTCTTGATGCATCAAAACCAAAGTTGAATTTTGATACATGACTTTTTCGTTAGACCGAATCAATTTAAACAGCCGAAGGATATTTTTAACAAATCGAAACAATAAAACAACAACAACGAACATATAAACCAAAAGCAAAAGTTGAGGTCCCAAAAAATCAATAGGTTTTGATGCAATTTCTTGGTTTATAATCATTTTAGAAAAAGGAAGCACCGGAATTGAAGAAGCGTCTAAATCATTTTCTATCGTAAATGTAAATAGAAGCGCAAGCAGCGAATAGGCGATTGTAAACAAAAGATAAAACCTTTTGAAATGATGCATTTTTTCTTTTTCGATAAAAAAATGATACATAACCAACAGAATAATGAGACTGAAGGTCGATTCAAGTAGATAGCTATTCATGCTTTTTCTTTTTTAGTTCATTTTCCACAAGTGCTCTTAAATCTTTCAATTCCTTTTCTGTCAAGTTTGTTGCGGTCGTAAAAAACGAAGCAAACTGTGATGCAGAATTGTCAAAAAAGTTTTTAATCAATCCATTCATATACTTCGAGAAATATTCATTCTTTGAAACCAAAGGAAAATAAATCCTCGTGTTACCTTGCATATTATAACCCACAAATTGCTTGTCAGTCATTCTTTTCAAGAGCGTTGCAACAGTTGTTGTTGCTGGTTTGGGATCAGGATACAATTCTATCAAATCCTTCAAAAAAGCCTTTTCTAGTTTCCAAAGATGATGCATCAATTGTTCTTCCTTAGTTGTTAGTTGCATTTTTGTTTATTTAAATTGCTCTACAAATGTAGAATATATTTTTTATTCTACAAGTGTAGAACGAAAATTAACATTCGATGCTGTCATTAAAAAATCGGTTTAAGGATGTAAGCTTCAAATTTTGAAAATGGATTTGACTCAAAAAAATGATCGGAAAGTATTTTTTTAAAAATCAAATGAAGTAATTATCTCGTTTTCCTCAACAAATCCATCGCTTTGTCCATAAAAACATCCTTTTCATAACTTGCTGTGGATGCTTGAATTTTTAGGTCAATTTTATGCGCTTCTAGATGATTGCTTTTGTGGGTATAAAATACGAAAACACCGCGCAGATGAGCCCTACGCAAATTGTGTTTTCGAGGAGGGGGTGAGATTTCATGTTTTGAAAAAACAAAATAGAAAATTGAGCTTCGAAAAACGTTTGAACTTGACCGCAAATGTCTTTTAAAATTGGTCAGATTAAAATAAAAACATTTTTCTAATCTATTGATTGATGAATACAAAAAACAAATTCGTTTTTAGTAAGGTGATTTTTTTTATGATTGTTTGAAAGATTATTTGTAATATTGTGATATTAGTACGGATTACTTTATATTTAACATAAACCTATTTATACATGCCCACAGACTTTTCAGAAATATTGGTAGTTGGAGTTTCAACAAGAGCTTTATTTAATTTAGAAGTTGAGAATCAGATTTTTGACGACCAAGATATTGAAGCATTTAGAGCTTACCAGCTAGAACATGAAAACACACTTTTAGAACGTGGCACAGCTTTTTATTTAGTACAAAGTTTATTAGAGCTAAATAAAATTGCCAATAAGCAAATTGTTGAAGTGGTTGTAATGTCGAGAAATAGTCCAGAAACAGGTATGCGGGTATTAAATTCTATTGAAGAGTATCAATTACCCATTACCAGAGTTGTCTTAACTGGTGGAGAACCATTAGCACCCTACATTGACGCTTATGATGTGGACTTGTTCTTATCTAAAGATGCTAAAGATGTGCAAGCGGTAATTGATAGTAAACAAAGTGCGGCGGCTTTGTTGTATGCACCACCAACAACGTTTACACCTAAAGATGCTAGAGTAAAAATAGCTTTTGATGCCGATGCTGTTCTATTTTCAGATGAATCGGAATTTCGATATAAAACAGAAGGGATGGAATCGTTTCATCAATATGAAAAAGCGCATGAAGACGACCCATTAAACGAAGGTCCTTTTGCTAAACTATTAGTTAAACTCTCAAAAATCCAAGAACATTTACCCATGCGTATAGAAGATTCGCCCTTACGGTTGGCAATTGTTACAGCTAGAAACGCACCATCACACAAAAGAGTGATAAAAACATTACGCAAATGGAATGTATATGTAGATGAAGTTTATTTTTTAGGCGGATTGCCTAAAGATAAAATTCTTGAAGCTTTCGGAGCACATATTTTCTTTGACGATCAAGAAACACATTTAAATCCTGCTTCAAAAGTGGTGCCTTCTGGAAAAGTGCCTTATGATAGTAACTCTCAACTCAACAAAATAGTTTCCTAAAAAACCATGAACAAACAAGACCTCATTGCTAAAATAAAACAACTCGATGGCGTTACGCAAGACGAACGTGCTTACTTAATCAATCTAGTAAATACCAAAAAGAAATACGGTTTGGTTTGGGAAGACAAACCAGAAGCCGTAGAAGAACAATTGAGAGAAAATTTACCAGTTCTAAAGGAAGTAAAAGAAAAAGCAATTATTAATGAGGATGTTACACTGAGCGAGTCATCTAGAGCGGAGTCGAGAGGCGAAGTGCCTAACCACATTTTAATAGAAGGCGACAACTTGCACGCTCTTACTGCTCTGACCTTTACCCACGAAGGCAAAATTGATGTGATTTATATTGATCCGCCTTATAATACGGGGAATAATGATTTTTGGTATAATGATAATTACATAAATAGGGATGATGGATATAGGCATTCAAAATGGCTTTCGTACATGGATAAAAGATTGAGAATAGCAAAAAAATTATTGAAAGAGGAGGGATTAATTTTTATCTCAATTGATGATAACGAACAATCACAATTGAAGTTATTATGTGATGAAATTTTTTATGAGAAAAACTTTATTGGAAATATTTGTCAAAAATCAAGGCATTCAATATCAAATGATTTAATTATATCTCAAAACCATAATTTTCTTTTGGTTTATTCTAAAAATTTTCAAAATATATTTCAAAGAAAAAATGATTTTAGACTAACAAAAGAAGTAGATGTATCTAAATTCAAAAACCCTGATAATGATCCAAGAGGACCATATAAAATAAACCCAGTTGATGGTCCTGGTGGCGCAAGAAAAGGTAATCCGTACTATGAATTTTTAGACGTTACTGGTTATTATAGATATTCTAAAGAAACAATGCAAGAATTATATGATAATGGAGAAATAGTTAAGAGAAAAAGTACTTTAGGTAGAAAGTATTTTTTATCTAAAGCATTGGAAAATAATCAAGAAGCCGTAACAACTTGGTGGGATGACGTTGGAACTACAACAGAAGGAACCAAATTACTAAAAGAAATAATTCCTAATTGTGATTTTACAAATCCTAAACCTATTAATTTATTGGATAGAATATTACAGCTTTCTACAAAAAAAAGTTCTGGAACTTCTATCCTCGATTTCTTCGCAGGTTCAGGCACCACGCTTCACGCCACCATGGCACTGAATGCCGAAGATGGCGGTAACAGGCAATGTATATTAGTAACCAATAACGAAAATAACATTTGTGAGGAAGTAACTTATGAGCGTAACAAACGAGTCATTCAAGGTTATACGAATGCCAAAGGAGTTGCTGTGGAGGGGTTAAAAAATAATAATTTAAGGTATTACAAAAGCGAGTTTGTGCCAAGCAACAAGTCCGACAGCAACAACCGCTTGCTTACTAATCTTAGTACTGATTTGCTTTGCATTAAAGAAGATTGTTATACCGATATTACCCAAACCGAAGGATTTAACCCCAGTGATTGTCGTATTTTCAGTAATAATCAAGGCAAGTTTTTGATTGTAGTTTATTACAGTCGAAACCTCGGCAACGTTTGTGACACACTAAAAACACACGTAAAATCTATGGTTACTACCCAAAAAATTAAACTCTATGGTTTTAGCCCAGAAACCGAAACTTTGGTCAGTGATTTTCTTGATGTTTCTGACTTGGTAGATGCTGTACCACTGCCCGAAGCCATCTATAACGCCTATCGCGCCACGTTTAGAACCTTGAAATTAGATAAAAAACGGGTTGCCATAGTAACGCCCACCGATGAAGCAGCAGGAGAAACCACTTTATTTGATGAGGCAGCAACGCTGGAGGATTAATTCATTGCATAGCAATGAATTACAATTGTGAACGAGCTGCGTTCACAATTCAAAATAAAGAAATTTATAATTTCGACCGCAGTGTGGACGTAATTATAAGTAATTAAAAAACAAGAAAGTTACAATTGCGAACGAGGCTCGTTCGCAATTCAAAATAGAGAATTATGCTGGAGTTAATAAATAAAGATTTAGTAGAAAAAATACGATTGGTTATTGAGCGAACCAGAGAAAATGCAGTTCGTTCCATAGACCATCATCGCACACTGATGTATTGGGAAATAGGCAAATACATTGTAGAGGAAGAACAAGAGGGAAAAGAACGTGCAACTTATGGGAAATATATCAACAAATATTTGTCTCAAAATTTAGAGCCTGTGTATGGTAGCGGTTTTGGTATTCGACAATTAGAAACAATGCGAAAATTTTATATAGCATTTCCAATTGCGAACGCACTGCGTTCGCAATTGAATTGGACACAATATCGCTTGCTTTCTCGGATAAGCGATGCTGATAAAAAAGAATTTTATATAGCAGAAAGCATTAAAAATCATTGGACTTCCAGACAATTAGAAAGACAAATCAACAGTAGTTTATATGAACGACTATTATTGAGCAACGACAAAGAAAGTGTTTTGGCAGTTGCCAAAGGCGAAAAAATGCCAAGCGAAGCCAAAGAAATTATCAAAGACCCAATGACACTGGAGTTTTTAGGACTACGAAGAGAAACTGCCTATTACGAAAAAGATTTAGAAAGTGCTATTATTACCAATTTGCAAGAATTTTTACTGGAATTGGGCAATGGGTTTTCGTTTGTAGCGCGTCAAAAACGCATTTTGTTGGAAGATGATGAGTTTTTTGTGGATTTGGTTTTTTATAATCGAATACTGCAATGTTTTGTAATTATTGAAATTAAAACCAAAAAAATTACGCATCAAGATATTGGACAATTACAAATGTATGTGAACTATTTTGACAGAACCCAAAAATTAGAACACGAAAACCCTAGTATCGGCATATTGCTTTGTGCCGATAAAAATGACACATTAGTAAAATTTAGTTTACCCGAAAATAATACGAATATTTTGGCCAGTAAATATGAATTGTATTTGCCTACCGAAAAACAATTATTAGAAGCTATTACAACCGAAATAGAAAACTTAGAATCGTAAAATAATATGTTTGTACTAAAACCATTTCAAGAAAAAGCCGTCGATAATTTGCTCGAACTCACTTTTGATGCTTTGCAAGAGTTAACACTGCAAACCAAAATATTGCTCGAAGCTCCCACTGGTTCTGGCAAAACCGTAATGATGGCATCGCTTATTGAGCGAATTGTCGAGGAACTACCAATGCAACCTGGTGCCAATGGCAGTGTAGCTTTTATTTGGTTTGCACCAAACACGCTACACATTCAAAGTTTTAAAGCATTACAAAAAATGTATGCCGATGCAAACAAACTGCATTGTATTGATTTGAGTAGTTTGTCTGGCAATCCCATTCTCAATCACAAAGATTTGTTGTTTATCAATTGGAGTTCAGTCGATAAAGTAAAAGGATTGTGGCGTAGAGAAAACGAAACCAACACCAATTTAGAAACGCTTATAGAAAACACAAAAGACGAGGATACAAAAATTATATTGGTTATTGACGAGGCACATTTGAGTGCTTTCTCAGGACCACAAGCCATTGCAGTACGAAAACTTATTGGTGCCAATGCCGAGATTATGGTAACAGCCACACCCACATTTCAGCGTCCGCAACGAACGGTTTCCATCTCCCGAAAAAAAGTGATCGAAGAGCAAATGATTAAAAAAGGAGTACGCATAAACATTGGGCTTGACCCAAAAAAGCAACAAAGCGGCGAGAACCTAAATATTCATTTGCTGCGAACCGCTTTTGCGAAAAAACAAGAATTGGCAACAATGTTTGATGAAGAATTGGGCAAAAACGTAATTAATCCTTTAATATTGATACAATTGCCTTCGGACAGCCCCACGATGGATGAAGAAGATAAAAGTTTGCGGTTAGAATTAGAGGGATTATTGAATGTAGAATACAACATTTCTACCAACAACGGACGACTTGCAGTATGGTTGTCAGGCGAAAGAAACAAAGATGGGTTAGAAGACATGAACGGTTTTCAAGATGTACTTATTTTTAAACAAGCCATTGCGCAAGGTTGGGATTGTCCAAGAGCCACTATTTTAATTAGTTATAGAAAAGTAAATAGCACTGAATTTGGTATTCAAACCGTAGGTAGAATTTTAAGAATGCCACATCAAAGGCATTACAAAACCGATGCGTTGAATTACGGCTACGTTTTTAGTGATATTGAAACCAACAAAATTATTTTTGTACCTACGGATAATGATTATTTTGACAAACAAGTCGCCGACCGACAAAATAACAGAGGCTGGAGTTTTGAAGTAATTCCTACCGCAACTATTGTAAATGATAGGGTTTCGCCTGGGGTTTTAAACTCAAAATTTTATGGTATTTTTAATGCTATTGTCGAAGAGCGATATGGGATTACTCAAC
>JBEILV010000028.1:0-21687 GCA_040379105.1 Flavobacterium sp.
AGTTGTTTTTCTGTCTAAAAAGGCATCAAATTCTAAAAGTGGTAAATCTATAATTCTTAAAATTGAATCTATAACATATCACTTCAACCCTCAACCTACCTTTGACCCATCAAAAGAAACATTAAACAAATATTAAAACATAGTCATCATGAGCAATTTACTTATCTAGTCGCGGTCGTATTAATCATCGCTTGGGCCTTAGGATTTTTCGTTTACAACACTGGGAGTCTTGTTCACATCTTATTGGTCATCGCCGTCGTTGCTATTTTACTTCGATTGATTAAAGGTTCGAGAATTTAAAAACACCATATAATACCACACATATTCATCCATTAAAAAGAAAATGAAATCAAAATTTGAAACTGTTTCCATGCAAGCATTTTAGGTTTAAAAAAGATTTCATCAGATTACAAACAAATATTAAATATTAAAATTATGAAAAAAGCGATCTTTATGATCGCATTAGTCGCTTTCGGAACAACAAGTATGAAAGCGCAGTTAACTTCCACAACAGACAATCGTGAAAACTTGACATTAGGATTCAAAGTAGGCGGAAATTATTCGAACGTTTACGACTCAGAAGGCGAAGATTTCGTAGCCGATGGCAAATTCGGTTTGGCAGCTGGGGCATTTGTTGTGATTCCTTTAGGAAAATTTTTCGGAATCCAACCAGAAATTCTGTATTCACAAAAAGACTACAAAGCCACAGGATCGTTTTTGGGCGGAAACTATGAAATGACAAGAACCACAGAGTTTATTGAAGTGCCTATTCTTTTGTCTATCAAACCAATTGAATATGTTTCGATTTTGTTCGGACCCCAATTCTCTTATTTGACCAAACAAACCGACAAATTTACGGGCGGAACATTAACTTCTGAACAAATTCAGGAATATGATAACAGCAATTTACGTAAAAATATTTTCGGACTTGTGGGCGGAGCAGATTTGAACTTCGATCATTTCGTAGTCGGGCTTCGTGCAGGTTGGGACGTTCAAAAGAATGATGGCGACGGAAACAATACGACACCACGTTACAAAAACATTTTTTATCAAGCAACTTTAGGTTATAAATTTTAAAAACAACAAAAATGGAAAATCATAACAACACAGGAAAAATCATCGGTTCATTTGTAATTGGTGCTTTAGCAGGAGCCACTTTGGGAGTATTATTTGCCCCAAGAAAAGGCACAAAAACCAGAAAACAAATCGTTTCTGAGGCAGAAAAAATTGTTCATGACATGCAGAAAAAAGTGAACAGCGAAGTAGAATATTTAAAAGAAAGTGGCATCAATGCTGCGACCTCTTTGAAAAATAAAATTGCACAATTATAATTTTTTAACATCAACAATCATGAAAAATTTATTAAAAATGACCCTAATGGTCGCATTTCTAAGCTTTTTGTTCGTAAGTTGTAAAGACTCGCCAACAGAAAATGAAACTGAATTGGAAGAAGCACGAGAAGACGTTGTGGATGCAGAAATTGATTTACAACAATCTAGGTTAGATTCTGTGGCCGATTACAACAACTTCAAATACAATATCGATTTGAAAATTCTCGAAAATCAAAGACGCATCGACGAGATGAAAGCCAATTTGAAATCTTCTAAGGAAGCCAACAAATTGTCTAACGAGAAAAAATTGGCAGAATTGGAAGCCAGAAATGCAACCTTAAAAGCCAAAATTCAAGATTATGAACAAGGAACTTCAGAAAAATGGGAATTGTTTAAAAACGATTTCAACAACGAGATGGACGAAGTAGGTAAATCTATTTCTGAAATGGCAAACGACAACAAGAAAAACTAAGAACATGCCAACAATTTACAGCCCATTCAAACAAGTTTTCTACTTTTTAGTGTTGATTTTACTGACAGTCAACCTTTCCTCTTGTTCAAAAAAAGTAGGCTTCGAAACTTCTTCGGTCGTGCCTGCCGCTAGGGGAGAAATCGTAGTAAACAAAAATAAAGACCAAAACAACAACTATAACATCGAAATTCAAATTTCATATTTAGCCGAACCAGAACGACTCAATCCGCCAAAAAAATGTTACGTCGTGTGGTTAGAATCTGACGAAAACTATCCCAACAACATTGGGCAAATCGTTGGAACATCCAAACTACACGTGAAATTTGAAACTGTATCCGCCACCAAACCCAAAAGAATTTTTGTGACCGCCGAAGACGATGCAAAAACACAATATCCAGGAAATATGATTGTTCTTGAAGCCAACAATCTTTAAACTTAGTTTGGTTTTGTTGATGGTGATTACTGAAAGACTGCCCTCGGGCAGTTTTTCTTATTTTATAAAATGAATCAATATTTGGCAGGTTTGACTTTTTTTGAGATTTAATATGCTTATTCCCGTTTTAAATGTGTTTTAAAAATGGTTTTATAAAACAATAAAGTTTTATTGATAAACGTCTTCCAATGATGCCTTATCAATTACAATAACGTAGCTTTGTTTTTTATAAATTCTCAAAATAATGAAAGTCATTCTTTTCACACTTTTACTCATTACTTTTCAATCTATGCAAGGCCAAAAATTACTATTTAAATTTAGCGAAAACAAAGATTTTAAAAATTGGAACATCATAGACGATCGCGTCATGGGTGGTGTTTCTCAAGGCAATTTCTCGATTGACCCAGATGGTTTCGGACGTTTTTCGGGCGAAGTCTCTACTGAAAACAATGGTGGATTTTCTTCACTTCGATATTCTTTCGACCCAACCACAATCGGCGCAAAAAAACGGATCTCTCTTAAAATCAAAGGCGATGGAAAGTCTTATCAATGTAGAATCAAGCCGAATCCATCGGTGAGTTATTCTTATATCTTAATTTTCGAAACAACAGGCGATTGGCAAACCATCGAAATCTCAATGGAAGAAATGTATCCTTCTTTTAGAGGCCGAAAGTTGGATTTACCCAATTTTGACCACGATTTTATCTCGGAAATCACGTTTTTAATTGGCAATAAAACCAACGAAAAATTCAATTTATTGATTGACAGCATCACGCTTCTTTGATTTTCTTCTCTATTGGACGATCCATATTTTGTTTTTTAGCATGCATTAAAGATCATTTCAAATAAATAGGTGGTTATTCAATTCGAATCATCGCTAGTAAATGCGTGAAAGTTTGTCAATTCATGTAGGCGTGCATTTTTATTATAGTTGCTGGATTTAATTAGGCATGACATGATAGAAGAAACCGAGCGATGATTTGTTTGCTAAATCTTTTGCAAAAGCATTATTAATGATATTTTTGGTTTTCAAAACAAACAAGAAGCAAATGAATTTTGAAAAATCACCCATACGATTCATCGAAGGAAAAGGTGCCGAGTTTTATTTCGAAAATCCGCCAAAACGCATTGTTTCCTTAGTTCCCTCTCAAACCGAATTATTGTTTGATTTGGGTTTGGAAGATTCAATCGTTGGAATCACTAAATTTTGTGTGCATCCTCAACATTTGAAAGCTACAAAAACCATTGTTGGAGGAACCAAAAACGTGAAGTTTGAAAAATTTAAAGCCCTTTCGCCCGACGTTATTATTTGCAACAAAGAGGAAAATACGCTGGAAATGGTGGAAATGTTAAGAGACATTTGTCCCGTTTGGGTGACGGATATTCAAACCGTTGAAGATAGTTTGCAAATGATTGCAGATTTTGGTCAAATTTTCAATAAAAGAACGGAAGCGCAAAAATGGTGCGATAAAATTCGATTTGCAATGACCGATTTTGAGCATTTTATGCAAGAAAAACCTGTGAAAAAGGTGGCTTATTTTATTTGGGCAAATCCTTACATGGTGGTTGGAAGAAACACTTTTATAGATAGTTTGCTAAAAATCAACAAGTTTGAGAATATTTATGCGAATCATAAAAGCATTGTCGGGCGTTATCCAGAAATTGAAATAAAAAAAATCAGAATCGATGGCGATCCTGATTTGGTATTGTTGTCGTCGGAACCATTTCCTTTTAAGGACGAACATGCGTTTGAAATTGGTAGATTTTCGCATCATGCCATCACTATTTTTGTGGACGGCGAAATGTTTTCTTGGTATGGAAGTCGGCTTTTAAAAGCGTTTGATTATTTCAAAAAACTTCAAAGTTCTTTTTAAACTTCCATTAACTCCTCTTCGTGTTGCGCTACTTTTTCTTTCACAACCACTTTGTTTTCAGTCTTTTTCTCGTTGTTTTTCTTTGAAAATAAAGATTTGAATTCTTCTTTTATAGAAAATATTTGTTGTGCTTGTCTGAGTATGCTTTTCATTTTTATAATTTTAAAAGGCAAAAGTAGGTTTTTAAATCATTAAATCTTCATTAATAAATGTTAAGGTTGTTATTTGAAAATAAGATGTATTTTTACACTCAATTTATTTTTTTGTGATAGCGCATACCATTTACAAACATAAAGAAAGCACCGAGTGGGTCACATTTATTCACGGGGCTGGCGGAAGTTCCACCATTTGGTTCAAACAAATTCGTGCTTTTCAGGCGCATTTCAATGTTTTATTGATTGATTTAAGAGGTCACGGCGCAAGCAAAAACATCTTCAAACAGGCAGTTTCCAAAAAATATACTTTCGCAACGATTGCCGATGATGTTTTGGAAGTTTTACAACATTTACAAATTCCGAAATCACATTTTGTCGGCATTTCTTTAGGTACGATTGTGATCAGACAATTGGCCGAAACGCATCCTGAATTGGTCAAGACGATGAGTTTGGGCGGTGCGATTATGAAAATGAACTTTCGTTCGCAAATTTTAATGAAATTGGGTAATATTTTCAAGTATGTGTTGCCTTATTTGGTTTTGTATCGATTTTTTGCTTTTATCATCATGCCCAAGAAAAACCACAAAAAATCAAGATTGCTTTTTATCAACGAAGCCAAAAAATTATACCAAAAAGAGTTCATTCGTTGGTTCAAATTGACTGCCGAAATCAATCCTTTGTTGCGTTGGTTCAGACAAGTAGAACTCGAAATCCCGACGCTTTACATCATGGGAGAAGAAGATTATATGTTTTTGCCAACCATCAGAAAAATTGTTCAAAAGCATGCGAAAGCCTCTCAGCTTTTTGTGGTGACAAATTGCGGACATGTAGTAAACGTGGAACAACCTTTGATTTTCAATGAAGTAGTGGTAGGATTTATTCAGAAAAACGCATAAAAAAACCGACACTTTTCAATGTCGGTCATTCTTTAACTAACTCTAACTAAACAAATGTTTTTCTCTAACACTGCAAATATCTAAAGTTTTAAATCGAGTTATGTTAAGAGAGTGTTATTTATATTTGTCTGATAATTAAAATATTACAATTTATCGTTTTGTTAACTAAAAGGATTGCATTCTCTTAATTTCGTATTAACAAAATGGGATCAATCTTGCATGGCGAACACTTTTCGCAACAATTCTGAACTTCGGGCTGAAACAATATTGCGAATGTTTTTCTCTTCGATGGCAATCATCGTGAAAACGCCGTCCATGGCTTTTTTGGTGGTGTAATCAGTCAAATCTGGATTTACTTTTTCAACCAACGGAATCGTGTTGTATTTAGAAATGATGGAATTCCAAACTTTGTCTGCACCCACTTTTTGGTAAGACGACGCAATGATGGGTTTGAATTTGTTGTACAACGATTGGTTGGTGGTTTTTTGCAAAAAAGATGTAGCAGCATTGTCTTGTCCCATTAAAATAGATTGCGCATCATTGATGCTCATTTGTTTGATAGCATCAATAAAAATAGGCGTGGCTTCTTTCACTGCGTTTTCTGCCGCTCGATTGATCATCAAAAGTCCTTCGTCAGCCAAACTCGACAACCCCAAACTTCTTAAGCGACTGTCCACTTTTTTGAGCTCTTCGGGCAACATAATTTTTACCAATTCATTTCTATAAAAACCGTCTGTGGCGGTTAGTTTTGTGACTTGTTTGTCGATGCCATTTTGCAACGCTTCTTTCAAACCCGAAGCAATATCGGCTTGATTCATGGGAAAATTTTGAGGAAGTTGATTGGCAATTTGTTGCATTTCAGCGCAATTCACGAAGAACAAAGCGACAAATGCGGTAACGATGTATTTTTTCATAAGAATCGATTTTAAATTTTTTCAAATATAATATTCTTTAAATGAAAGCGAATTTTTGAATATTACGAATTATTAGGTTTTGAATAGTAATTTTAAAGTTTTAGTTCTTAGTGAAGAAGCAGATTTTGAATTAATGAGCTGTATGAAAGTACTAAACTTGATGCAAAGTTCTAGGAAAATTTAACAATCGAAAATGCTTTTGCCTATCGGATGCTAACACTATTCGTCTTTATTTTCTGTCGTTTTGGTTTGTTATCATTTAGTGTTTGTTTGGGCGCTTTTACTAGGTTGCTGTTTGCTTTTTTTTGCTAGGCTTTTGCGGTTGGAAAAACTGCAAATGTGTCACTAAATGTGTTGGTTAATTATAATGTACTTGGATAATATTTTGCTCTACTTTCTTTGAATAATTTCAGTTGTTCAACGTGTTCTTTGTATAGGATTTGCATTCCATTTTTTGAATTTTTCTGTTCAGGAAATGTCAAAGAAAAGGCATCACAATCATTAGTATGTATTGCGCTTTCTGGAACAGCTTCTTTAATTTTTTCTAAGGCGTTTAGATAGTATGTTTCACTAATTTCACAAGCAGTTAAACTCAACCCTGCATTGTAACAAGCAACTGCAATTGTTCCGCTTCCCAAGTGTGTGTCCAAAATTTTGTCGCCTTGTTTAGCATACATTTTTAAAAGCCATTCGTAAAGTTCAACGGGTTTTTGTGTCGGGTGAATTTTGTTTCTGTTTTTTCTTACACTGTATTCAAAAATTTTTGAAGGCTTGTCTAATGATGACCAAGCCATTTCAGCCATTGAAAAATTATTTAGTGTTTCAGGTTGTTTTTTGTCCCAAATTATAAATCCTTTATTGTACTGGCTTCTTTGCCAAAGTTGTCCAAAATAATTTCCTCCCCAAATAATTTGATTTTTTGAAACACGAAATAACTCATTAAAATACTCGTCATCGGGTTTTACGTCCCATTGACTATATTCATACATATTAAACTTATGGTCTCCTCCTCGTTTGGTTTTATTCAAAATTCCATAAGGCGGGTCAACTATGGCAAGGTCAAAATAGTTGTCGGGATACCTTGCCATTAATTCCATATTATCTTCTCTTGTAATTGTAATCATAGCAAGTTTTATTTTTGTGTTGCGAACCTTGAAATCGTCAAGTCCGAGATGTTTTTACTAATATCTTTTCCAAGATTATTGACGATGATACTGTCAAAATCCTCGTAGTCTATTTCTCTTATGTCGTTGTCAATACAGTTGTACAAATATTCTGAAAAAGTAGTTGCACGAATGATTACAATTGGGCTTGTGCGAATATCTTGAAGCACCGCAGGAACGTATCTTGGTGTTACAACGATAGTGTAAGCACCTCCAATTTTTTCTCTGTGTCCTGCAAGTCTTCCTGCGTTTACGCTTGAAAGTTTGTTTTTAGTTGATTTCGCTTCAACAGTAAATTTTTTCTTTCTTGGGATATATAAACATTCTAAATCTGTGTTTCCAGCTCCGCTAATTTTTTGTGCTTCTATATTGTGGAACATATTGAACCCATCTGCCAAAGCATCTTCAAAAAGATCGGCTTCTGCACCGTCATTGTTATTTGCGTACTGCTCAATAAGTTTTGGAAGATTAAGCAATTCAAATTTGAAGTCGTCAACAGCTTCGCCAATTTCAACCAAAAGTGTTTTCGGATAGAAACTGTAAATTTCTTTGATAACATCAATTTTCAGACGTTCAGGGTCATTAAGCAGTAATGGTTTTTCTAAAAACGAATATTCGTTTTCCAATTGTTCAACTAATGATTTTAGGTTTTCGGGAATTGAAAATTCGTTTCGTGTTATTTTTCTGAAAGTATTCGTATTTCCGTGTTGTAATTTCGTAAAAATCACACCGTCCTTTTTCTTTAAAACACCAGCACTTTCAAACAAATTTGAAACGTAATAATCCCATTCATAAGCCGAATTTACAAAGGCGTGTCTATCTTCTTGAAATTTTTCAGCAAGTTCTTCATCCGTAAGTTTTCTTAATACCAATAGTTCGTTTGCTAATTCTTTGTATGTAGTTGTCGTTGCTTCTTTTAGAAAAACTACCGAATAAGCAACCTCAAAAGCATAAAGTTTATTTGAAAGTTTTGGCTCTGAAAGAAGTTTGTAAATCAAACGAAATGGATAAAGTTGAAACTCATTATCAGTTCCGCTATGTGGATGTTGATATTGAACCGCCCATAGCATAACAAGAAATTTTTTAGCCGCCTTTTCTTTGTCTTTATTGTGCTTCAAAAACAAGTTACCAAGCGGACTGAATAAAAATCTATCTTGTTCGTCAACTTTGGCTTGATAGCCAAACATATAATATGAAAGCTGGTTGATTTTGTGGTTTATTGCATCAAGAGGTAAATCAGGGTTTCGTTCATTATACAATCCCAATTCCCGTAACTTTAAATTTAATTGTGTTTTTTCGTCTGTTGAAATTCCCGTTTTAGTGTACGACTTCAAAAATTCTGCAACCACACAAAGTTTATCAAAGTCTCGTGTGTGTCGATACAAAATCCATTTTTTACTATCAATTCTTAAAGTCATATTATTGATTTATTTGAGCAACAATATTTTTAATGAGTAGTGGCGGAATACATTCGCCAATACATTTTCTGATTAACAATTCTGGGGTTTTGTCGGGAATATTCCAATCTTGCGGTAAAGATGATAACAACTTAAGTTCCAAGGGTGTCAAAACTCTTGCATCAGAATAAGTCCCATTTTTTAATTTTCTGCCTGGATGTACGTTCAGTTGTGAACTGATTGCATCGTTACGCATTGTAATTGTCGGTGCAGGTTCATCCCAATTAATTCGTCTGTACGATGTTTTGTAACTTTTGATTTTTTCTCCATTTGGTTTTATAGGGAAAAAATTTTCATTGTCAAACGCAGTTTGGCCTGTTGGTGTGTGCTTCATCCATTGAATGTGGCTGTCTGAATGCTTTCTGGCAAAGTGCCATTTTATTTTTGAATTTTGACCCGCTTCAATGCTTGGTAAAAAACCAATTTTTTCTTCTACTGTTATTGGCTTTTCAGACTTTAAAGGTTGTCCCCATTTTTTGTCTTTTCGGTATAATTTTATAATTGCTCTTGTCCGTCTTTGTGCAACGCCAAATTCAGCAGCATCATAAACATTCGCATCAATATTGTATTCTTTGTCAAACAGAAGATTTAAAATTTCAACAACTTTAAATTGTTGGTTTTCGTATGGTAAAACCAATTTGAAAAATGTGGGAACATTTTCAATCAATACAAAATCTGGCGATTTTAGTTTGATAAAATCAATGATTTTGAAAACAAGATAATTTCTATCATCATTGAGCATTTGCTCGATATTCCTGTTTTTTCCTGCAACGCTCATTCCTTGACAAGGCGGTGATGCAATTAAAAAATCTAATTTTTTGGGTGTGTTTTTCACAAGTGTTTTGAAAACATTTTCGTCCAAAATACTACCTGCTATCATTTTAGATTTTGGATATAATGCCTGATATAAGTCAGCTCTTTCTTTAACCAATTCGTTAGCGGCTACAATGTTTATTCCTACTTCTTCAAAGTAAGTTTCTGCAATGCCTGCACTTGAGAATAATGATGCTCCTACCATAGTTAAAACTTGATTGTACCTTGTTGAGTTTTTATTGTTCTGATATATTTTGCCTTTTCTTCGGCTGCTATGAATAATGATTTGGTTTCCTCTTGTAGATAAATTAAATCTGCAATTTTCTCACTTAAATACTCGTGTTCTAATTTCTTTAAGTCAAGATTAAAATATGCTGAATGTTTAGGTAAAATATCCTCGGGAAAATTCTGTTTTCTGTTTTCAATTTTTGAAAGTGTAGATTGGTCAATGTCCAACGCAGCTGCAAGTTTAGTCAAAGTCAAGCGGTTGTCAGGCCTAAGTTTGTGAATGCACTCTCCAAATGTTTCTTTCATCTCCTTGAAATTTTTGTCTTGACAATTTTGGCAAATTTAATCTTTTTGTTTTTGAAACTATAGTTTTAAATCAATATTATATAAGGGTTGTAAGTTTGATTACTTTTGGATTAAATTAATAATGGTGCTTTTACTTCGAAATGAGAAATGTTGACATAGCTCGTAAATTTTTATCATACGTTGACATTTTTTCTTTCATCTATTTAATGATTATTGTTTGTTGCATAAGTTTTAAGAAGATTTTCAAATTTTTCACTACTCCTGCGTTAGGGGGTGCAGCGGCATCCTTTTTTAGTGCGCCGATTTTTTCAATCGGCGCACTAAAAAAGATACAGCGGAACACCCGACCCGCCTTTTTCTGGCGGGGAACGCCCAAAAAAAAAATGAAGTAATTACCAAAATCGAGTTGTTTGTGGTTTTAGTTTGTGATTTTCGTAATTTTTATGGTCGAAAAAAGGGTTTCATTATTATATTTCAATCATATCGATATATTTTTAATTATTCCTTAAATTGCGCCCACTAAAAAACACCTTTTTTATGAATCCATCGGTTCCTTATATCCCTAAAAATAAAGTTAGAATTGTAACGGCGGCATCGCTTTTTGACGGTCATGATGCTGCAATCAATATTATGCGACGCATCATTCAGGCGACAGGCTGCGAAGTGATTCATTTGGGTCACGATCGAAGTGTGGAAGAAGTAGTTAACACAGCGATTCAGGAAGATGCCAACGCAATTGCGATGACGTCTTATCAAGGCGGGCACAATGAGTATTTCAAATATATGTATGATTTGCTGCAAGAAAAAGGCGCTTCGCATATTAAAATTTTTGGTGGTGGAGGCGGAGTGATTTTGCCCGAGGAAATCGAAGCTTTGCATGCGTATGGCATCACGAGAATTTATTCGCCCGACGATGGACGAGCGATGGGTTTGCAAGGAATGATCAACGATTTGGTGCAAAAATCCGACTTTCCGGTGGGCGATGTCATTCAAGATGAGTTTGAATTGTTGGCGACCAAAAACGATCGCGCATTGGCGAGAATGATTTCTGTAGCTGAAAATTTTCCAGAGCTGGCAAAACCTTATTTGGATCAAATTCATGAGGGAAATAAAGTTAAAAACATTCCTGTTTTGGGCATTACAGGAACGGGCGGAGCAGGAAAATCGTCGTTGGTAGATGAATTGGTTCGACGATTTTTGATTGATTTTCCAGAAAAAACCATTGGATTGATTTCCGTGGATCCATCGAAAAGAAAAACAGGCGGTGCGCTTTTAGGCGATAGAATTCGAATGAACGCCATCAATAATTCGAGGGTTTTTATGCGTTCGTTGGCAACAAGACAGTCGAATTTGGCATTGTCAAAATATGTAGCCGAAGCAATTGAAATTATCAAAGCGGCGAATTATGACATTATTGTTTTAGAAACTTCGGGCATCGGACAATCAGACACAGAGATTTTAGAACACTCTGATGTTTCTTTATATGTCATGACTCCCGAATTTGGTGCAGCAACACAATTAGAAAAAATTGACATGTTGGATTTTGCCGATTTGGTAGCCATCAATAAGTTTGATAAAAGAGGAGCTTTGGATGCAATTAGAGATGTGAAAAAACAATACCAACGCAACCACAATTTATGGGATGTGAATCCAGACGAAATGCCAGTTTTTGGCACGATTGCTTCACAATTCAACGACCCAGGGATGAATGCGCTTTACAAAGCCATTATGGACAAAGTAGTTGAAGTCAGTAAAGTAGATTTGCAATCGACGTTCGAAATCACGAACGAAATGAGCGAAAAAATCTATGTGATTCCGCCAAGCAGAACCCGCTATTTATCGGAAATTGCCGAAAACAATAGAAATTATGACTTGGTTTGTAACAAACAAGCCGAAGTAGCTCAAAAATTATACGGACTTTATAAAACCATCGAATCAGTTACAGACAGTGAAATTTCAATCAATAATATTGGGTTGGAAATGCCTGATTTTTCTCGTTTTTCTGAGGAAAAGCAACTGTTTTTAGGTCTTTTGCAAAAAGAATTTGACCGTGTGAAAATGAACCTCGATCCTTACAATTGGAACACGATTGTGACTTGGGGCGAAAAAGTAGCAAAATATAAAAATCCAGTTTACACTTTTAAAGTGCGTGAAAAAGAAATTTCAATACAAACGCACACCGAAAGTTTGTCGCATTCGCAAATTCCGAAAGTAGTGTTGCCAAAATACCAAGCTTGGGGCGATTTGATTCGTTGGAATTTGCAAGAAAATGTGCCAGGGGAATTTCCATTTACGGCTGGATTGTATCCATTTAAAAGAGAAGGCGAGGACCCAACCCGCATGTTTGCTGGCGAAGGCGGACCCGAGCGCACCAACCGAAGATTTCATTATGTGAGTCAGGGCATGCCCGCCAAGCGACTTTCAACAGCGTTTGATTCGGTGACTTTGTATGGAAATGATCCAGATTACAGACCTGATATTTACGGAAAAATCGGGAATGCGGGAGTTTCCATTTGTTGTTTGGACGATGCCAAAAAACTCTATTCAGGTTTTGATTTGAGCGATCCGATGACTTCGGTTAGTATGACCATCAATGGGCCTGCGCCGATGTTGTTGGGATTTTTTATGAATGCAGCCATCGATCAGAATTGCGAGAAATACATTGCTCAAAATGGTTTAGAAGCAGAAATAGAAGCAAAAATCAATCAAATTTATCAAACCAAAGGAGTTGAAAGACCCAAATATCAAGGCGAATTACCCGCTGGAAACAACGGTTTAGGCTTGTTTTTATTGGGAGTTACAGGCGATGAAGTTTTGCCAACTGAGGTTTATCAACAAATCAAAATCGAAACGCTCAAACAAGTGCGTGGCACAGTGCAAGCCGATATTTTGAAAGAAGACCAAGCGCAAAACACTTGCATTTTCTCCACCGAATTTGCCTTGCGATTGATGGGCGATGTACAAGAATATTTTATCAAAAATCAAGTTCGAAATTTCTATTCGGTGTCGATTTCGGGTTATCATATTGCAGAAGCGGGCGCTAATCCGATTACGCAATTGGCTTTTACTTTGGCCAATGGTTTCACTTACGTGGAATATTATTTGAGCAGAGGCATGAGCATCAATGATTTCGGACCTAATTTATCGTTCTTTTTCTCGAATGGCATCGATCCTGAATATGCTGTCATTGGGCGTGTGGCTAGAAAAATTTGGGCAAAAGCCATGAAAAATAAATACCAAGCCAATGAACGAGCGCAAATGTTGAAATATCACATTCAAACGTCGGGACGTTCGTTGCATGCACAAGAAATCGATTTTAACGATATTCGAACCACGCTGCAAGCATTGTATGCCATTTATGATAATTGTAACTCATTGCATACCAATGCTTATGATGAAGCCATTACAACACCTACGGAAGAATCAGTCAGACGTGCAATGGCCATTCAGTTGATTATCAACAAGGAATTGGGCTTAGCGAAAAACGAAAACCCGATTCAAGGCAGTTTTATCATTGAAACTTTAACGGATTTGGTAGAAGAGGCTGTTTTGCTGGAATTTGACCGAATTACAGAAAGAGGAGGTGTTTTGGGTGCAATGGAAACGATGTATCAAAGAAACAAGATTCAAGAGGAAAGCATGCACTACGAAATGTTGAAACACACTGGCGAATTCCCGATTATTGGTGTAAATACATTTTTGAGCAGCAAAGGCTCGCCCACAGTAGTGCCAATGGAAGTAATTAGAGCGACGGAAGAAGAAAAATTGAATCAAATCAAAACGTTGGAAGCATTGCATCAAGGCAATAAAATCAAAGTGGACGAACAAATCAAAGCCATTCAAAAAGCGGCCGTTCAAAATGAGAATTTGTTTGAAATGTTGATGGAAGCGACGAAATATTGCACTTTAGGTCAAATTACCAACGGATTATTTGAAGTTGGCGGTCAATATCGAAGAAATATGTAAAAGGATTCTCATTTATTCATGATTTCACGTCAATTTTTTCAAATTTATAATCAACTTTTTGACGTGAAATTGTGTATTTTGGCAGAAATATTTTCAAACAGTAGTACTTAAAACTACATTTGCAAAGTTTTGTTAAAGAAACCCAAAATAAATGGATCATATCTATAATTACATCGAACATCTTTGGATTACAATTACTTCTTTTCCTTTTGTAATTCAGGTGGTGGTTTTTTTTATCATCGTAAATTTCACTGTGGCAACAGCGTTTTATTTACGTATGGTTCAAATTAGAAGGATAAAAGACAGAAGAGAAAAAATCATCAAATCGTTACGCCCAAAAATGATAGAATTTTTTGAAGGCGTACTGAAGTCTGAACGACCAATGACTGATGCCGAAATTTCAGAATCTTTATACACACCCGATTATGAAGAGTTATACTATTTGCAACAATTAGAAGAAAAATCTTTGGCGCAAGAATATGTGGATGGAGGAACAAATCAAAAAGGATATATTGTCGATTCTACTTTTGTTAGGAAGTTTAAATAGGTGTTAAAATTATAAAGCTGTTATTCGGCAACATAAAAAAAGACACGGAAATAAATGAACGCAAAAAGAAATATTCAAACCATTGCTCCATTTTTGGCTGATGTCTTTATTGAATTGGATGAGCCAATATTTGACATAAGCAAGTATTCAAATTTCCTAGACGATAATTCGAACCGACTTGGGAAATTAAAAAAATATTTGATTTGCAAACTTCACGACAGTCGAATCATTGAAGTGAATGAAAGTATTGACAAGTTTAGGTTAACGCTTAACGACTACACAACCTTTACTTTTGCCAACAAAATAATTGATAGAAATAATTTGCCCATTAAATCCAACAGTATTTCATTTCCATTAACAATTGAGCTCAGTGGCAACCTAAAAGTTGAATTCAATCAAGTTGACGATGACGGAAATCTATTTCAAATTGAACAAACACACTTAGACGAATATCTTTACGAACAAGTAACGCATTTAGACGAAGAAAAAATTGAAATCGTTTTTCTCTTTTGGAAATCAATTATTAAACATGACAGGGCTGGTGAAATGATCATAGTAATTGTTTCTGCAAATGAATTGCATCTTGTAGAAAATCAAGACCAATCTTGGACAGCAGTTTTTGGCGATAAGTTTGACAACCTTTATAATTATTTTAAGGAACAATGTAACAGCGACAGATTTCTTTCTAACCAAAACGAATGCGAGAAATTAATTGATGAGTTTGAACAAAATCAACTAATAAATGAAAAAAAGCCGCAAGAATAACAGCAAATATTCAGGTTGATGGACTTTGCAGACAGTTTTGTGACAGCCGAAAGTTCGGTATTACTAATGAAGTATAGTTTTGAAAATCCCGCCCTTCGAGTAAAGAAGAACTTTACAATATCGAACTACTATAACGATGAATTCCTCGATGAAAAAACAATTTGATGAAGTAAAAAAAACAGATTAACAATCACCATAAACTTTACTTTTTTGCGTCAAATAAACTTTTTGTCGTCAAGTCCACAAGTACTTTCTTATGCTGATCAATCTAATAAGCATTTCATTATCAATTAAATATTGATTTTCGTTCAAGCCGTTAATTTTTTCGTTCGCATCTAGCTCTTTTCTGAACTTCCACCATTTATAAAGTGCTTCAATTTCTTGTTTTGCATTGATATGTTCTTCATCATGCAGCCAATTTATATGTCCTGATAAAAGATTTTCTTCTTCAATACAATTGATAAAAAGTTGAAAACAAGCGTGAAGCATCACAATATCTTTGTCATGCCATCCATCATGAAGAGATTTGATAACTAAATTTCCTGTGAAATGCATTGATATTTTAAAATTTTTTGAATTGTTTAAATCTTTGTTAATGTGCTAAAGGTTTTTTTATTCCTCAACTTCTACTGCTTGATACGCACCCAAATCAGCTTGTGAAGCAGGTGGAGTGGGGCGTGGTTGTTGATTTAAATCGAACGGAACCAATCCAGAAAACAGACTATTCGACATTTCCACAGCCGCTGATGTTGCTTTATTGATGTTGAAATTGTTATTGTTTACATCCAAAAATCGTGGGTTGTTGAGGGTCGAATTGGTTGCAATCAAACAATTTATATATCGTTCGTTGTCTGTTGAAAATTGATATAAAGGATTGTTTGTGAATTGATTGTTGATGTTGTTAAAACGAATCAATGAATGATCAAACTTGAAATTGAATGCTGCATTTTCATCTCGATCCAAAAACATACTGATGGAATTATTGCCATAAATAATACAATTCTGAAAATTGGCTTGTACTAAATCTTGTTGTAACGGTTCAAAACCTTCGGTATAATTAGAAATCAACAAAGCCACTTGTTGTGAACTTGGCCAAGTGTTGCTGATTGTGCAATGATTGAAGGAGTATTTTCCGCCGTAAGCACAAGACACACTTGCCAAACCTGCGTTGTTCACTACGGTGTTTTCTGCCGACAAATAACCAGTGTAGGACAAAATTCCCATATTGGAACAATTGTAAATCTGTGTGTTGCGCAATCGAACATCTGCATTTGGGTTATTGTAATTCGTATGTCCAGTAACATAAAGACCCAAAGAGGCATTCTTGATTGTTACGTGCTCAAATTCATGATTGGTGCTGCCTTGTGTCAACCAAATAAAATTCCATTGTCCGGGAATATCACTAAAACCCGGTTCGAGTCGATTGCCTTCAAAAATAATTTCGTTTTCCAACGGATTTTCAGGATTCAAAGATGGACTTCCTAGAGCTTTAATTGTACTATTGTTGTAGGCAATAATGCCAGAATTGAAATGACAATGAATGCGCGCGCCAGGCTGAATTTGTAAAGTTTTATTGGGCGGAACAGCCGCATAACCATAAATAACGTAAGGCTTTTCGTTGGTCCAAATCAATTCGTTGCCATTGTCGGGGTCGTTTTCATCCAGAAAAAATCCATAAATCTGGTCTTCACCAAGGGGAATACTTTCGTAAATTCCTTCTTGATTTCGTTGAGGAAAAAGAAAATAGGCATCTTTAATTAAAGTGACCAATTCTACTTTTTGTGTTTCAGTTTTCACGTTTTGAAACTCAATAAAATCAGTATATAAAAATGTTTCAGGATTGGCTTCCGCAATGTCAACCGTGGTTTCAATAAAAATAAACATACTGTCATTGGCCAAGAGTTCAACGCCCTCAAAAATTCGATTGTTGTTGCCCACCATGCCGTCAACGGTCATTCTGTATTTAGAATTAATCCCTTTTCCAAATCGAATCATGGGAATTTTTATATCGTTATTACTTCGATTATAAACTTTTAAAGTGTAAGTGCTCGAACCAATATTAGTAAAAACGGTGTCAAAATAAATCGTGTCCTTCGAAAATTCCAATCCGCCTTCGCTGGGTTGAAACACAAAATCTTTGCGGCAAGCATTGAACAAAACAATCAATAAAAGAGAAGAGAGGATCAGTTTTAAACGCATGGTGGAATTCAAATTTTTGTAAAAATACATTTTTTTAGAGCACGCATCGAATCGTACTTAATTGAAACGCATGATTGCCCATTTTCTTATGTTTGTGGTTCAATTCTCGTTTTGTAAATTTTCATTGAACGAAGAGGGTAGCAGCGTAGGAATGAATTTGATGAGAATGGGCAACAACAAACTGCCGCCTGGCAAAAGAAAAATTGCCAATGATGGAATTGTTTTGCAAATATCAATGACCTGACTTTTCACTACTTTTTTCTCTTCTTTGGTCAAACTTCTTTGTGTGGATTGCGCCAAAAGCACGACCAATTGTTTGCTCTGCATGGCTTCGGTCAAAATCCGACGTTTGTTTCTCGACAATAATTTTTGAATACTGTTCGAAGATTGATTATAGAAATTCTGAATTGGATTGGACATGCTGAAATACGGAATTTCTTCTTTGTATTGATGGATGAAAGCTTGCACCGATGTTAATGAAGTTGCAATCATTTCTTCCGACAAGCCAATGTTTTGTCCCACATTGACCACAAAAGCAGTTTCATTGTCGTCTTGAAGCGCATCGCTGTAAATTGTCATGGCTACCAAATCGAGCAAATACAATTTTTCTAGCAATGTGTTCATTTTGATGTCTTTAAAGTTCAGTGCTTCTTTTCGAGAAAAATCTGAAAACTTCGTGTATCGAACCGACGATTCGAACATTTTGGCAATCAATTCATCGTGGTTCGTTTTCTTCATTTTCGCATTCAAAGCAGCAGCAACCACCATTAATAACGCGGCTTCGAGTTGTGTTAGATAGTCTTGGATGTCTTTTTTACCAGATAAAAAATGATCGAATGCCAATATATCCATAAACAACAAGGTGTTGGTCAAGATATTAGAAAAGTTTTTGCCAATAAAATTATAGTTGGTTTGGATGCGGTTGTCAATCAGTTTTTCAATGCGTTCATGCAACGAAGTACCCGAAAAATATCTGAAAAATAAATTGCCACGGCTCGGATCAATCAGTTCGTAAAATGCCACTAATTGCTTCACAAAATCGTCTGTTGAAGGCGATTCTGTTCGCAATAAATACATTTTAAAGAGAATGTTGAGCAAGGCTATTTTCGATTTTTCGTCTTTGCTCAAATCGTCGGTTACTTCGGCAAATTTCGAATCGAACGACACAATATGTCCATAAATAAAGCCCGTTTCACGTCTTTTGTAATAAAAATGAACATCGTCGTAACATTCAAATTCTCGGTGCAGTTGAACGGAACTAAAAAATTTGGAAACCCATCCTTGGGCTGACGGATTAATTCGCATTGTATGCTTTTTTTGTTTGCAAATTTAGCCTTTTAAATAGGCTTGTAGGAAACTAATTTTTAAAAAATATTTAATTTTTCAATGGTTTTTTAAGTCATTTTATCGATCTACAATTTTGTTTTTGCTGCTCCGATCTTATTTTGTTTACAAAGACGCTCAAAGTCAAATTTTGTTTGAAGTACTCTATTAATTTATCATTCTTTTTATACCATTTTTTAGCGTTGTTACATAAAAATTTGATACTAAACCAAGTTTATAATTACATGATTTTAAATAAGATAATACTTGAATCATGTTTACATCTGTAAGTTGTTCAACGGTTTTAATTTCTATATCAACCCACTTGTTTGTGAACTTTTAGGGCACATCCAAGAATCATCTTTGATAGCCCATTTTTTGCTGTATAATCCACATTAAATTGATCTCACTTGACTTTTATTTCTTATTGGTGTTCGATGATATGCTTCACAGTTGTGTTTTTTGTGTTTTACTTTGTGTGTTTTGTGCCAGAGCTATTCCACAAAGTTCCGCAAAGTAAATCACTAAGCTACACGAAGTAATCACACGAAGTCAAAAGAAAAAAATAGCATCTCAAAAAAGAATTAATCAGTTTTGTAGTGATTTTAGTTGTTTAGAAAATGCTGATAGTATTGATTTTTTCAAAATTTGTATCAAAACGAGCATAGGATAATCAGTTTATTCATTTTACTTTTACGATTCCATTTCTTCTAAAATTTATACAAATTGAACATTAGCTTTACCATCGTATTAGAACTATTAGGCACGTTTGCTTTTGCTGTCAGCGGCATCAGGATTGCATCTGGCAAACAAATAGATTGGTTTGGTGCGTATATTATCGGACTTGTTACGGCCATTGGTGGTGGTACACTTCGGGATGTGCTTTTAGATATTTCGCCGTTTTGGATTGTGGATGCCACCTATTTTTCAGTAACGGGTTTGGCACTTTTGGCCACTATTTTGTTTAAAGAAAAGCTATTCAAATTAGGAAGCACCCTTTTTTTATTTGATACCATCGGCCTCGGATTATTTACGATTGTCGGAATTTCGAAAAGTATTGAAGCAGGATTGCCGATTTTGGCTTGCATCGTGATGGGAACAATAACGGGGTCGGTGGGCGGAGTCATTCGAGATGTGTTGCTGAATGAAGTGCCCTTGCTTTTAAGAAAAGATATTTATGCATTGGCGTGTGTAATTGGTGGTGGAATGTATTTTTTATGTATTTATTTGCAATTTTCAACGTTTGTATCAGAAATTGTCGGAACATTTTCAATCATCTTGATTCGATTGCTAGCGGTTAAGTTTCACATCAATTTGCCACAGCTTCAACCTATTAAAAAGAAATCCGATACATAAAATGCCTGAATTTTCCAGTTTTTATCAAAAAAATCATCATTCGAACTCAAATTTATATTTTAATGTTTTAATTTTAAGAACTTTTATGTTTCATTATATATCGTTGATCAATAAAAATCAAATGAAAAAATTATTCTTTTATCTATTCATTTTTAGTTGTTTTGCTTTGAATGCACAAGACAAACAAAAATTTAAGGCGGGAGCTTTTCTAAAAGAAAATAGTTTAAAACCAGAGGTAAAAACGGCAAAATCAATATTGATTGTTTTAGAGGGCCTTTTTGATACAACACCGCCCAAAGCAACGATTGAAAAACACCTCGTCAAATTATTTAGAAAAGCCAAAATGAATGTAACCATTACTTATTGGGATCCAAAAACCAAAGAATTTACAAATCCTGATTTAAAGACCGCTGATTTTGAAATGGCTTGTTTGCTCTCTTTCAAATATATAGCAAATCTTAATGGTGAAATTTATTATAAAAGACAGTTGTTGTCTCAATGGAAGATTGTTTGCGAAAAAGGAAATACAGCTGAACAATTAGGCACAGCGACTATTGATGTGTATAGCCGTAAATTTTTATTTACCGAAGATAAAAAAACAAGTAGATTGATTTTTAATTTATTAACGCAATAGAAATGAACGAATAGCTAAAATTTCAAAATAGTTAAAAAGAAAAAAAATGAAACAATACCTAATGAAATTGATCCTAATATTTTTTACAATAGGCAGTTATGCTCAAAAGATAACAACTGCTAATTTTGAAACTAATTTTAATGAATTATTAGAAAACCTTAACGAAGAAGATTGGCAAAACGCTGAGAAATTAGCGTCAAATTTATTGAACTTCGCAGAAAAAGTAGAAATCATGGATCATGAAAAAAAAGTGTTGAGATACATAAAAATTTATACTGTTGCCGGATTGTTGAACGAAGGGAATATTACAAAAAATGAAGCTTTAGAAAAAACGAAGCAACTTAAAGATAAAGAAATGATTATGCCTGCGCATCTTTTTAATAGTAATTGCTATATCAACTGCACTCATTTGATGGAAGACGAAGAAAATACCTTTTATTCTATGGTTAATAACCAAAAAGGAACGCAAATTTTTTCATTTGAATATGTGAAAATAAAAGATAAAATTAAGGAAACAAAGGAAGAGCTCGAAGGAAGATTAATCATATTGAAAGGAAATCTCAACGAGATTACTGTAGAAGGAAGTATCCTTCCGAGATTTAAATTGAAGTTTATAGATGGGGATTATGACATTTTAGAAAACTAACAGATCTTATCAAAGAAGCGGTTCCTTCAAAAAAATTAACGATTTAAAAAATTGGCAAGTTTTTTTCGAGCACAGAGTAGCTAAAAGTTTTGAAATTCAAGAATAGTTAGGGTCTGCTGATAAAGTCAGACCCTAAATGTCTTTAAATTTCGGTATTCTATTTCAAAAAGATATTTATCAATTATATCCAAGAAAAAAGTAAAAGTCCA
>JBEILV010000029.1:0-21421 GCA_040379105.1 Flavobacterium sp.
ATGTGTTTTACAATTTTACTCAATCCCTTAATGCAAATCGTCACAATGTTTATAAAATCTCTTAATTATCAAGATTGTAATCATAAATAGAACGGTAATCTCTTACAAATCTATCGCCTTCAAAATACAAATATCTATGAACAATTTGACGTTCTAAACCCGCATCAATATCTTTCATAAATCGATTTATATTGCTAGAAACCAAATTTGTTTTGTAGTGTTTTGTATCAACAGCCAATATGTTTCTTTCCAGATTGTATTTGATAGCCATCATTTCAGCATCGTAATATTCTGAAACGATGAACAACGATAAATTGTTTTTACTACAAAAAGCTTGAATGATTTCTAATGGAAAACAAACTTCGCTTTTACATTTAGGACTCCATAAATAAACAATTGATTTTTTGTTCTTGTTTAGACATTCTTTCAGTTGAGCACCATTTACAATGTAGATTTTATCATTGTTTTCTACCTTGCTCATGCAAATTGAATCAGATAAGTTCAATTTGACAAACAATTCTGGATTCGACTTATTTGTACTTTCATAATAACTATACAATCCTTTAAAATCACCATTAACCTTGATGCACGAAATAAAAACCGATAGTAAAAGTAATAGTAAAAATAATAGTGTTTTGTTTTTCATAACTATTTAAATTAAAAAAGGTTGGTAGAAACCAACCTTAATTTTTTTATATTTTTCTGACTGAAATTTCATAACCACCGTACTCACCAATATTTTCATCAAATAAATATTCACCTTCAATTAAAACCAAATTAGAATTTTCTAAATCTTCGTCTATGTAAAGACTTTCTCTGTTGCTTATTAGACTTAAATGATAACTGTCTGTTGGGTCTAATTTTATCGTTAAATATCCTGAATTTGTATCATTATAAATTCTTCCTATTGCTGAGTTAACGCTCGTAGATTGAGATCTGCAAGGAACGACATTACCATTTGCATCCGTACAACACCACCAACAAACAACCTGAAAGTTACATAATCCATTACCATCACAATCCTTACTTGTTCTTCCCCATTCAGTCCATGTAATTAGGACTGGATGAAAAGATGTAGGGTCGCCACTTCTAGCTAAATTATCACTTTCTGTAGAAAGCTCTTCAGATAGATTCTGGTTATCTAAAACAGATTCATCATTACTCGAGCAAGATTCTAATGTTAAAGAACTGAAAAGAAAAATCATAAACAACAAAACAAACATTTTTAATTTTTTCATGGTATAAAGATTTAAAATTTATACCTGCGAAAAAAAAAAAAAAAACGAGACTACAAAATTTTTATTTGACTTTTTTTTAAAATATCTCAATGCGCTTCCAACCAGTTTTGTCCGATGCCGATTTCGACTTCGAGTGGTACATCCAAAACAATAGCGTTTTCCATTTCAGCTTTAATCATGGGCTGAATGCGTTCTAATTCAGATAGATGCACATCAAAAACCAATTCGTCATGCACTTGCAACAGCATTTTCGATTGCCAATTTTCGGTTTCCAGTTTTTTGTGAATGTTGATCATCGCAATTTTAATGATGTCGGCAGCACTTCCCTGAATTGGGGCGTTCACAGCATTTCGTTCCGCAGCGCCACGCACCACTTGGTTCATCGAATTAATGTCGTTCAAATAGCGACGACGACCCAAAATGGTTTGTACAAAGCCATTTTGTCGGGCAAATTCCATTTGTTGGTTGATGTACGCTCTTAATTTCGGATACGTTTGATAGTAGGCATCAATCAAGTCTTTGCTTTCCGAACGGGTCAAATCAGTTTGATTGCTCAATCCGAAAGCCGAAACTCCATAAATAATCCCGAAATTGACGGTTTTTGCATGACTTCTTTGTTCTTTTGTGACTTCTTCTAGCGGAATATCGAACACTTTTGAAGCCGTTGATTTGTGAATGTCTTCGCCATTTTGAAAGGCTTTGATCATGTTTTCTTCGCCACTCAATGCCGCAATAATCCGTAATTCTATCTGCGAATAATCCGCTGCCAACAACACAAATTCTTCATTGCGAGGCACAAACGCTTTTCTAATCATGCGACCTCTTTCGGTGCGGATGGGAATGTTTTGCAAATTGGGATTGTTGGAACTCAATCTTCCTGTGGCCGCCACGGTTTGCATATAATCGGTGTGCACACGACCCGTTTTCGAACTTACTTGCAAAGGCAACGCTTCCACATAAGTATTTTGAAGTTTGATCAATTGTCGCCAATCCAAAATATCTTTTACGATTTGATGTTCGTTGGCCAAATAACTCAACACATCTTCGCCTGTGGCATATTGACCTGTTTTTGTTTTCTTCGGTTTGTTGCCTCCGATTTTCAATTCGTCGAACAAAATTTCGCCTAATTGTTTGGGAGAAGCCAAGTTGAACGACCTTCCCGCAGTTTCATAAATTTTGAATTGCAATGATTTGATGTCGGATTCCAATTCGGCTGACAATGATTTTAGAAAAGATACATCGAGGTTGATGCCTTCTCGTTCCATGTCGGCAAGCACTTTAACCATCGGAATTTCGATGTCTTTAAATAGACGTTCGGTGTGTGTTTCGACCAATTTTTCAGAAAAAACAGCATGCAATTGCAAAGTCACATCTGCGTCTTCAACCGCATATTCCTTTACTTCTTCTATGGCAACTTGGCGCATCGACTTTTGGTTTTTTCCTTTTTTTCCGATTAAAGTTTCGATGGATTTCGGACTGTATTTCAAATAAGTTTCTGCCAAAACATCCATGTTGTGACGCATGTCGGGATTGATCAGATAGTGCGCAATCATGGTGTCAAACATCGGCGATTGCACCTGAATATCATAATTTGCTAAAACTTTGAGATCGTATTTTAAATTCTGACCCACTTTCAAAATGGATTCCGCATCGAAAAATGGTTTGAATTTTTGCACCAAAGTCAATGCATCTTCGTCATTTTCGGGAAAAGGCACATAAAATCCTTTTCCTTTTTCGTAGGAAAACGCAATCCCTACAAGTTTTGCTTTTTGAGTGTCGATATCCGTCGTTTCGGTATCAAAACAAACGATGGATTGTTTGAATAAATTTTGAATCAACAATCGAACAGGCAAATCGCCTTCTACAATTTGGTAAAAATGATCTGTATTTTCTAATGTGTTGTAAAAAGCGTTAGCAGCGGTTGTTTCCGTATCGACAGCATCGCCAAACAACGAAAATTGTTCAGGATTTTCATTTTTGTTTGTGGTTTTGACTTCCGTTGCTACCATTGCATCTTGGTTTGAAAAAATCTTTTCAAACTGTTCTTGCATGCGTCTGAATTCCAATTCCTGAAAAATCGCTTCTGTTTTTTCTTTGTCGGGAGTTGACAACTCAAAATCTGTGGCGTTAAAAGTAACAGGGCAATCCAACATGATGGTTGCTAGTTTTTTAGACAAAATGCCTTTTTCTTTATTCGCTTCGATATTTTCTTTCATTTTGCCTTTCAGCAAATGGGTGTTTTCGAGCAAATTTTCAAGCGAACCAAATTCTGCCAACAATTTTTTAGCGGTCTTCTCGCCTACTCCTGGCAATCCGGGAATATTATCGACTGCATCGCCCATCATGGCCAAAAAGTCAATCACTTGCAATGGATTTTGGACTTCAAATTGGGCTTGCACTTCTGGAATGCCCCAAATCTCGATGTCGTTGCCCATTCGAGCGGGCTTGTACATAAATATATTTTCGGACACTAATTGTGCAAAATCCTTATCGGGGGTGACCATAAAAACCTGATAACCTTCTTTTTCGGCTTGTTTTGCCAAAGTACCAATCAAATCGTCGGCTTCAAAACCTGCTTTTTCCATGATCGGAATGTGCATGGCACGCAACAATTCTTGGATGTAAGGCACTGCTATTTTGATGGCTTCGGGAGTTTCGTCGCGGTTGGCTTTGTAGGCTTCAAACATTTCCAATCGATAATCGCTGCCGCCTTTGTCGAAAGCCACCGCCAAATGATCGGGTTTTTCACGCTTGATCACGTCCAGCAACGAATTCATGAATCCCATGATGGCGGAAGTGTCCATGCCTTTTGAGTTGATTCTCGGATTTTTGATGAAAGCATAATAGCCACGAAATATAAGCGCATACGCATCGAGCAGGAAAAGTCTTTTTTGGGACTGCATAATTTTTGGATGTTGATTGAAAAGCCAAATTTACAATTTTAAATGAGAGTGGAAAGTTTGCCCTTTGTAAGAATTTTTATTTTAAAATCGATTTTTTTCAACTTTCCCGACTTTGTGTGAGTGATGGAAGCGGCATCCCCCGATTTTTCATCGGGGATACAGCGGACAGCACGACCCGCCTTTTTCTGGCGGGGCACACCCAAAAACAATTGTAGCTTTAGTTTGCTTCTTTAATAATCAACGTGGTTGGAATATCTGACAACCAAATGCTTTTTGTATCTATCAGTTTTTTCCAACTTTCGAAACTAACAACCATCAAATTTTGATTGGTTAAAAATTCTTTGTCTATGATTCTTTCATTCATCAGATTGATATGATTAGGGGCTTTTTGTTCAATGCCTCTAATTTTTTCTTTAAACTCAGGATTAGATTTTATTTGCGCTGAAACATCCAAAATTGTGATTTGAGACTCTGAATTATTGATTAATTTTTGAGCATATTGAATCAAGAATGTATCATTTTCATGAAAAACAGGGATAAAAACAGTTGCGGCACTTTTAAAGTTTTTATCAATCAAAATTCCCACGGGCACTTTACTTTTTAGAAGAATATTTTTGGTTCTTTCGTCAAAAGGTGAATTTTCAAACAAGTTTTCTCTACCTGTAACCTGGTTTAATAATTTTTCAGGATTTATAAAACGAGTAGTAAAACCCAATATTTTTCCAAGAAGACTTCCTTCGAAAATCGATTGCCCTAGTCCAATCAAAAGCAAATCGTAATCGCCTTTGTTTGCCACTTCAGTAATATCGGATTCAATGTCGTTAGAGGCTTTGAAAAAGGTTGTGATTTTTTGATTCAAATTTTCAGATTCTTCAACAATTGGTAAAAAACTGTCTTTTTCATATTCAGCCATATTGAAATGATGCAATTCGTTGGTTTGAGATAAATGCATGGTTGTTAATAAAGCGTTTCCATTCAATTTTTTAATCAAGCTGTTTGCCAGTCTTAAAAGCGATTTTCCACGCTCCGGATTTCCGAAAGAAACAAGCACTTTAAACTTATTGATTTGACTAATTTCTTCGGGAATTTCAGTACTTTTTGATTTAAAAGCCCAATTGATTAAATCGAGTGCAGGGCCGGTCATAAAAGTAGTTACCAAAGCCATGATGACCATCATTGCAAAAATTTGAGGAGTCAAAACCCCTAAATCGTAGCCAATATTCAGCACCACCAATTCCATCAAACCTCGAGTATTCATGAGTGCTCCAATGGTTAAGCTGTCTTTCCAATTTTGACCTACAAACTTAGCTGCTAACGCACTTCCAACAAATTTACCCACAACGGCCACAAGAATGATAAAACCAGTCACTTTCCACAAATAAGGATCGTTGAGCAACCCGATTTCTGTTCGTAAACCCGTGAAAACAAAAAATAGCGGAAGCAATAAAACCAGCGCAACATCTTCCACTTTTTCAATAAAAATATTTCTGAATTTGATGTTTTCAGGCATAATGGCACCCGCCATGAACGCACCGAAAAGAGCATGAATACCAATTACTTCTGTGGCATAAGACGAAATAATGAGTGTTAAAAAGAAAATAGCCACAATCGGTTTGCTAAGACTTTCTTTGGTTTGATGCAATTGTCCAATTCTTGCTAAAAATGGGCGCACCACTTTAATCATAAAAAGCACATAAATAGCGGCAAGAGCAATGATATATAAAGCACTCATAAATGAACCCGCTTTTACAATGGCAATAACTGCAGCCAATAAGCACCATGCAGTAATGTCGTCGGCTGCGGCACAAGTGATGACGACAGTGCCAAGTTTAGTTTTTTGCAAACCTCTTTCTTGTACAATTCTTGCCAAAACCGGAAAAGCTGTAATACTCATGGCAATTCCTAAAAACAAAGCAAAAGAAGTAAACTCAACCCCGATCGGCGCAAAAGATTGGTAAATATAATAAGCCAATCCCATTCCTAAAGCAAAAGGAATAATAATGCTTGCATGACTGATGACAACTGCTTCGTGGGCCTTATTTTTTAAAACTTTCAAATCTAATTCCATCCCAATTACATACATAAACAATATCAAGCCGATTTGACTTAAAAACTGCAAATTACCCAATGAAGCGGTTGGAAAAAGTGTAGCGGAAAATTCGGGAAAATACATGCCAATCAACGAAGGACCAAGAACAATCCCTGCAATGATTTCGCCAATTACGGTGGGCTGTCCAATCATTTTACATATCAATCCGAAAAATCTAGCAACAAAAATAATGGTTACAATTTGAGCCAAAAGAATGGCTAAAGGATGCTCTAAATTATGAACAAGCGAGTCGATAAATTCTTGCCATTGCGTTCTTCCCGTGTTTGGAACGACGATGTTTCTGCCCTGCTCTAACTTCGCACCTAGCAGCACAATCCAATACATCAACGCGGTGAAACCACCGATAACGCCTACATAAAAAAAACTATTTTTAAACTTTTGCATAGTGCTAATTTTTGGTTAAATGAACTTTATTGCCTTATTTCAATCACAGAATGTATTTTCATTTTTGACATTTTTGCATCAAAACTAAAAAATCATTTTTCTAAACATTGAAAAAGGTAGTTTCGTTTGTATTTCTAATTTTTGGTAAAATTGCGTCTAAATTCATCATTAGAAATAGGATTTGATTTGAAAACTGATGGATTTGTAATAAGACTGAAAAAAAATGTAACAAAATATGAATCGTAATCCCATTTTATCATGATTCAAAAAACAAAACCCCATGTTTTCACACAGGGCTTGATTATTTAATGCAATATTTACTGTCTATTTATTCAAAAGATTGTTAATTCGCTTCGACCATTGATCAGCAAATTGCAACTCGCCACTCAATTGGTGGTTTAATTGTCTGTTGAAGAGTTCAAAGTGTGTCTCATGATGCACATCGTTTGTTGTTCTAAAACTCAAAGACACAGATTGCATAGCGTAGATACTTGACTTAGAAACATCTTCATCTTGTTTTTTGGTGATATGACATTCTTTTGTTTGTGATAAATTGACAAAGCTTGAATTTGAAAAATCTTTATTTTGTTTATGAAAGTAAACAAACTTCTTAGTTTCATCGATGCCCAAAACAAAGTCACCGCAAAATTCATGCGCGGTAATTTTGCTTTTATTGTTTGAAGCCATTGCGTGCAGGCTTTGCATCATTTCATTTTCTTTTTTTCTATTGTTAAAATACATCACAACAAAAGGCACTGCACATATCAACACTATAATAAGACCTATAACGGTTATACTTGAATCCATTTTTTTTTTAATTATTTGATTATTACACTATTTTTATTCGATTTAACGCATTGAAAAACATACAAATTGCTTTGTATCTTCATTCAAATAAAAAAAATGGAATTACCAGAAATAATGAAATGGAAAAATCAAGTCGTGTTTTCTGTGTTTTATTAAAACATTTCTTGAATAAATTTTATAGCAGGAAAAAGCTGATTTGAGAAAAAATTCTTTCGCTTCTAAAGCATCGCCCAAATCAAAAAACACTTTTTTAGGTAAAGGTTTTACAACATTGAGCACCTGATGGCTTGAAACCTCAATTCTATTTAGTGTGCATAAAATTTTAGACGAAACAACAGTAGAAACTTCTTGTTGTGATGAAGTAGGAATTGTAGATGCGTCAACCGTTGTATTTGATTGAAAAAAAGCACATCCAAATAAGATGCAAAAAGAAACAAAAAGCGGTAGATTTCGGATAAATGCTTTCAAAATTTAGGTATAAAATGGTACACTTTTTAGAATATAAAATATAAAGATTTTAATTTCACTTTAAAGTTCAACCGATGCAAATGTATTGAACAAAATGGATCCTATTTAAAAAAGCAACACAATTTTAAACCTTTACTTTATTCAAAAAATCACTTTTATATTTTTCGTTCAAAGACAATCGAATGAATTTGCCTGATTCATTGGATAAATCTGTGGTAATTTCATCAAACGAAAACACTTTTATTGCTTTAATGGCTATGATTTCTTTTTTATTTATTCTACAAAAATCGTCATTAGGAAGCAAGACCAATAACTTTTCGAATGTAATGTTTTTCAAAACAACCTCCTCGCCGTCAAAAAATCGTACGATTTTATCTCGACTATCCGCATCTGAACACTTGATATAAGCGATTTTATCGAAAAACAAAATCAACTTTCCTTTGTTTGAATTGACTTGACAATAGCTCTTTTGATTGGGCTCGCTTTTTTCGCCAATAAACACCTTTACTTTTTCAATCGCTTGCTTAATGCGTTCTATTTTAAGAGGTTTTCTAATGTAGTCAATTGCATTCAGGTCAAATGCTTCTGCTGCATAATCTTTATAAGCTGTGGCAAAAATCACAGGCTTTCCGTTCAATAAATTAGCAATTTGCAAACCATTCATTTC
The DNA here is from genome assembly GCA_040379105.1 of Flavobacterium sp. Classification (GTDB taxonomy): domain Bacteria; phylum Bacteroidota; class Bacteroidia; order Flavobacteriales; family Flavobacteriaceae; genus Flavobacterium. The sequence continues at coordinate 8,578 of JBEILV010000029.1, forward strand.
TGGCATTTCAATGTCTAAAATGCAAAAATCGAAATCCAAATAGGGCATTTCTTTCAAGAAATTAAGCGGATTATCAAATGCTTTCACAACTTCCAAATCAGGCAGTTGCTCGCAAAGCATTTTTAAATAGGTAAGTCCTGGCAACTCATCATCGAGTAGCAAGCATTTTAGCTTTGTGTTCAAGTAAATTAATTTTTAATTGTGCAATATAAACATCATTTTCAGCAAAACGTTCTAGTTTGAAACTGTCTGAGTAAATGATTCTTAATCTTTGTTCCAACGTTTCCACACCAATGCCACCCATTTCTTTCTTCATTGGTTTTCTGGCAGACATTTTGTTAGCTACTGTCAGTGAAAAAACATTGTCTTTAAACTCGAATGTAACCGCAATGAACGCATCAGCGCTTTGTAAATCCGCGTGCTTAAATGCATTTTCGATTAAATCTATCGATATTAATGGCGCCATCAACCGTTGCTCAAGTAAAGGCTCAGATTCATTGATTTTGGTTTTTACTTTTAATTCAAATAACGGACTTAATTTTATTTTATTGATTTCAATCAAATTGAGCGCAAAGTCCATTTCCTCTTGCGGTGTCACAAACTTGTTTTTACTTTCGTACAAAATATAGTCTAACACATGAGCGAGCTTGTCTAAAGCGAAATAAGTTTGGTACGCATGAGATTGAATCGAGTTAAGAATGTTTTTAAAAAGATGAGGATCCAATTTTGATTCAAGCGTTTGCAATTCTAGTTTACCAATTTTATGTTCTAATTTCAAAAATTTATCGTCACTTTCTTTTCTTCTTTTTTCAGAATGAATCAATCGCATTAATAAATAAAAAATGATTGCAATCAACACAAAACCAATTGTATAGACCAGCAATTCATTCGTAGAAAAAACATTTTCTTTCATTCTATATTTTTAAGATTGATACTTGTACTAAAGAACAAATTTAGTTTTATTAGTGCAATCAGTCGAATTTAAATTGTAAAAAATAGGGTTCGAAAATAGAAATGCCATTTTAACCCAAAAACAATGCAACGTAATAATCAATTAATAAAAAACACAAACTTCAACTTCATCGCATCGTACTTATTTTTTTACCACTACTTTGTGTGAGTGATGGAAGCGGCATCCCCCGATTTTTCATCGGGGATACAGCGGACAGCACGACCCGCCTTTTTCTGGCGGGGCACACCCAAAAACATAAAAAAACCCGCTCGAAATGAACGGGTTTGGAATTTTTAAAAATATAAAATTAAGATTTGGGCGTTCCCCAATACCCGATATTGATCGGGAGGGCTTTTCGCTGTATCTTTTGTTCCGCAAGCTACACAAAAGGATGTCGCTTCTCCCGATAAATATCGGGACTAACGCAAGTGTTGTGCAAACAAAAACTATTTCTGCAAAACGAAATCTTTATTAGTCAAAACGACTTCTTTTTGTGTGTTTTGAATTTCGATGTTTTTGGGTGCTTCGTTTTTAGCTTCTACTTTTGTGTGACCACCCAAAATTGGCGCAATCACTAAACCAATCAAGCAAGTCAATTTGATTAGAATGTTCATCGAAGGACCTGAGGTATCTTTGAATGGATCGCCCACCGTGTCGCCAGTAACAGCGGCTTTGTGTGCATCCGAACCTTTGAAAGTCATTTGACCATTGATCATAACACCCGCTTCGAAAGATTTTTTGGCATTGTCCCAAGCTCCACCTGCATTGTTTTGAAACACTGCCCAAAGAACGCCAGAAACTGTTACTCCCGCCATATAACCACCTAACATTTCGGCGATTAACTTATTGTCATAACCTAACAACATGGGCAACAAAACGATTAGAATTGGGAAACCGATGGTTAAAATCCCTGGCAACATCATTTCGCGAAGGGCGGCTTGCGTTGAAATTTCCACACATTTGCCATATTCTGGTTTGCCCGTTCCTTCCATGATTCCTGGGATTTCTTTGAACTGACGACGCACTTCATACACCATGTCCATGGCTGCTTTTCCAACAGAATTCATAGCTAAAGCTGAGAAAACCACCGGAATCATCCCGCCGATAAACAACATTGCCAAAACAGGTGCTTTGAAAATGTTGATTCCATCGATGCCTGTAAAAGTTACATAAGCCGCAAAAAGTGCCAAAGAAGTTAAAGCCGCAGAAGCAATGGCAAAACCTTTACCAGTTGCAGCCGTGGTGTTTCCAACAGAATCTAAAATATCGGTTCTGGTTCTCACTTCTTTTGGCAATTCGCTCATTTCGGCAATACCACCCGCGTTGTCAGAAATAGGTCCGAAAGCGTCAATGGCTAATTGCATGGCGGTTGTGGCCATCATGGCAGAAGCGGCAAGTGCCACACCGTAAAAACCTGCAAAAGCATAAGAAGCCCAAATGGCTAATGCAAACAATATAACGGTTGGAAAAGTAGAAATCATCCCCGTAGCTAAACCAGCAATCACGTTGGTTCCTGCGCCTGTAGAAGATTTTTGAACGATTGCCAAAACAGGTTTTGTTCCCAAACCAGTGTAATATTCAGTCACAGAAGAGATTACTCCTCCCACAACCAAACCAACAATGGTGGCATAGAAAACACGCATGGAAGAAATATCTTTTAAGCCTTCGCCGAAAAATTCCATTTGCATGGTTTCTGGCAACATATATTTTACCAATACAAGACAAGAAATAGCGGTTAAAGCAATCGAAACCCAATTGCCAAGGTTTAAAGCACCTTGCACTTCTTTTTCTTTGGCGTTGTTGTCTTTGATTTTTACGAGCATTGTTCCGATGATTGAAAAAACAATTCCAAAACCTGCAATCGCCATGGGTAATAAAATGGGGCCAATACCACCGAAAGCATCTGAAATACTTCCGCCCATGTCTTTAATGACATAATTTCCAAGTACCATGGCTGCTAAAACAGTTGCCACATAAGAACCGAACAAATCGGCACCCATTCCAGCAACGTCGCCTACGTTATCGCCCACGTTGTCAGCAATTGTGGCAGGATTTCTTGGATCGTCTTCTGGAATTCCAGCTTCGACTTTACCCACTAAATCGGCACCAACGTCGGCAGCTTTTGTATAAATTCCGCCTCCTACTCTAGCGAAAAGTGCAATCGATTCTGCACCTAGAGAGAAACCAGCCAAAGTTTCTAAAACGATGGTCATGTCTTCGGTGTTTGTCCAAGCACCATCCATAAAGATTTGGAAAAGCAAGATAAAAAATGCAGTTAAACCTAAAACAGCTAAGCCTGCAACGCCCAATCCCATGACGGTTCCGCCGCCAAAAGATACTTTTAAGGCTTGTGGCAAACTGGTTCTTGCCGCTTGTGTGGTGCGGACGTTGGTTTTGGTGGCAATTTTCATTCCCATATTTCCCGCTAAAGCCGAGAAAAAAGCACCGAAAACAAAAGCAACTACAATTAAAATGTGTGTGGTGGGCACAAAATAAGAAACAACTGCCAAAGCAGCACTAGCGCCAATCACGAAAAAAGTAAGCAAACGATACTCTGCTTTTAAGAAAGCCAAGGCACCTTCGTAAATGTAATCTGAAATTTCTTTCATTTTTCCATCGCCCGGATCTTGTTTTAAAACCCAAGTACGTTTGATTGACATAAAAACGAGACCTAGAATTGCGAGCAGCAGAGGAACGTAAATCATTATTGCATCCATAAAAATTAGTTTGGTTAAATGTTAATATTTTGTAAATGTAACAAAACAGAAATAAAAAAAAAAGCAATGCGTCATTTGAAGCATTGCTTTTTTACAAAGTTGATAAAAAAACTATCTTATACTGAACAAACCTTCGGGTTTATTCTCAATTTCATGGTATCTGTCCACGCATTTTGTGATGATATCTCTAGCTTCATTAACGTCGCCAAAGCCTTCAACATCTACTTTTTTGTGTTCTAAATCTTTATAAACTTTAAAGAAATGTTCGATTTCTTTGATCAAATGTGGATTTACATCAGACAAATCTGTGAGTTTATTCCAAATTGGATCAGAAACGGGCACACAAATTACTTTTTCATCAGGTCCTTTTTCGTCCGCCATGTGGAAAACACCGATGGGCTTCACTTCCATCACACAACCTGGAAAAGTTGGCTCTGTTACCAACACAAGCACATCAAGTGGGTCGCCATCAAGGGCTAAAGTTTCGGGAATAAACCCATAATCGGCAGGATACATCATGGAAGAGAAAATCATACGATCGTATCTGATTTTTTTCAATTCAAAATCATATTCGTACTTGTTTCTGCTTCCTTTTGGAATTTCAATTAATACGTCAAAAGTGTCTTTTTTGGCTGGACTCATTGTATATTATTTTAAAATAAAATTATTGGCAAATATACTGTAAACATTGGTATTTTAAGATTAAGAAACCAACAAATGAAAGGTATATTTTTATTAATTATAGGTTGAAAACAAAAAAAAATCATTCGTGATGAGCGAATGATTTTTAATTTAATTTTTAGGATATTTTAAGCTTCAAAAGGAAGAATAGAAACGAATGATTTGTTGTCGCCTTTCTTCTGAAATTTCACAACTCCATCTACTCTTGCATGCAAAGTATGGTCTTTTCCCATATATACATTTTCGCCTGGATTGTGTTTTGAACCTCTTTGTCTAACGATGATGTTTCCTGCAATGGCTGCTTGACCACCAAAAATCTTTACACCTAAGCGTTTTGATTCTGATTCTCTACCGTTTTTGGAACTACCGACACCTTTCTTGTGAGCCATGATGTTTGGTTTTAAATGTTATTATTAATAAAATGTTTTATTAAGCAACCCCATTGATTCCCTCAATCACGATCTGAGAGAAAGACTGGCGGTGACCGTTTTTCTTTTTGTAACCTTTTCTTCTTTTCTTTTTAAATACGATTACTTTATCGCCTTTTAAATGAGAAATTACTTTTGCTTCAACGGAAGCACCTTCTATAGCTGGGGCGCCGATGGTGATTGTACCTTCGTTGTCAAAAAGAAGAACTTTGTCGAAAGTAACTTTCTCTCCTTCTTCAACTGCTAAACGGTGTACAAAAACTTTCTGGTCTTTGGTAACTTTAAATTGTTGCCCTGCTATCTCTACGATTGCGTACATAACAATGATTTTAATTTTGAGGTGCAAATATAGTTTAATTTCAATTTCTGACAACAATCCACAAAAAAATATTTTCACAAAAGCTTAAAACTAACAATATTGCAATAAAAACTGTGAAATTATATAAAATTATAGGGATAGAATTGTAACTTTTTACTTTTTTTGCCTACTTACTAATCGAAAATTAAAAAACTTATTTTATGAAAAAATCTCTGTTAGCATTGAGCGTATTTTTCCTTGTGATGGCGCAATTTGCTTTTGCTCAAAAAGTAGCATTCACGGAATATGATTTAGATAACGGATTGCACGTTATTTTACATCAAGACAAATCTGCACCTATAGTGAAGGTGGAAGTGATGTATCACGTAGGGTCTAAAGATGATCCATTTGAAAGAACTGGTTTTGCACATTATTTCGAACATTTGTTGTTTGAAGGTACTAAAAACATTGAAAGAGGCGAATGGTTTAAAATCGTGTCTTCAAACGGTGGAACAAATAATGCAGGAACTTCTTACGACCACACTACTTATTATGAAGTATTTCCAGCCAACAACCTTGAGTTAGGTTTGTGGATGGAATCTGAAAGAATGTTGCACCCAGTGATTAACCAAATTGGTGTTGACACTCAAAACGGAGTTATTAAAGAAGAGCGTCGTCAGACACAAGACAACAGACCTTATGGAAACGTGATTTCTCAAGTAACATTGAATTTGTTTCCAAATCATACGTATCAATCGCCGATCATTGGTTCAATGGAGCATTTAGACAATGCAAAATTGGAAGAATTTATTGCATTTCACAATAAGTTTTATGTACCAAACAACGCTGTTTTAGTGGTTGCTGGTGATTTTGACGAAGCACAAACAAAAAAATGGATTCAAGATTATTTTGGCCCCATTAAAAAAGGTCAAGAAATCAACAGAAAGAAAGTTGAAGAAAAACCAATTACTGAAACTTTAAAAGCCACTTTTGAAGACCCAAACATTCAAATTCCGATGTTGGTGAATGCCTACAGAACACCCGACATGAAAAGCAAAGATTCTAAAGTATTAGATATGATTTCTTCTATTTTAAGTGATGGAAAAAGTTCAAGAATGTACAAAAAGATTGTTGACGACAAAAAAATGGCTTTGCAAATTGGTGCCTTCAACTTCAGTTTAGAACATTATGGAATGTATCTTGTTTATGGTTTGCCAATGGGCGAAGTGACGACTGCAGACTTAATGAAAGAAATTGACGAAGAAATCGTGAAACTTCAAAACGAACTAATTTCTGAAAGAGAATATCAAAAATTAATGAACGCATACGAAAATCAATTCGTAAGTAGTAATTCATCTGCGGAAGGAATTGCTTCTTCGTTAGCAAATTACTATACGATTTTTGGAGATGCAAGTTTGATTAACAAACAATTGGAAGAATACAGAAGCATCACAAGAGAAGACATTCAAAGGGTAGCTAAAACTTATTTAAATCCAAACCAAAGATTGATTTTGGACTATATTCCAACAAAAGATACTGCTAAAAACTAATTGAAAAGCTAAAATGAAAAAAATAATATTATTATCTGCATTCTTGTTCTTGTCGTTTCAGAGCAATGCACAAATTGACAGAAGCAAACAACCTCAACCTGGTGTTGCGCCAGCGATTAATTTAGGAACTCCACAAACTTTCACTTTGCCAAATGGTTTGAAAGTAATGGTGGTTGAAGACAACAAGCTTCCACGAGTTTCGATGAACTTGACTATTGACAACAATCCTTATGCTACTGGTGATAAAAGCGGTGTCGAAGATTTGACTGGATCGCTCATTGGAAACGGAACAGCAATTACCCCAAAAGACAAATTCAACGAAGAAATTGATTTCATGGGAGCTTCTTTGAGTTTTTACAGCTCAGGTGCTTATGCTTATACACTTTCAAAATATTTTGACCGTGTTTTAGCAATGATGGCTGAGGGAGCTTTACATCCAAATTTCACTCAAGAAGAGCTTGACAAACAAAGAGATCAGCAGATAGAAGGCTTAAAATCTGAAGAGAAAAGTGCTTCTACGATCGCAAGACGTGTTGGAAATGTTTTGGCTTACGGAAAGTCGCATCCATTTGGAGAATACACCACGGAAGAAACATTGAAAAATGTAACATTAGAAGATGTTAAGAAATATTACAATGAGTTTTTTGTACCACAAAATGCTTATTTAATCATCATCGGCGATGTAAAATTCAAAGATGTTAAGAAAAAAGTGACCAAAAACTTTGAAAAATGGAAGAAAGCAACTGCACCTACTGTAACTTACACAGATCCAACAAACGTTCAGTTTACACAAATTAATTTGATTGATGTGCCAAACGCAGTGCAAGCAGAGGTTTCGCTGATCAACACGACTAGATTAAAAATGAGCGATCCTGATTATTTCCCCGTATTAATTGCAAATGAAATTTTAGGTGGAAGCTTTAATAGCTACTTAAATTTAACTTTAAGAGAAGAAAAAGCTTGGACTTATGGTGCAGGATCAAGAATTAGTGCTAGTAAAAACATTACCTCTTTTAGAGCAGGTGCTTCTTTAAAAATGGCAACTGTTGATAGTGCTGTTGTTGAAATTGTAAAACAAATCAATAGAATTAGAAACGAAAAAGTTTCAGATGAAAATTTAAGAAATGCAAAAGCGGCTTATGTTGGTAATTTCGTAAGACAATTTGCAAAACCAGAGGCGGTTTCTCGTTATGCATTAAATATTCAAACTCAAAATTTATCCCCAGATTTCTATAAAAATTACTTACAAAACATCAATGCAGTAACCCAAGATGATGTAATGAGAGTGGCTCAAAAATATTTCATGGTGGATAATGCAAGAATTATTGTAGCTGCAAAAGCAGTGGACGTTGCTGACAAATTAGAAGCCACAAAAATTCCAGTAATGTATTTTGACAAATGGGGCAACAAAGTTGAAAAACCAAAAACAAAATTTGTTCCAGAGAACTTAACAGGAACTATGGTTTTGAATAACTATTTCAATGCTATTGGTGGCTTAGAAGCTGTTAAGAAAGTAAAAACTGTAGCCATGAAAGGCACTGCTGTGATGCAAGGCGCACCGCAACCATTAATGTTCGTTTCTAAAACGGATGTAAAAGGCAAAACGATGACCGAAGTAACCATGGGCGGTATGTCGATGATGAAACAAGTATTTAATGTAAACAAAGGATATATTGTACAACAAGGTCAAAAAATGGACTTAACTGAAGATTTGATCGGACCAATGAAAGAATCTGCACATCCTTTCCCAGAAATGGCGCTTTTGAACAATAAGGACTTAAAAGTTGAAGGCATTGAAACTTTTGATGACGAAGATGCTTACGGAGTAAAACAAGGCGATGTGATTCACTATTACAGTGTAAAAACAGGTTTGAAAATTGCTGATGTTATTTCATCGCCGATGGGCAGTCAAACATTCAAATACAAAGATTATAAAGCAGTGAATGGAATTCAATTCCCATACAACTTTGTAATGAATGTTGGTATAGATTTAGACTTCAAAATGGAAGAAGTAAAAGTGAATGCTAATGTGGTAGATGCTGATTTTAATTAATCAAATCTTTCCAATAAAAACAAAAGCCGCTCAGATTTTGAGCGGCTTTTTTTTGTGCGTTAAATATTATAATTCTTAACAATTTTTAATCACGTTTCTAATTAAAAGTTCTTGAAAAGTAAAAATCATTAAAGATTCTCATATTTTACTTTTAACGCTTAAAATAACCCCAAAATACTTTTTACCGAACGACTACTTCTTTGAAGCTGATGATATAAGCGATGAGTCGTTTTAGATCTAAATCTTTTTCAAACTCGCAAATCAGTTTGACTTATTGAGGAAACTTTAGCTTTTAAATTCAAATTTTAAAACCCTAATTCTTATCCTTGCCACCAAATTTATCAATTTTATAGGTTAAAGAAAACATCACATATTGTTGTAAAACGGTATTTTCTTCATCTCGGATGCCCGAACTTGTAATATTTCTTGTATTGCTGATATTTTGATTTAAAACATCATAAACTTTCACTTTGGCAAGCAGGTTTTTATTGAACATTTGATAAGCCAAACTTATATTCCACAAATAAAAGTCTTTTTTAAATCCATCTGCAATAGCTGTATTGTAGGTATAACCAAAATCGTTGCCAAGAATAATGTTTTTCGGCCAATAAGTGGTGGCTTGCAAATTCAACGTATGAACAGTGTTTGAAGCTTCGGTCAAAACATAATTTTGGTACTTTGTTTCGTTAAATCTTAAAGAATAAGACGGTGCAATAGAAAGAATTTCGCCATATTCCCAACTGAGATTTACGCGAGGTGTCAAACCAAAACCATCAGCAATATATAATTCTTCGTTGGTAATTCCTTTGTTTCGGTTGATGTTTCCATTCAACGACAGTGTGGTTTTAAAGGTATGTGCTTCATTTTTAAAAGTTTTGTTCCAATTGCCACCAAACCAAAAATAATAAGTGTCTTCTAAATTGGTATAGGTTGTAAATCGCTTTCTGGTTTCATCAAAGAAGGTGGCAGTAAGCACGCGGGTGTCGTAATAATTTCCACCTAAATACAAACTATATCCAGATTTAGAAGTGTAATCATAATCTCTAAAACTAAAATAACCATAATGAGATTTAGTGGGATCTAAATTAGGATTTCCAACCACAGTATTGAGCGGATTGGCCAAATTTTCGACAGGTAAAATTTGATTGGCCTGCGGAAATTGAATTTCGTAATTATAATATGTGTAAATATTTTTGGATTTGGTAATTCTATAACTTGTATAAAAATCTAGCGAGGGGAGAACATACGTTTTGTTGAGAATGGTTTGTTCACCTAAATACAAAGAGGAATTATCAAAATTTGTAAAACTCGGACCTAAAGAAAAAGAAGCGTTGAATTTCTCTTTATTAAATTGCAATCCTAATTTTGGGGTAATAGTTTGCGTTTTTGAAGTAAAAAAATTGGTTAACAAATCATTTTCAACCGAAAAACTATTAGATGCTTCGTCAAAATCATTAGCAATTCTATCTTGCTCGTTTCTATTCCTGCTGTAATTCAATTCAAATTTCAATTTCAAAGAATCTGTGATAGGTTCGAAATATTCGGCTCCAATCGACAAATCACGACTTCTGTTTCGATTGTTAATCAACTGATTTCTATTGTCTTCTGAAATGATGACGTTGTCTTCATAAAACTGATTTTGCGCATCCAAAAAATCGCTCGAATCGTCGTTGCTCACATCTACATCGGCATAAACACTTGTAAATCTGCCTTTCTTTTTCAATGATTTTGTAATGTAAAGATTGGATGAAAAAACATCGGAATTACTCTCACTGAACGATTCACTTGCTGATTCATTCAAAGTGTCGCCATTTTCTGCAATCGAAATTTGTTGATACGTATTTCTACTTTTATTGCCCGATTTTGCAAATCTAGGTTCGAAATAGATAGAAAATGTGGAATCGATTTTTGTTTCTAAATTCAAATTGAAATTATGACTATAAGCATCTGATTTTGAAACAGAAGATGAATTTTCGACATAGTTCACATCGGGAAGAAAAACAGTTTGTTGCGTTCGGTTGACGTTTTCAGTGCTTGAATTCGAATAAAAATAGCTCGTTCCAGTTTCGATTTTTTCTAAAAACTGATCCGAATAATTCAACCCAACCAAGTTTGAAGTCGTGATGCCAGTACCGCCACCAAAACGAACTCCGTTGACTTGAAAACTACCATTGCCCCAAGAAGTCATGCTTCGACCACCACCCATGCTATCAAAAATTTCATCCATGGAAAAACCAGTAGAATTGATATTGTTGGAAGAAGCAATCAAAGAAATTTTTCTCTCGCCTTTAAAATAATTTACCATCGCACTGCTTTCGTAGCGTTCGTCTGTTCCGTAGCCAAGTGTGATTTTTCCAAAATAGCCCTGATTTTTATCTTCTTCAATCGTTAGGTTGATACTCGCATCGTTTGAACTTGCGTTTTGACCAGACAACTCTTCGCTTTTGGTTTTACTGTCGGTCACTTGAATTTTATCGATGATGTCTGAAGGTAAATTTTGCAAAGCCACTTTTCCATCTTTGTCAAAAAATGGTTTCCCGTTCACTAAAATTTGATTCACTTCTTTGCCATTGACTTTTATTTTTCCCTCTTCATCAATTTCGACTCCAGGCAATTGCTTCAACAAAGACTGCACATTCGAATCAGGCAACACCTTAAAGGAAGCGGCATTAAATTCTAAAGTATCGTTTTTGATGCGCACGGGAGGAGCTTCAGACTGTACCACAACCTCATCGAGCGCATTGGCATTTTCTTTTAATTTTATTGTATTAAAATCAATAGATTGGGTTAGATTTTCAAGATTTTGAATGTAGTTTTCATATCCTAAAAAAGAAATTTTAAACTGAACAGCTGCTTCTTTTTTGTAGGTTTTCATCTCAAAAAAACCATTTTTGTCAGTGATTGTGTAATCAAAAACCGCCGAGTCTTTTTTTGTAGCGAGATAAACCGTGGCTGATTCTAAAGGCAATTGCGTGGTTTCGTCAATAATTTTACCTTTAATAATGATGGATTGCGCTGTTAAATTTGTGAAACAAAAGAACAACAAGAACTTAAAAATGTTTGATAGAGGCATAAAAAAAACCGTTAATGAATTATTAACGGCTAATTAAAAAGTATATTATTAATCCTTAAATTTTGTTATCATTAATTTAACGTTTTTAACAACTTAACCTCATCGAATCAAAGAAAAATTAGACTTTAAAGTCTGTTGCACACCATTATTATCGTAATAACTCAATGTGAACCAATAATCTGTAGATGGCATTTGTTCGCCATTGAATGTACCGTTCCAACCGGGTTGATTTCCTTTGAATTGATAAATGAGTTTGCCATATCTATCAAAAATTGTGATGAATGCTTTTGATGGATTGGGCAACCCACTGATCGTCCAAGCATCATTAAATCCATCGCTGTTGGGTGTAAAAAACTTTGGATAACCCAAAGCATACAAAGAAATAGTTTGAATTTCATCACATCCATTCACGTCTTTAACAGAAACAATATTCAATCCATTTCCATCGATAGGAAACACATTTTCAGACTGATACGGATTGCCGTTCAGACTGTATTCAAAAGGACCAATGCCTCCCGACACTTGAATATTGATGTATTGGATAGCATCGAAAGGTGCGCCAACCGTTCCGGAAATTTCAAGTGGTTGTGCCACCGTAACAATGGCAGAGGCAGTCTGCGAACAAAGTGTGCTGTTATTCGTAATTGTTACGCTGTATTCGCCAGCTTCTCTCACAATCAGTGAAGGTCCTGAAAACATCAAAACCTCGCCATTTTTTGTCCACTGAAAAGTAAACTGACTTGGATTGAATCCGGTAGAAAAAACGACATCATCGAGCCACTCGCCTGTGGTCCTATCCACACAAACCAAACGATCTTCGAGGTTTATGAGCGGTAAATTTCTCAATTGCACCGTCAATTGTTGCGTTGTGAAACATCCCGAACTGTTTGTTTCTGTAACTTCAAGTGTGTAAACACCCGCAGGAGTATTTTCCCAAATCACTTCCATCCGATTGCCGGACGCATTTAATAATGCAATATTTCCGCCAAAACTAGTTTGTAAAACTTCCCAAGTATAAACAGACCCAGGGGTTCCGTTGCCGTTGTTTTCGTTTTGATCTACTTGATAAACTGCCAAACTTCCACTACAAAG
>JBEILV010000030.1:0-21140 GCA_040379105.1 Flavobacterium sp.
GATTTGTAATTGCTGTGTTTCCTGTCTATTTTTTACTAGAAAAATGGTTACAAAATTTTGCCTATCGCATTGATATTTCGTTCATGCCTTTTCTCATAGGTTTTGTAGTGCTGTTGATTTTAACGCTGCTTGTTGTGCTTTCCAAAGCTTATCAAGCTACTAAAGTGGATGTTTTAAAGTACCTAAAATATGAATAAAGGATTCGTTATTTTGTTATTGTTTGCTTCGAGCATTTTTGCGCATGGCCAAGAGGTTTCTTGGTCATTGCAAAAGTGTTTTGAGGTGGCTTTGAAAAACAATATTGAAATCAAAATCAAACAATTGGAAGTTTTAAGCGCTCAAAAAAACTACACACATCCGCTCTTGGATTTGGTTCCGTCGGTGGGTTTAACGGCCAATCACAGTTATAATTTTGGATCCACCATTGACCCAAGCACCAATTCAAGGGTAAGTTCTGATATTCAATGGGATTTTCTGAATTTGAATGCCAATGTCAATGTGCTCGATTTTTCAAATTTGGCAATAGCTAGCAAGAATAAGTTAGCCATCGAACTGAGCAAAGCCGATAGAGAAGTTGTAGAATATGAGTACAAACTGCGATTACTCGAAAAGTATTTTGAAGTTTTATACACGCAAGAACAACTCAAAATTCAAAAAAGACAACTGATGCTGTCGGATCAAAATTTGATTAGAATCCAAAAAGAAGTCGAAATTGGAAGCAAACCTACAAGCGATTTGCATGACATGCAGTTTCAATTTTCGCAAGAAGAAAATCAAGTCTTGATGTCCGAACAATTGTATGATTATCAAAAAAAAGAACTTTTTCAGTGGATGAATGTGCAAGATGTCAATACAAAAAGTATTGTTTTAGAACCTTATTTTGCTGCTATTTCTGAAGAAAATGATGCTGAAATCATCTATAATCCTAAGCTTAATTTCATGGAAATCAATTATGAAAACGCTATCAAAGACGTACGTATTTTACGTGGAAACAATTTGCCCACTTTGTCTGCTTTCTATGGATTTTCTACATTCTATTTGGCGCCCATCAACCAACCTAATATGACAGTTGATGGTTTTCGAACACAATTGGACAACAACAAATACCAACAAGCGGGTTTGCAATTGCAAATTCCGATATTCAACGGATTCAAAAACCACAGAAACATAGCAGCCGCAAAAATTCAAACCGACAAAGCCAAATGGGAAGCAGAACAAGAAAAAATCAAAATCAACCAACAAATTGAATTAGAAAAAACGCAAAAACAAAACTATACATTGAGAAGCGAAAAACTCAGAAAATCTCTTGAACTAGCCAACAAGATGCTTACCACTTCGCAAGCAAAGTTTTTAAGCGGAAAAACTGATGCGGTGGTGTTTTCAACCGTAAAAAACCAACACTTAACCGCTGAATATGAAGTGCTCAAAAACGATTTGTTACTTCAATATGTTTCGATACGAATTCATCTTTTGACTACGAATCAACTGTAGATCAAACAGAAGTTTCGTAAAAAACAATATTCGTAAGTCCTTTAATATTTTAACCGACGAAAACAGCATTAAAACTTGGGAGCACTAAAATATTCATCTGAATTAATCGTTATAAAATGAGTTATCATTTTAAAGTTTTTTCAAAAGTTTCGTTTTTTATTTTTTTCTAAAAGCACTCAGATTTATTTGAGTGCTTTTTTTATTTTCAACGATTGCATTTGTCTAATTTTGCGCTCTTCTAATCATATAAAAATGACGCATCAACCGATAAAAATTCTTCATTTAGACAGCAACCATCCTTTTTTGTGGGACACACTTGCCACATTAGGATTTGAAAATCATGCTGATTATTCAAGTTCGAAAGAATTGGTCATGCAAAAAATCCATGAATTTCAAGGCATTGTGATCAGAAGCAGATTTGATTTAGATGCTGCTTTTTTAGAAAAAGCGATTCATTTGCAGTTCATTGCAAGAGTGGGCGCAGGTTTAGAGAGCATTGATTTAGATTTTGCAGCCCAACAAAACATTCATTTGATAGCTGCGCCCGAAGGCAATGCAAATGCGGTTGGCGAGCATGCGTTGGGCATGTTGATTAATTTGATGCAAAAAATTTCGGAAGCCAATGCAAGTGTAAAATCAGGAAATTGGTTGAGAGAGCCGCATCGTGGTTTTGAAATAGAAGGCAAAACAGTAGGCATTATTGGCTATGGCAACATGGGAAAATCTTTGGCAAAAAAACTACAAGGTTTTGATTGTGAAGTGATTTGCTACGACATTCAACCCGAAGTGGGAGATGCTTTTGCAAAACAAGTTTCGATGGCTGCGTTTTATGAAAAAGCCGATATCGTTTCGTTGCACACACCTTGGACGCCCGAAACCAACCGAATGATTGATAAAAATTGGATTTCGAATTTCAAAAAACCAATTTGGTTCATCAACACCGCCAGAGGAAAATCGGTTGTGACAGATGATTTGGTAGAAGCTTTACAATCTGGAAAAATATTGGGAGCAGGCTTGGATGTGCTTGAATATGAAAAAAATTCGTTTGAAACGCTTTTCGAAATTGAAAAACGAACAGCAACGATGGAATATCTGCTCACATCGCCCAAAGTGATTTTGAGTCCGCACATTGCTGGTTGGACTTTTGAAAGTCATTTGAAATTGGCACAAACGATCGTTGAAAAAATCAGACGATTTTACGAGATTTAATTTCTGCCTGTTTCATCAGGATACAAACTCGGCAAGGGATCGCTTTGCCAGAATTCTTTGGTTTCGCAATCTAAAATCGTGATGGGTCCTTTGAAAGCAGCTCCCGTGTCGATGTTCCAAACACACGCTTTTTGCATGGGCAAAGTGCTTCCTAATCTAGTGGTGGGAGTGTGTCCGATGTAAATCTCGTCATAAACAGTCAGCCGCGCTGGATACGAAGGGTCGTTTTTATCGAGCAACGGATTGAGACTCACAGCAGTTTCCCAAAGCGTCCTGTCCCAATAGAAAAGTTTTTTAAAAAACTCAAAATCAACGCCTTTCATGTTCGTAAAACCTGCGTGCAAAAACAATCGATTCTTTGCATCCAAAAAATGTCCTTGCAACGATTCTAGGAATTCGATGTGGGTTTCGATTTGAGATTCGTTGTAAGATTGATACGCTTCTAAAGTTGATTTACCGCCGTGCACAAACCATTCTTGATGATACGAGCCACTTTTTAGGTAATTGAGCAATAAATCATCGTGGTTGCCTTTGATGAAAATGCAGTTTTGCGATTTTCGAAAATCCATCAAAAAATCGAGTACTTGCGGAGATTCGCTCCAACCGTCCACATAATCGCCGAGGAAAATAAGGGTGTCCGTTTTTCGAAACGGAGCACGCTCTAAAACCTGTACAAGCGCTTTGAGACCTCCGTGAATATCGCCAATAACATAAGTTTTGTTTTGCATGCTGAAATTTAAAAATGCTGCTTGTAAATTTTTAACAATAATAAAACAAAAAAGGCATTCCTAAAAAAGGAAGTCGTTCATTTTACAAATTTATTGGCGATTGTTATGAAATTGCCTTTTTGAATTGCCAAACCTGGAATTTTTGTTGGAATTTGACAAAATCCAGCGGTTGATGATTTGAAAAAGACCGATTGTTATTTGCACAGACGCAAGCTAGCCCCGATGGAAGCGGAAAGCCCACAGCCAAGACGGGCCAATTTTTCTTGGCAAAAAAAAGCGACCAGAGGAAGCTCTTTTTTTGCCAAGAAAAATGGCTTGGCTGGCGAGGACTTGAAGCGAACAGCGGGAGAAAGCTCCTGAAAAAAAGAATTAAAAAGCCTTAAAATGGTTTGAAAACATAGAAAAAACAAAGCTGGAGGATTGTAAAACTTAAACAAAGTAGTAGTAAATTCGAAATTGATTGAAGATTATCTTTTAAATGGTCAAAAAAAAGAGAATATTTTATTGATTTTATATTTTTTAAAATTATCTTTGCGCTCTGAAAAAAAGGGTTGTCAAATAACCTAAATAGCTATTTTATAAATACATAAGCAATGTCAAAAGTAATAGGAAAAGTTGCACAAATTATTGGACCAGTTGTTGACGTAGTGTTCAACGGAAAAGATGTTGAATTACCAAAGATTTACGATTCTCTTGAGATTTCGAGAGCAGACGGTACAAAACTAGTACTAGAAGTACAATCGCACATTGGGGAAGACACTGTGAGAACCATTTCGATGGATTCGACAGACGGTTTGAGCCGCGGTGTGGACGTGTTGGCTACTGGTGCACCCATTCAAATGCCGATTGGCGCTGATATTTACGGAAGATTGTTTAATGTAATTGGCGATGCTATTGACGGAATTGGCAATTTACCAAAAGCGGGAGTTGATGGGATTTCTATTCACAGACCTGCTCCAAAATTTGAAGAATTATCAACATCTACTGAGGTTTTATTCACTGGAATTAAAGTAATCGATTTGATTGAGCCTTATGCAAAAGGAGGTAAAATTGGTTTGTTTGGTGGAGCTGGTGTTGGAAAAACAGTTTTGATTCAAGAGTTGATTAACAATATTGCTAAAGGTCACGGTGGTCTTTCTGTATTCGCAGGAGTAGGCGAAAGAACACGTGAAGGAAACGATTTGCTTCGTGAGATGCTTGAATCTGGCATTATTAAATATGGTGATGAATTTATGCACTCTATGGAAAATGGAGGTTGGGATTTATCAAAAGTGGACAAATTGGGCATGAGAGAATCGAAAGCGACTTTCGTTTTCGGACAGATGAACGAACCACCAGGGGCGAGAGCTCGTGTGGCTTTGTCTGGACTTTCTATTGCTGAATATTTCCGTGACGGAGCGGGCACAGACCAAGGGAAAGACGTTCTTTTCTTTGTGGATAACATTTTCCGCTTTACGCAAGCAGGTTCTGAGGTTTCGGCTCTTTTAGGTCGTATGCCTTCTGCAGTAGGTTATCAACCAACATTGGCAACCGAAATGGGTGTGATGCAAGAGCGTATTACTTCTACTAAAAAAGGTTCTATTACTTCAGTACAAGCGGTTTATGTACCTGCGGATGACTTAACGGATCCAGCTCCAGCAACCACTTTTGCGCACTTAGATGCTACTACGGTATTGTCGCGTAAAATTGCTGAGTTAGGTATTTATCCAGCGGTAGATCCATTGGATTCTACTTCAAGAATTTTGACTCCAGAAATTTTAGGAAAAGAACATTACGATTGCGCACAGAATGTGAAAGAAATTTTACAACGCTACAAACAATTGCAAGATATTATTGCCATTCTTGGGATGGAAGAACTTTCGGAAGACGACAAATTGGTTGTATCGAGAGCAAGACGTGTACAAAGATTCTTATCTCAACCTTTCCACGTAGCGGAACAATTTACCGGGATTCCTGGAGTATTGGTTGACATTAAAGAAACCATCAAAGGCTTTAACATGATTATGAATGGAGAGTTGGATCATTTGCCAGAAGCAGCTTTCAACTTGAAAGGATCGATTGAAGATGCGATTGAGGCTGGACAAAAAATGCTTGCTGAGGCTTAATAAATTCATTTCAACTAATTATTCAAAACCATGATTTTAGAAATTGTATCACCTGAAGCCACCCTTTTCAAAGGAAATGTTACTTCTGTCACTGTGCCTGGTGTCAATGGTGAGTTTCAAATGCTGACCAATCACGCGCCCATTGTTTCTTTGTTGAACAAAGGAATGGTGAAATTTGAAGGTGAACATTTAAAAATTGACAAAGCCTATCAAAATATGTTTACTGAAATTGGGAAGACTAGTTTTGGTTTGCCAATTGCATCAGGAACCATTGAGTTGAAAGACAATAAATTGATTATTTTGGCAGATTAATTTTGTGCTTATAAAAACAAAAAACCGTCTCAAAAGGACGGTTTTTTTTGTTTCAATTATCAAGAAAGGGCTTTAAACCCAAATAAACATCAATTTATAATTTTTAGAATAAAAAAGCTTGAAGCATTATGAAAATTACGATTTAAGTGTAAATAATAATGTAAATAACCGACTCAACAACGAGCAATAAACACCCTGCCAAAGTCATTTCTTGGTGTTTTTAGTTAATTTCCCAATGACCTGTTTTATCGCTTCCAACACGAACAATTACTCCTTGTTCCTTTAGAATTTTGACTTTTCGTTTTACAGTACTCAAACTCAAATTCAATCTCTCACTCATTTCAACAGAAGTAATCCACCTATTTTGCTTAAGCAAAGAAAATACAGTATCATTAACAGTATCATTAACAGTATCATAAACAGCATTTACAGTGTCAATCCTTGGTTTTACAATGTCATAAATCGCCCTCGCATCGTCATTTACAGTGTCAATTTTTGGTTTTACAGTGTCATTTACAGTATCATCTTGTGTTTTTACAATGTCACCATAAAAAATATGCATTTCTCGATTTTGCAATAAATTATTTTCCCCAAGCAACAAATTTCCGAAAAAACGCAGTAGAAATTCATTCGTTGCGTAAATATTGTTGATGTGGTTTTTGTAATTAGCTCTTACCAATGCATTCCGAAAGTACCACGAATGTTGCTCAAACAATTCGTTGTTTACTTTATATCCGAAAGTACGCAAATATTTTATTAAAAAAATGGCAGTTGTGCGTGTATTACCCTCGCCAAAAATATGAATTTGCCATAAATAAGAAATGAATTGCGCAATGTGTTCAATAGTTTCTTGCTGACTTAAACCCTTGTAAACGAACTTCTTTTCTTGATCAAAATCATATTCTAATGTAGCTTTCAAACTCTCAGCGCTACCATACAAAACCGTTTCTCCATTGAGCACCCACTCTTGTTTGGTAATATTATAATTTCGAATTTTGCCAGCAAATTTGTAAATCCCCTGAAATAATCTTCGATGAATGCTGATGTATTCAGCAGGAGAAAACGTAAATGTTTTTTCGCCCAACATTTCCACAATACGTGCCGAAACCTTGTCAGCTTCTTCGGTTCTGTTTTCTTCTATTTGAGCGGGATGCTTTTTGTAGTAACTATCGATGCGTTGCTTCACTTCATCAATCGTAATATCGCCTTCGATATTTTGCTTCGCAGTTTGAATTAAATAATTTGATGGTTTTAAACCGTCAATTTGTTGCAAGCCGATAGCTGTTTTCCAAACTTTAGCTTTTTCAGCTTTGTTTGGTTCGCCTTGTCTCAAATATTCTTCAAAATTATCCATTGACTACTTTTGTTTGTTATTTATGTTTTTGGCTCATTCGGAATGTCTCATTTTTAGCGTTCTCCTAAATCACTGAGCGCTTTCAAATGAATTTTGACGATTAAAATTAAAACAGAACTATTGAGGTTTTCAAAAATGAAATACCTTTTTGAAATGGCTTAAGCATCAATAAATTCTGGAATAAAAGACAAATTTCTTCAAATATAAAAATATAAATCGATCCATAAAAGTCATCAACAACTAATTTTTGTAAAACAAAAAACGCCCCAAATTGGAGCGTTTTGAATAAGCAGAGTTTCCCGTTAGTTAGTTAGTTTTGGTCCTGCTTCAACCAAATTTAAGCCCGCTTCATTGTCGGTATATTGTTCAAAATTTGCAATGAATTTCTTTGCCAAACCTTCAGCTTTCGTAGTCCAATCAGCTTCGTTTTGATAGGTTTTTCTTGGATCTAAAATATTGTCATCTACGCCTTCTAAAGCAGTTGGAATGGCAAAATTAAAAATAGGAATAGGTTGCATTTCGGCATTTTCAATCGAACCATTCAAAATATTGTCAATAATGGCGCGTGTATCTTTAATAGAAATTCTTTTGCCTGTGCCGTTCCAACCCGTGTTTACCAAATAAGCCGTAGCGTTATTGGCTTCCATTTTCTTAACCAATTCTTCGCCATATTTGGTTGGGTGTAATGATAAAAACGCTTTACCAAAACAAGCTGAAAAAGTAGGTTGTGGCTCGGTCACTCCTCTTTCTGTGCCCGCTAATTTTGCGGTAAAACCAGAAAGAAAATGATATTTTGTTTGTTCTGGAGTCAATTTAGAAACCGGTGGCATCACTCCAAATGCGTCTGCCGTTAGGAAAATTACTTTTGTGGCATGACCCGCTTTCGAAACAGGCTTCACGATATTGTCGATGTGGTTGATCGGATAAGAAACCCTTGTGTTTTGCGTCACGGAACCATCTTTAAAATCAATCACTCCGTTTTCATCGAGGGTTACGTTTTCTAAAAGTGCATTTCTGCGAATGGCATTATAAATATCAGGTTCGTTTTCTTTGCTTAAATCGATGGTTTTTGCATAGCAACCGCCTTCAAAATTAAAAACACCATGGTCGTCCCATCCGTGTTCATCATCGCCAATTAAAGCGCGTTTTGGATCCGTAGAAAGTGTTGTTTTTCCAGTGCCTGACAATCCAAAAAACACAGCCACATCGCCGTCTTTTCCTCTGTTGGCTGAACAATGCATCGATGCAATTCCTTTCAATGGCAAATAATAATTCATCATCGAAAACATTCCTTTTTTCATTTCGCCACCATACCAAGTACCGCCGATTAACTGCATTTTTTCAGTCAAATTGAAAGCAACATATACTTCAGAATTCAATTGGTGTTTTTCATAATCTTTAAACGATGTTTTAGAAGCGTTTAAAACCATAAAATCGGGCTCGCCAAACTCCATCAATTCTTCTTCAGTAGGCCTGATAAACATATTCATTACGAAATGCGCTTGCCACGCCACTTCCATAATGAAACGAACTTTCAACCTCGTATTTTCATTCGCCCCACAAAAAGCATCAATGACATATAATTTTTTTCCAGAAAGCTGATTGATTGTGGTTTCTTTCAGTGCATTCCAAGTATCAGTCGAAATGGGTTTATTGTCATTTACGGCTTTATCTGACGTCCACCAAATGGTGTTTTCGGTCACAGCATCTTTCACGATGTACTTGTCTTTTGGCGAACGCCCTGTAAAATCGCCTGTCATTACGTTTACAGCACCCAATTCAGAAAGTTGACCTTTTTCGTATCCTTCCAAACTCGGATTCAACTCTTCGTGATATAAATAATCGTAAGATGGATTGTGAATGATTTCGGAAACATTTGAGATTCCATACTTTTCCAACGAAATCGTTTTCGTAATTTGAGCGTATGTTGCCATAGAAATAAGTATTAAAAAGGTTTGTTTGTTGATTTCTTTATTAATATGCGTGCAAAAGTATAAATTTAATCAACACAATTACATTTTATCTAATTTTTTAGTCGGTTTTTTATAAATATCATAAGAAACGAGCACCCATGACAAAATCAAGAACAAACCCCCAATTGGCGTTATGGGACCCAAAAATTTAAAATCAATCACAGTAACCGAATTTGTGGCTAATAAATATAAAGAACCAGAAAAAAACAAAATACCTAACAAAACGAAATTCAAAATCCATTTTAAATTTTTTTCACTCAATATTGTTTGCGTTCCCAAAAACAAAAGAAAAAATGTATGATACATTTGATACTCTACTCCCGTTTTGAAAACAGCCAATTGTTCTGCTGCTATTAATTTTTTCAATCCATGCGCACCAAAAGCTCCTAGTATAATTGCGGTGGCACCAAAAAAAGTTGCCCAAAGTAAAATTTTTCGATTCATTTTTCTGTCTGTATTTTTAAATCATTTCTAAATCAAATCATTGCAAAATTTGACGTTCTTCAATCCCAAAGATAATATTTAAAGAATGCTACTTAAAGTCTTGAAGGTAAATTAACATCAGAAATTTGTTACAATTATAACATTTATATACTTTCGTGTGATATTTTTAAGACATGAGAAACATCCTTATCATCGGTGCTGGCCGATCTGCCTCTTCCCTAATTCAATATTTAATTGAAAAATCTGACGTTGAAAACATTCATATCATCATTGCCGATTTATCGCTTGAATTAGCCCAACAAAAAACAAAAAATCATCCCAACGCTACTCCAATTGCGCTTGATATTCACCACAAAGACGCAAGACAAAAAATCGTTGAAAATGTAGATATAGTGATTTCAATGTTGCCTGCTCATTTGCACATTGACATCGCAAAAGATTGTTTGCAATTCAACAAACATTTAATCACTGCATCTTATGTAAGTCCTGCCATGGAAGCTTTGGATGCTGAGGCAAAAGATAAAGGATTGATTTTCATGAACGAAATTGGTTTAGACCCAGGGATTGACCACATGAGCGCGATGCGTGTCATTGACGAAATCAAGGAAAAAGGCGGCAAAATGATACAATTCGAATCTTTTTGTGGCGGTTTGGTTGCACCAGAATCAGACGACAATCATTGGAAATATAAATTCACATGGAATCCAAGAAATGTTGTTTTGGCTGGACAAGGCGGAGTTTCAAAATTCATCCAAGAAGGCAAATACAAATACATTCCCTATAATAAACTTTTTCGCAGAACAGAATTCATGGACATCGAAGGCTTCGGAAGATTTGAAGGCTATGCCAACCGCGATTCGTTAAAATATCGTTCGGTGTATGGATTGGACGACATCCAAACCATGTATCGAGGCACTTTGAGAAGAGTTGGCTATTCAAAAGCTTGGGATTTACTCATTCAATTGGGCATGACTGATGATTCTTATACCATGGAAAACTCAGAATTCATGAGTCATCGTGAGTTTACAAACTCATTTTTGCCCTATCATCCTACCGATTCGGTGGAGTTGAAATTACGTCATTACCTAAAAATAGACCAAGACGACAATGTTTGGGACAAAATCATGGAACTCAACTTATTTGATGCCCATAAAATCATTGGTTTAAAAGACGCTACTCCCGCACAAATTCTCGAAAAAATATTGTCCGAACAATGGACATTACAGCCAGAAGACAAAGACATGATTGTGATGTACCACAAGTTTGGCTATGTTTTAAACGGCGAGAAAAAACAAATAGATTCAACCATGGTTTGCATTGGCGAAGATCAAACCTACACAGCCATGGCAAAAACCGTCGGATTGCCTGTTGCCATTGCCGCTTTGCAAATTTTGAATGGAAAAATTACCACTCCCGGAGTTCAGATTCCAATCAAAAAAGAAATTTACAATTCCGTTTTGGACGAACTCGAAAACTACGGTGTTCATTTCACAGAAATCGAGGTACCGTTTATGGGTTACAATCCAAACAATGTGGGTAGTTAAAATAATATTTTAATCAAAACAAGGTTATTGGTTTAATTTTTATAGCAATATTTGCAAGTTCAATTAAATTATTTTTTTGGGCTTTCCCCTTCGGGTCGGGTGTTTCGCTGTATCCCCGATGAAAAATCGGGGGATGCCGCTTCACCCCCTAAAGCAAAAGTGTGCAAAAAAATAAAAGTCGATAATAAAACAAAAGGAGTCCATGAAAATCAACAACACCACGATAGAAATCGACGGCATCGACAAAGAAATTCTTCGCGATTTGATGGAAGATGCCCGAAAACCCTTGTTGCAAATTGCCAATAAAATCGGTATTTCGGGCGCAGCCATTCATCAAAGAATCAAAAAACTCGAACAATCGGGGGTCATTTCTGGATCGAAAATGGTGGTTAACACCAAAGTTTTGGGTTACAGCACCATGGCTTTTATCGGCATCTATTTGGACAAAGCCTCAAGCAATGCACAAACCGTAAGGGCATTGAAGAAAATTCCTGAAGTTTTAGAATGTCATTACACCACAGGAAACTGGTCCATTCTGGTAAAAATTATCTGCAACGACAACGAACATTTAATGCAATTGTTGAACAAACAAATCCAAATCATTGAAGGCGTATCTCGCACAGAAACATTTATTTCGCTTGAACAGCAAATAGAACGACAAATTCAGTTGTAGTCATTGAAAATCATTCGATAAAACGACTTTAAAAAAACCTCCGTTCACTCATTTTCTTATTTTTGCAAAGTATATCTTTTAAATTAAATGTAGTAGGCTTCAATTTCTTCTATTATTGAATATCTTAGTTTACCTTGTACAAGTAAATCATGAACAAACAGCGACTCTATTTAGATACATCAGTTTTCGGAGGTTATTATGATGAAGAATTTCAAGAATTCACAAAGCCTTTATTTGATCGATTATACAAAGGAGAATTTAAAATTCTATTATCTGCTGTTTTGCAAAAAGAACTTGAACCAGCTCCTGAAAAAAATAAAACAACTCATAGTAGGATTAAAAGAAGAATACACAGAATTTTTAAGAGAAGATGAAGACGCTCTTGAACTAGCAGCAGCATATATTTCGGAAAATGTTGTGGGTCAAACAAGCTTTGCAGATTGTCTTCATATTGCGCTTGCCACCATAAACAAGGCAGATTTACTCGTAAGTTGGATTTTAAGCACATCGTAAATATAGAGCGAATACGAGGCTATAATTCAGTTAACATTAAAAATGGTTACAAACAATTGGAAATTCGCTCGCCAAGAGATTTAATGAATTATGGAAACTAACACAAAAAATGGATTTGATGCAGTTAAGTTTGCACGAGAACAAAAAGATAAATTAAGCGAAATATTGTCAAAAATGACAAAAGAAGAAATTATTGCTTATTTTAAAAAAGTTAGATTAGAAAGCCAAATTAAGCCAAGCGCATAAAATAAGGTACAAGAAACAAATGTTTCGCTGCGCATTTCTAATAATTTGAAGCAAATACATCCTCAAATTAGGTTTGCCTTCTGAACAGATGTTTTCAAAAGAAATTTTCCTCCAGAAAAAGTCAAAAAAAATGACTTGACAAAAATCAGTGACAACAAAAAAACATATTTATTAAGAAATTGATTATTAAAAAACACAAAAATGCTACAACTTACCACCATTCGAGAGAATAAAGAAAAAGTAATCGAAGCACTTCGCAAAAGAAATTTCGATGCTACGGAAATGATTGAAAACGTAATTAATTTGGATGAAAACAGACGGGCAACACAAGTAGCTTTAGACAATATTTTAGCAGAATCGAACAAGATTTCAAAAGACATCGGTGCTTTGATGAAAAATGGCGAGAAAGCCAAAGCCGAGATTTTGAAAATTAAAACGGTGCAACTCAAAGACCAAAAAACTGAACTGACTGAAAAGTTGGATCAATTGAGCAACGATTTGGCGCAAGAACTTTATAAAATCCCGAACACTCCCGCCGATTTAGTGCCTTTCGGAAAAACACCCGAAGACAATTTGACGGTTTTTGAAGGCGGTGAAATTCCGAAATTACATGAAAATGCACAACCTCACTGGGAATTGGTCAAAAAATATGACATCATCGATTTCGAATTAGGCGTGAAAATTACGGGAGCAGGCTTTCCAGTTTATAAAGGCAAAGGCGCCAAATTGCAACGCGCTTTGATTGCTTATTTTCTGGACAAAAACACTGCGGCTGGCTATGTAGAAATGCAAGTGCCGCATTTGGTCAACGAAGCTTCTGGTTTTGGCACAGGACAATTACCCGACAAAGAAGGACAAATGTATCATGTGGGCGTGGACGATTTGTATTTGATCCCAACTGCCGAAGTGCCAATCACTAATTTATTCAGAGACAATCTTTTATCTGAAAACGAATTGCCTATTTTGTGTACTGGCTACACGCCATGTTTCCGAAGAGAAGCAGGATCTTATGGAGCGCACGTGCGCGGTTTGAATCGTTTGCATCAGTTTGATAAAGTGGAAATTGTGCGCATTGAACATCCCGACAAGTCGCATGAAGCTTTGGAAGGAATGGTCGAACACGTGAAAAATATTTTGAACGAACTCGAATTGCCTTATCGCATTTTGAGACTTTGCGGAGGCGACATGGGCTTTACCTCAGCCATTACCTACGATTTTGAAGTATTTTCAACTGCGCAAGATCGTTGGTTGGAAATCAGTTCGGTATCAAATTTTGAAACTTTTCAGGCCAACCGACTCAAATTGCGTTTCAAAGACAAAGAAGGCAAAAATCAATTGGTTCACACACTCAACGGAAGTTCGTTGGCATTGCCAAGGGTTTTGGCGGGCATTTTAGAAAACTACCAAACTGAAAATGGCATCCGCATTCCGAAAGTGTTGCAACCTTACACAGGTTTTGACATGATTGATTAAAATTGTTAATCTTAATAAAAAAATGCACTAATTGACTGAAATCGGTTAATTTAGTGCATTGTTTTTTTTGGGAATATGTCATTAAATTTCTTTTAATTCTAAAATAATCAACTTCGCAAACCAAGAAACAATAAAAAACCATTTTGTCGAAATCAGCAATAGGGTATCAAATAATGTAAACAACAATTAGACAAAAGATATTTTACCTATCTTTGACGTTAGTAACGCAAAACGAAATTATGATTGTTTCCTTTGGTTCAAAAGATACCGAACAGATTTGGAACGGATTCAGAGTCAAAAACATGCCGATGGATATTCAAAACATCGGACGTCGGAAATTGAGAATGTTGCACAACGCTCAAGACATTGCCGATTTACGCATCCCGCCTTCTAATCGGCTCGAGAAATTGAACGGAAAAGCAAACGACTTTTACAGCATTCGAATCAACACACAGTGGCGCATTATCTTTGTTTGGGAAAAAGGAAACGCAAGCGAAGTAGAAATCATAGACTATCATTAAAAAAATAAAATGGAAAAATTAGCAAATAGTCATCCAGGGGAAATCTTGAATTACGAATTTCTTGAGCCTTTAGAAATCACACCTTACAGGCTTTCTAAGGACTTGAAAATTCCACAAACACGTATTTCAGAAATCATAAAAGGCAATCGCAGAATTACAGCCGACACCGCCTTAAGATTGAGTAAATATTTTGGAAACTCTGCAAAATTCTGGCTTGGACTTCAAGACGATTTTGACATTGAAGAAGAAAAAGTGTTGAAAGAAGCAGCATTGAATGAAATAAAACGTCATGAAAATAAAAGCGTTGCCTGAATTTGATATTATTTGATTTCAAATCCAGTTTTCGTTTAAATTTAAGCCTAAATGCTTGATTTTTATTTAATTAATAAACATCAAAAACTGACAAATTAAACGTGCTACAAAGCCAAAACATTAACAAGTTTTATGAAACACCTCATCCTATTTCTTCTCATTTTGGCAAATTTTGCTGGCTTTTCTCAAACGGAAGTATTGGCAGAACAATATTTTGAACGTGGCGATTTTGAAAAAGCAACTTTGGCTTTTGAAGAAGTTGTGGAAAAAAATCCTACAAACACAGGTTATTTGCTCAAACTCGTGGTTTGCTACCAGCAAATGACTGCCTTTTCGAAAGCAAACGACAAGCTGCAAGCGCATTATAAAAAATTCAAACAACCGCAACTTCTCGTAGAAATTGGCTACAACTTCCAATTGCAAAAAAAGGACGCAGAAGCACAGAAATACTACCAAGATGCATTTGCGAAAATCGAAGAAAACCCGAGCAATGCTTATTCCATTGCGCCGGCTTTCGAGAAAAAATCATTGTTGGAAAACGCATTAAAAGCCTATCAATTAGGACTTTCGAAAGAACCAAAAATGAATTTTAACTATCAAATGGCACAAATTTATGGGCAGATGGGGCAACTTGAAGAGATGATTGAACGTTTTTTGGATGAAGTAACTGAAAGACCGCAAGCCACCGCCACCATTCAAAATTATTTGATGCGATTCATGGAAAATGCTACTGAAGAACAATTTGGCGATTTGCTCAGAAAATCATTGCTTTTGAGGGTTCAAAAAACACAAGATATTTATTGGAACCAGTTTTTGAGTTGGTATTTTGTGCAACAACGCCAGTTTGACCGTGCTTTTGTGCAAGAAAAAGCGATTTTCAAACGCGCGCCCGAATCGTTGTCGAATATTGTGAATTTGGCAGAATTGGCCATCGAAGACAACGCCAACGACACCGCAAAAGAAATGCTCGAGTTTATTCTCGAAAACACCCAAAACCTCGATTTGCAAATGCGCGTTCACTATTTTCTGTTGGAAATGCGACTCAAAAAAGCGGTGCCCGAAGACTATCTTGTACTCGAAAATGATTTTGAATTGATTTTAAAAAAATATGGCATCAGTCCATATTCTCTGGAATTGCAATTGCTTCAAGCCCGATTTTTGACGTTTTATTTGAACAAATCCGAACAAGCAAAACAACAATTGGAAACCGCAATGAAATTGCCATTGAACGAATTTCAAACCGCCGAAATCAAGATGCTGTTGGGCGATATTTTGCTTCGGGAAGAAAAATTCAACCAAGCTTTGTTGTTGTATGCGCAAGTGGAAACCGATTTGAAAAACGACGAAATTGGCAACGAGGCTTCTTTCAAAATGGCGCAAACCACCTATTTTAATGCCGATTTTGAATGGGCTTTAACCCAATTGAAAGTATTAAAATCGTCCACATCGCAATTGATTGCCAACGATGCTTTAGAGATTTTTTTGTTAATCAATGATCAAACACACGCCGACTCTGCACAAGTGGCATTGAAAAAATTTGCAAAAGCCGATTTTTATCGTTTTCAAAATAAAATCGACCTCGCTATTGCGCATTTTAAGAAAATAGCCCTTGAGCACAAAGGCGAAGAAATTGAAGACCTTGCGCTTTTGCGATTAGGAACTTGCTACGAAATTCAAAACAATCATGCAGAAGCTTTGAATAATTATGTGCGATTGATGACAGAATTTCCAGAGAGCATCTATGTTGACGAGGCTTTGTATTTTGCTGGCAACATTTATTTGAACGTGCTCAACGACACTGCCGAAGCACAGAAATGCTACGAAAAAATCATTTTCAATCATCAAGACAGTATTTATTTTGTAGAAGCCAGAAAGAAATTCAGAAAAATCAGAGGCGACGATAATTTATAAATCAAAAACTTACAAATCAACAACTTATGTATATTTATAATGTAACTGTAAACGTAGAAGAAAGTATTCATGAAGCTTGGCTTTCTTGGATGAAAAACAAGCACATTCAGGAAGTGCTGAATACACAAAAATTTCAATCGGCACGGTTGGTCAAAGTTTTGGTGGAAGAAGACATGGGCGGCACAACCTATTCTGTGCAATACTTTACAGATTCGAGAGAAAAACTAGACGCTTATTATTTGGAAGATGCACCTCGTTTGCGCAAAGAAGGCATGCGTTTGTTTGGCGATAAAATGCTGGCTTTCAGAACCGAGTTGGAAGTTTTGGAAGAGTTTTAGGAATGTTTTATAGTTTGAAAAACAGCTAAATTATATTTTATAGACCAATTGCATTTTCATTTTGAATGAGTATTGTCGGATTAACTTCAACAAGTACTTCTAAATTACTATTTTAGTAAAAACGAATCGAATTATCGCAAAGCAACATTATGAATTCTTGATCGACCCCGAAGGGGTCAAATGTTTATAGAAAAAAACAGATTTATTTGAACGACCCCAGCGTGGGTCGTATGTTTTTTAAGCGTGGATATGAAAATTCAATAAATAAATAACCCACAAGATTCGACCTCTCTGAGGTCGTTTTACCTCATAAAAATATCATTTCTATCAACATACAATCCCGTTGGGATTGAAATAATTTTGCAGTTTATAATTTAATTTCAGGACTGTGTGCTGTTTTCTGCTCAAAATTTAAGTTCGCACGGTTGAAAGCTCCCTTTTTTAAGAATTTACAATGAAAATATAAAAATAGGGTTAAAAAAACTGCCGTTTTTGATTTAAAATTTAGTTGGTCATGAGGTCAAATGATGATGAATTACTTTCCTCTAATCAATGGTAGATTCTTTAAGAATAATAAAATTTATTCTTCAAACTTCCATTTTTAAAAGAACCAAACAATTGAACTTTGCCCCCGATTGCAGCGTAAATCCATTGGAAGGCTTTTCTTCCTTAATAAGATTTTAGCAAAAAGCAAGAGTAGTGTTACAAAGCCTCAAGCGATGAACAATTTTAAAACTCATTCACTTTTAGGTTTTATGAAGCTTGCAATTCTACAAAAGCAAAAAAATTGTAGGATCGGTTCAAATTTGTTCTTTCGCTAAAAAAAGTTATGACACATTGTTATATTCCACGATTTAAAAACATAAATTGTGATAAAAAAGAACCACCTGAGCATTTTCGCACACACACGAAAACAAACTCAATGATTTAAAAGCACCTTGTTTAAAACTAACAATTCTCTGTTAAGAAAAAAGTAAATTTGTGAAAAAGAAAGCGAAATAAAAACAAAAAAGTTTCATGGTTTTTGTTTTAACTGATTGTTGCCCCATTCCCCACTCCTTCAGCATCCGGATTCACAAAAACCAGCTTGCCATCGGGCAATTGTGTCATTAAAATCATGCCTTGGCTTTCCACACCTCGCAAGGCTCTTGGTGCCAAATTGATTAAAACGGTGACTCTTTTTCCTACCACTTCCTCTGGCGAAAAATGCTCGGCAATGCCCGAAACAATCGTTCGTACGTCCAAACCTGTATCCACTTTCAAAACTAATAGTTTGTTGGCTTTTGGCATTTTTTGGGCTTCTACAATCGTTCCAACTCGTAAATCTAATTTTGAGAAATCTTCAAAAGTAGCGATTTCTTTTTGTGGTTCCGTTTTTCTATTTTCAATCATATTCGCAGTTTTTGAAGCTTCTAATTTTTCGGTTTGTTTCTGAATTTCAGCATCTTCAATTTGAGAAAAAAGTATTTCTGCTTGTTTAATTTGATGTCCGCTCGGAAGCAAATCGGTGGTTTCGGAAAGTGTTTTCCAATTCAATTGGTCAGCACTTTTCAGAGCACCTAAGTCCAAGATTTTGACCAATTTTTCGGAAGTAAACGGCAAAAATGGCGCAGCCAATTCGCTTAAAGCTGTTGCAATTTGCAATGCGACATACATTTGTGTTGCCACACGCTCAGGATTCGTTTTAATGGCTTTCCAAGGCTCTTCGTCGGCCAAATATTTATTGCCTAATCTTGCCACGTTCATCAATTCCGACTGTGCTTCTCTAAATCTGTATCTTTCGATGGATGAAGAAATAACGCTTGGGAAGGTTTTTAAAGTGGTTAAAGTGGTTTCGTCAACTTCCGAAAATTCATTGGGTGTTGGCACAATTCCGTTGTAATATTTATGCGTCAAAACCACCACTCTGTTGATGAAATTTCCAAATATGGCGGCTAATTCGTTGTTGTTTCTGGCTTGAAAATCTTTCCAAGTAAAATCATTGTCTTTGGTTTCGGGGGCATTTGCCGTGAGCGCATATCTCAAAACATCTTGCTTTTCGGGAAAATCGATTAAATATTCATGCAACCAAACCGCCCAATTCTTAGAAGTTGACAATTTTTGTCCTTCCAAGTTCAAAAATTCATTCGCAGGCACATTGTCGGGCAAAATGTAGCTTCCTTCCGCTTTGAGCATTACTGGAAAAATAACGCAATGAAACACAATATTGTCCTTCCCAATGAAATGAACCAATTTTGTGTCGTCGCTTTTCCAGTAAGGTTCCCAATCTTTTCCTTCGTTTGCAGCCCATTCTTTAGTGGACGAAATGTAGCCAATCGGAGCGTCAAACCAAACGTAGAGTTTTTTGCCTTCAGCACCTTCCACAGGCACATCGATGCCCCAATCCAAATCGCGGGTCACGGCTCTTGGGCGCAAACCATCGTCGAGCCACGATTTTACTTGTCCGTAAACATTTGTTTTCCAGTCTTTTTCATGACCTTCCAAGATCCATTCTCTTAAAAATGCATCATATTGATCTAAAGGCAAAAACCAATGTTTTGTGCTTTTAGTGATGGGTTTTGTGCCCGTAATAGTCGATTTTGGATTGATTAAATCTGTGGCATTCAGGGTAGAACCACATTTTTCGCATTGATCGCCATACGCTTCTTCATTGCCACATTTTGGACAAGTGCCGATAACGAATCGATCGGCAAGAAATTGCTGCGCTTGTTCGTCATACAATTGCTCGGTGGTTTCTTCGATGAATTTGCCGTCATCATATAATTTTTTGAAAAATTCAGACGCTGTTTCATGATGAATTTTGGCCGATGTTCGAGAATAATTATCAAAAGAAATACCAAAATCGGCAAACGATTTACGGATGATACCATCGTATTTATCAATCACTTGCTGCGGAGAAATACCTTCTTTTTTGGCTTTCATCGAAATGGCAACACCGTGTTCATCGCTTCCGCAAATGAAAACGACGTCTTTGTTTTGCAAGCGTAAATATCGTGCGTAAATATCGGCAGGAACGTAAACGCCCGCCAAATGTCCGATGTGAATAGGGCCGTTCGTGTAGGGCAAAGCCGCCGTGATGGTATATCTTTTTGGATTTTGAATCATTTGAAAAATAGATTATTTGTTCGATAAATGCTTGCAAAAATAAGGAAAGCGAAAGTTAGAATGGATATATAAATCCGAAAAGCGTATAAATTGATGGATTTTGAGATTTTATTTGGATGGTTAAGGAGGTTGATTTGCTATTTTTGCAAAAAAAACGATGCAACCAAAACATCCCGCAGATTCGATTACGACCTTGACCGATTTGGTTTTACCAGGCGAAACCAATCCTTTGAACAATTTATTTGGAGGCGAATTATTGGCCAGAATGGACCGAGCTGCCAGCATTACGGCACGCAGACATTCTCGCAGAATTTGTGTGACGGCTTCGGTCAATCATGTGGCTTTCAATCGTGCCATTCCTTTGGGAAGCGTGGTTACGGTGGAATCGAAAGTGTCGAGAACTTTTAATTCTTCGATGGAAATTTATATCGACGTTTGGATTGAAGACCGAGAATCAGGGATTAAAAACAAAGCCAACGAAGCGATTTATACATTTGTGGCCGTGGACGAAACCGGAAGACCGATTCCCGTACCGCCGATTGAACCACAAACAGCTTTAGAAAAAGAACGATTTGATGCGGCTTTGCGCAGAAAACAACTCAGTTTGGTTTTGGCAGGAAAAATGAAACCGCACGAAGCCACAGAGTTGAAAGCGTTGTTTGTGGAATAGGTTTTTGTAAATTCAAATTTTGTCAGAATCACTCATAAATATTTTCACTTTTTAGGGTTAAAAAAAAGTCCAAAAAAACCTTTTACGGGTTTCTTTGGACTTTAATTATTTAATTTACAGCTCTTTAATGTATGATTTTCACTATTTCTGTTTTTCCGTTTTCTAAAGTTGCAACAACAATATAGATTTCTTTGGAAGCAGACAAATCTGAAATGTGA
>JBEILV010000031.1:0-21016 GCA_040379105.1 Flavobacterium sp.
ACAACTAGATTTTTTTTGAAAATTGCTGAATAGTTACCTGTTAATTAGTTAAATAAAGATTTTTGAAATTCAAATAATGCTCTTTTTTTTGCAAAAAGTTTTTTAATCCTTTCAATAGTTGAACTATCAGGATTACTATCTACAACAACATTCACATTCATATCTTTTAAGAAAGATACAAACTCACTTGTCTTATATAAAGTTTTCTCGTTCATACTATATTGAATTAAATTTACTGCAAATGTATTGCAATTTTCATTCGAAACCATATTTTTACGTTAATTTTTTCAACGTGTAGTTCGGCTACAATTACCTATAACGGTTACGTGTATGGTGTCGTTTGGCGATTCGAAGCACGAACCTGTCAAACCGCTACACCGTTTATTAAATGTAACGACCTTAATATTAGTACTATCCGCCAAATGCACTATACACGATGTTATGGGCTGCCTTTGGTCTACATTTAACTCTTTAAATAATTATTGAGTTAATTGAACGTCTTATATGTTTGCCATAACCATCTTGATTGCTGTACCCAAGCCGAATTATAAATTGTATGGGCTTTTTAAGCTCCAAATTATCAGAAATATCATTTTTCATTGGCTCTTCCTCCAAGATTTGGGAAATGGTGTGATTTCTTATACTTAATTCAGTACACTTTAACAGGGCCTTTTGATAAAGTCTTCCAGATTCGTAAATAGAAAAATTTTCACTACTATTTGAAGTTATCACTAAAAAGCCGCTCGTGTGCTTAACTTGTTCTATCGCACTTTTTATTCCCTGATTAATAAATGAGCCGCCAATAGCTGATTTTTTGTTAAAGAAACTATACCAGACAAATTTGGGCAAGCCATTTAATCCAAGCATTTCAGGAAAAAGACCATCACGTAATTTTTCCTTTTGATCTTTGTCGAACCTCAACCAATCACTCAGTTCCAATTGTTTGCTTTTATCATTGCTTTGTTTTGTGAACGCTTGAATTTGTAGTTCTGATATTGATTTACCTTTTGGGGAGTTCGCGGAGAAGAAATGCACATTTTCACTGTCCAAGTCTTGAAGATTGGTGATGTCCTTGTTACTCATTTCTCCAATATTATAGTTCTTTCTGTCAGTAAAACGATTTTCAATCAGAGATAATGTTGCATTGATAGAACTTTGCTTATTACCTTTCATTTCAATACTGAACAATTCTTTGTCTGCTGAAATCGAGCCTAGAAATGGTTCAATTTTCAATTGATTACCCGTGGCCATGGCCGCATAATCAATTGTTTCAATGAAGGCAGATATCGAAAGTAAAAACTCTCTGTTATTTGGATCAACAAATCGTAATCTTCGTTGAAAATCACCGAAAACCTTTATTTTATTTTCATCAATTTTAACCTTCCACGGTTGAGTATTGTGACTACTTGGAGCATGCATGCCATAGGCAAGAATTTGCTGAATAGTTGAATCTGCTTTTTGCATTGGTTTGTTATTTATGGTTTGTGCTTTTAGAATATCCTTTGGCAATACAGCAATAATACCTAATGCTGACAATGCTTTCATAAATTCCTTTCTGTCCATATAAGTGTTTTTATTTAGATGTACATTCAATTTTCAAACGCATTTTTTTGGTTTATAGTAATAAGTTAAAAATAATCGGTTTTTCAATTAGGTTGCCCATAACTACTAAAATCTACGCAAGTTGATGTAACTTTTTAATTTTAATGATGATTCAAAAATAGTGAAATTTGTTTTGGTTTGTTTATTTATTATGATTTGATATGTTTTGTTGTTTTTGTTGTTTTTGTTGTTTTTGTTGTTTTGGTTGTTTTTGTTGTTTTGGTTAAAAGTTGGGATGTTCCACTTGGGAATTTTATTTGGTGTATTGCTTCATGTTTCAAAATAAATATACTTACCACTCTTAATTTAACTGAATATCAATACTTTGAAAAAAATTGAACCGACGTATCATGATTTTGAGAGCAAGGTTTGTTGCCGTGGTTAATGATGTCTTTTAATCTCTAAACCATCTTTATTCTAGGTAAATTAATTTCGTGTGCTTGTGGATAGGGTGCTCTTTCGGTCGTGCTGATGTCGCCTCGTAGTTGTTCTGTAGCTTTGAATTGAAGTGTTTTCGAATTGGTATATCGTGGATCAGGTTTAAAAGGCATTTTGGCCATTTTTGAAATGGTAATGGTTGGAAAATGATAATCTACTTCCACTGTGCCCAAAAGCAAATAGCATCCACCGCCTTTGAACGAATAGTTTTCTAAACTTTTAGGAAAATGTGCAGTGTCAAAATAATCGCCGTTTGCATCAATCCAAGTGCCAAAAAACATCATGCCCATTTTGGTAGGTACTTGTTTGATAGATACTAAGTAAGCAATCAGTTTGACTTCTTTCTTTAGGTAATCTATGAGGTTATTGGCAAAAACAGCACTTTTGAATTTTGTTTCTAACAAATCGAATGGAGAACACGATACAGGAAAACTCAACAATTCTATTTCATCAAAAGCATCTTCTAAAACAGAACGTTCTATGATTGGAAATGTGTACGCTTTAGTGGGTTCTTGAATGAGTAATGGGCTATTTGTTTCAAATTTGTGATTGGTTAACAACATTCGCGCTTCAATTATTAATTGGCTTTTTGTTTTGCCAGTGCATCTGAACGCACCGATAAATATTAATGTTTGAAGGCTTTCTAATCCTGATGGAACTCTAGTGATAAAATTCTCAACAGACATGAATGCGCCATTTTTTTCTCTTTCGGCAATGATGCTTTCAATATATTCAGTGTTTAGATTTTTTAAAAGCATAAAACCCAAATACACCTCTGTTCCGTAAACAGTAGTTTGATAAAAGCTCTTATTAATGCACGGATTATGGATTGTTGCTCCACTCATTTTGGCTTCG
Source organism: Flavobacterium sp. (assembly GCA_040379105.1). Taxonomy (GTDB): domain Bacteria; phylum Bacteroidota; class Bacteroidia; order Flavobacteriales; family Flavobacteriaceae; genus Flavobacterium. The sequence continues at coordinate 2,896 of JBEILV010000031.1, forward strand.
TGAATATAAATTTCGGGTCTGTAGAAACCACCTCCGTTATTGATGGCTGCTACCATAAATTCTATTCCGAAATACGTTTTTAGATACAAACTTTGATAACTTTCTACGGCATAACTTGCCGAATGCGCTTTGCAAAAAGAATATCCTGCAAAGCTTTCTATTTGTCGATAGACTTCTTCACTCAACTTTTCTGGATGTCCTTGTGCTTTGCAAGAAACAAAAAATTGGTCTTTTACGGATTGCAATTCTGCTAACGAACGTCCTTTTCCGCTGATGGCTCTTCTTAGAATATCGCCATAGGCAGCAGTCAACCCGCCATAGTGTAGCGCAATTTTAATTACATCTTCTTGATAGACCATAACGCCGTAGGTTTCGCCCAACTGCTCTTTGAACACTTCATGAAAATATTCAAATTTGTCTGGATGATTGTGCCTAAAAATATATTCGCGCATCATCCCGCTTTGAGCCACGCCCGGACGAATGATACTTGATGCGGCAACCAATGTTTTGTAATTGTCGCATTTTAAGCGTCGTAACAAACCACGCATGGCGGGACTTTCGATGTAAAAACAGCCTAATGTTTTGCCCATACTGAGCAATTCATTGCATTTGGCTTCGTTTTTAGACAATGAAATATCAGTGATGTCTATTTTAATTCCTCTGTTTTTTTCGATAATTTTTACCGCTTCATCAATGGTGCCCAAACCCCGCTGACTTAGAATATCGAATTTTTCAAAACCTATATCTTCGGCAACGTGCATATCAAATTGCACAATTGGAAAGCCTTTTGGTGGCATTTCTAGCGCTGTAAAATTAGTAATGGGTTCTTCAGAAATGATGATGCCGCAGGAGTGCATGCTTCTTTGATTTGGATATTTCTCTAGCATCATTCCATATTCTTCTACATATTTTACTACCGAGTTGGTTTCTCTTTGCCGTCCTTTGGCTTTTGACAAACCGTCTAATTCGTCTTTAGATAATCCAAAAACTTTGCCTACTTCTCTAAAAATAGAACGGTATTTGAATTCTACATTGGTGCCACAAAATGCTACGTGACCGGGATCAAAACGCTTAAAAATATATTCTAGAATAAAATCACGCTCTCGCCAAGACCAATCGATGTCAAAATCGGGTGGTGATTTTCGGTTTTCGTTTAGAAATCGTTCAAAATATAAATCGAGTTCGATAGGACAAATGTCTGTAATACCAAGGCAATAACTCACAATACTATTGGCGCCACTACCCCTACCCACATGCATAAAACCTCGACTTTTGCTGTATTGAATAATGTCCCAAGTGATTAGAAAATAGCCACTAAAATTTAAGTCGTTGATTACTTTTAGTTCTTTAATCACTCTGGCTTGGGCTTCTTTGTTGTTGTTTCCGTAGCGTTTTGTTAAACCGCTTTTGGCTAAGTTTTCTAGCAATAAACGGTCGCCTTCTTTGCTTTTGGTATAGAATTTTTTGTTTCGTGGGGTTTTGAATTCGAATTCAAAATGACATTCTTCAATGAGGATTTCGGTGTTTTTGATGATTTCTGGATATGTACTGTAGTTTTTAAGCAAAGCTTCGGGACTTATAATCATTTCAGACGTTTTGCAAATGTCGTCTTCTGTTAGTTTTGATAATAAAGTATTGTTGTCTATGGCACGCAGAATTCTATGCAAATTGTATTCTTTTTTGGTTCTGAAAGTAACGGGTTGCAGGATTACCGCTTTTTGAATGATGGGCTTCCATTCGGTTTTGAATAGCTTGATCACTTCTTCTGGACGAATGCCAATGTATTCAAAATTTCGCAACTCGTTAGGCATATTCGCTGTTGGATAAACAACAAATACGTTTTCAAATGCTGGTGCAATGTTTGGCAAATGGGTTTTGGATAGATTATGATGGGTGAGCAAACGGCACATTTCGCCAATACCTTTTTGATTTTTGGCTAAGCCAATAAAAAGCAATTTGTTGTCTTGTCTGAACTCAACACCTACGATGGGTTTTATGCCAACTTCTTTGCATTGTTTTGTGAAATCGTAAATGCCGGTTATGGTATTTATATCCGTCAATGCAAGTGAGGTAAGTCCTGAAATTTTGGCTTGTTGCACTAGTTCGTCGAGCGGAATGGTTCCGTAGCGAAGGCTATGATAGGAATGACAATTGAGATACATTTTTTTTGATGATTATCTTAAATTTTGAACGTTCTGCTGTTCTTGCGTTAGGGATTGAGGCTTTGTTTGAGCTCTTTGCGATGGAACGCAGTGGAATCGCAAAAGCGAGTGCCGAAAGCCCGACCCGCCTTTTTCGGCGGGAAACGCCCTAATTATTTTACTTTTACTTTTTGTTTTATTGTGGTGCCTGAACATCGAGCAACGGCATCGAAACCAAACCTATTTTTAATTTTATCCATGGCTTGATAGAGCGATAATAATTCGGTTGTGTCTTCAAACATATTGATTTGATAGGTGCCACGAACCAATCCTGTGAAACGTATGCCGACCAACCGCAAGCGCATTCGGCGGGTGTAAACTTTATTGAATAGCTCTATGGCGGCTTTGATTAAAACATGGTCGAAGGATGTGTAGGGAATTTTAATTTGTTTGGTTTCTGTATCGAAATTGTTGTAGCGAATTTTAATTACTACTGTTGAGGCCAAAAATCCTTCTGAGCGCAATTGATAGGATAGTTTTTCTACCATTCCTGTGATGAGCGATTTGATATGGTTAACATCAATGGTGTCGGTTTCAAAAGTATGTTCGGTGGAAATAGATTTTCTTTCGGAATAGGGTTCAACGGGATTGTTGTCTATTCCGTTGGCTTTTTTCCAGATTTCAACTCCGTTTTTTCCCATCATTTGTTGCAAAACCTCAACGGGCATTTCGGAAAGTGTCTGGATGTTTCTGATGCCAATTCTCGAAAGTAATTGAAAGGTAACGTCGCCTAGCATGGGTATTTTTTGAATAGGCAAAGGATTTAAAAAAGGCTTGACGTTGGTTTCGGTAATTTCTAATTTTCCTAAGGGTTTTGCTTCGCCGGTGCCAATTTTAGAGACTGTTTTGTTTACAGAAAGTGCAAAACTTATTGGCAAGCCACTTTCTTTAAAAATCCTATTTGATAGTTCGGAAGTCCATTTGTAGCAACCAAAAAACTTGTCCATGCCGGTTAGGTCTAAATAAAATTCATCGATGCTTGCTTTTTCAACCACGGGTGCTGCTTCTTTTAAAATGGCGGTCACTTCGTGAGATTTGTTAGAATAATATTCCATATCGCCCTTAATAACGGCGGCTTGTGGGCAAAGACGTAGGGCATATTTTATGGGCATGGCAGACCGAACTCCGAATTTTCTGGCTTCGTAAGAACAAGAAGCCACCACACCACGATCGGAACTGCCGCCGATGATTAAAGGCAATCCCGTTAACTGCGGATTTATTAATCGCTCGCAAGAAACAAAGAATGTATCTAAATCCATGTGTACTATTGCTCGCCCCGCCCCAACCCTCCCCGAAGGGGAGGGAGTAGAGGCTGTCAAAGTTGTTTTCATATATTTCAGGTTTCAATTCCCTTTTTGGGGGTTAGTGGGCTTTTTTTTTTTACAAAATTATTTCATTTTGTATCAAAACATATTACATTTGTTGATATAAATTATATCAATGTCAATATTTTCAGAAAACATAAAACTACTAAGGAATCAACTGGGCGTTTCACAACAAAAGTTGGCCGATGATTTGATGATTACGAGGGTTCGATTTGCAAAATATGAAGAAGGAAAAAGCGAGCCACCGTTTGATATTTTGAAGCGTATTTCAAAGTATTTTCACGTGAGTATTGATATTTTAATTAATGTGGATTTACAAAAAATTCCACCGGACAGCTTATTGAAAATGGAAGATAACCGCATTTTACTTCCTATTACAATCGATAAATCTGGGAGAGATTATATAGAAATATTGCCCTATAAAGCCAAAGCTGGCTATTTAAGTGGTTACAGCGATCCTGAATTTATAGAAAAATTGCAACAGATGTATTTGCCATTTTTGACTAAAGGGAAATACAGAGCTTTTCCGATTGAAGGAAATTCGATGCCGCCACACAACGACAAATCTTTTATTGTGGGTAAATACATCGAAAAATTGGCTGATATAAAAGATGGGAAAACATACGTTGTTTTGAGTAGAAACGATGGCATTGTGTATAAGAGAATTTACAGAAAACCCAAAAGAGAGACTATTTTTATATTTCATTCTGACAACAGTAGTTATAAGCCTTATGAAGTAAAAGCGAATGAAATTCTTGAGATTTGGGAACATGTTTGTAGTTTTTGCACGCAAGAATTTCAACCAGACGATTTAGGGGTTTTGAATGTGAAAGAAATGTTTCAACAGTTGCGATTTGAAATTAGCGAGTTGAAGAAAGCTTAGTTTTATTTAAAAAAATTAGTATTTCGTTTGCTTTTCTGTTTTTACTCCCTACCCCTGAAACTTTTTTTAGACGCTATGATATTTCAATTTTTGGGGTTTGGCGAAAAAGTGCAAAGCCAATGAACAACATTGTGAAACATGGCACGTACCTACTAACTGACGCATTTTAATACTATGGTCTTCAAAAATTGCAATTAATTTCCTAGTCTTTTCTTCAACTCCTAGAAATTTATTTTTAAACGATTGTGCGTTTGATTTCAATATTGTTGTAAATCATTCCATTTTCTACTTCTAAGACTTTAGATTTTAAAATGTCAAGTTGACTATTAATTGGCCTAGCTTGCTCCGAATTCCCTTTCATTCTGCCAGAAATAGAATTCCATTTAATGGATTCAACAAAATTCGAAGTGCTTAATTCTATTCTCACTCCGTTAACCGTTATTCTCAAGTAGATTGGTTTTAAACCACTTTTGGATGCTTTTGAACTTTTTAAATAGAAAAGAATTGAGATTTTGTGTTTCATTATTCGATACTTTTAAGATGAAACAATCTATGTATTCTAAACTTACAAATCAAGATGTTCGTTTTTGGAACTACTTGCTATCACTGGGCTGAAGATAAATTCGGTTACCTTTTTTTGTACATTTTTAGGGTACCCGATTTTATGCCTTTTGATTTGAGATTTGAAATATCAATTGAATAATCCTTTAAACACAAAAGCCTGTAAATATTATGATTTACAGGCTTTTGTACTAAAATGATTGTTTTGAAGTGGAGTCGGAGAGAATCGAACTCTCGTCCAAACGAGCAACCGAATGGCTTTCTACACGCTTAGTCGTTAATTGGGTTTTCGACTTCTAGCAAGGCCAACGACAGCCACCAAAAGCTTAGCTTTTCTGTTTCGGTACGGATTCAAAACATTACCGTCCCTAGATTTATTTTTACGGTTTCCCTAAATCAAACACCACAAATCAAGGTTTTTGAGGGAAATCTCGCTTTCATACCTGGTAGGAACGAGGCTCATCTTACTATAATTCGGATTAAGCAGCAAGAGCGTAGTTATCTTCGCCGTGTAAAATGTTTGAACTTTGATATTTACGAGCCAAAATACAATGCTCGACGTGCTTACAATTGAGTTCCACTCGCTGTCAAAACCAGTCGACCCCTTTTATTAATGGTGCAAAAATAGGTTAATTTTATTTAGCATCAAAACTTGTACGGAAAGACTTCAAAAGTTATATTTGTAACATTTCAATTCAATAATGTTAATAAAGTTTATATCTAATGAAAATTGGACTTCTTAGAGAACGCAAAAACCCACCCGATCGACGTGTGGTTTTCTCCCCTACTCGACTTGCTGAAATTCAAAAACAATATCCTTCACTCAAAATTGCTGTCGAATCTTCTCCTATTCGCATTTTTTCTGATGATGCTTATCGAGAAGCAGGTTTTGAAGTCGTTGATGATTTGTCCGATTGCGATGTTTTATTGGGAGTTAAAGAAGTGCCTGTAGATGCTTTGATTCCTAACAAAAGCTATTTCTTCTTTTCGCACACCATCAAAAAACAACCGTACAACAAAAAACTACTCCAAGCCATTTTAGCTAAAAACATCCAGCTTTTTGACCATGAAACGATTGTTGATGTCGAAAAAAGAAGATTGGTTGGTTTTGGTTATTATGCTGGAATTGTGGGGGTTTACAATGGTTTCAGAGGTTTTGGCGAAAAGTATGAGTTGTTCAAAATCCCAAAAGCAAATTCACTTCCCGACTTTGAATCGTTGGTAAAAACACTCAAAAAACAGATTTTTCCTCCCATTAAAATTGTGTTGACTGGCTCAGGAAAAGTGGCAATGGGGGCCAAAAGCTTGCTTGATGCCATTAAATGTAAAGAAATCAGCAGCGAAGATTTTCTACATAAAAACTACAGTCAGCCGGTTTATACCCGCATTGATGTGTTGGATTACAACAAAAGAATCGATGGTCAAGTATTGAATAATGCCGATTTTTACGACCATCCTGAACAATATACTTCTGATTTTGAGAAATATACAAAAGTGGCCGATATTTTTATGGCGGGTCATTTTTATGGCGATGGTTCACCTAAAATTTTGACGAGAGCAATGCTACAAAGTCCTACAAACAAAATCAAAGTAGTGGCCGATATTTCTTGCGACATCGACGGTCCGATTGCTTGTACGTTGCGGGCTTCGACCATCGAAAATCCGTTTTTTGGCTATTTGCCTTCGCAACATAAAGAAGTGGATCATTTTAATCCAGAAGCTATTTTAGTCATGTCTGTGGACAATCTCCCGTGCGAATTGCCCAAAGATGCCAGTGATGGTTTTGGAGAAATGTATGCCAAACACGTGATTCCAGCGTTTTTCAACAACGATGCTGATGGTATTTTGTATCGTGCGCAAATTACGAAAGACGGTCAGCTCACCCCCCGATTCGCATATTTGCAGGATTATGTAGCTGAGAAAGTTTCTTGAAAATATTTTAAAAAATTTGACAATCATTTCACAATAAGTGTATTTTAGCACAACAAAAAAAGACACGGATTTTCCTGTCTTTTTTTGTGTTCAAAAGAATCGATTGTCAGAATGGTATTTTTTTCATGGGCAAGCGTATTCAAAAATCAAAAAAGTAATTTCAACTTTTTCATTTATGAATCAAAACTTAAACAAAACAAACTACCCTGCACTCTACACGTTGATCACCGTTTTCTTTTTCTGGGGTTTTATTGCGGCAGGCAACAGTATTTTTATTCCTTTTTGCAAAAGCTACTTCTCTTTGGATCAGTTTCAATCGCAATTGGTGGACTTTGCATTTTACACCGCTTATTATTTTGGTGCTTTAGGGTTGTTTGCTTTCGGAGCTTTCAAAGGGCAAGACATTGTGGGCACTTGGGGCTACAAAAGAAGCATCGTTTACGGATTGCTGTTCTCGGCATTGGGAGCTGTCGTCATGATTTTGGCGCTTATGGCCAATGTTTACGGCGGTATGTTGTTTGGATTGTTTATTGTGGCACTCGGATTTTCATTACAGCAAACCGCTGCCAACCCTTTTGCCATTTTGTTGGGCGATCCGAAAACGGGTGCAAGCAGAGTGAATTTAGGTGGTGGAATCAATTCTTTTGGTACCACGATTGGCCCCCTTGTTGTTGGGATTGCACTTTTTGGAACGGCTGCAAGCATGAGCAATGAGCAAATTAAAAACTTAGGTTTGGACAAAGTGATTTTGTTGTATGTCTTTGTAGGATTGCTTTTTGTAATCGCCGCAGCATTGTTTTATTTTTCTAAAAAAGTGCCCGATGGTTTTGCCGTCGAACCTATGGAAAAAGCCAATAAAGCGCTCAAAGCTTTACTTATAATGACTGGTTTTTTGGTCATTATGTTTGCGCCAGTTTTTGCCAGCTATAATTCCGACGAAGCGAAAGAAATTGTAGCCATTGAAACTTCAATTGCACCTATTAAAAAGGAAATTACAAATTATAAAGAGGAACAATTAACATTAAAAAAGAACAATATTCTTACAGAGGCTGAAAAAAATAAGCTTCACGATGAATTATTGTTGAAAATTGAAAATTTAGAAAACCAGATTCTACCCCAAAAAGAAGCGATTCAAAAAATCAAACATCCTTTGGAACAATACCGAATGAACTGGCTATTTGGCGCCTTGTTGGTTGTAATCATTGGGTTGTTGTGGTCCAACCAAAAGGCAAAATCGAAACCCGAAGGTTGGGGCGCGATGAAATATCCGCAGTTGGTTTTGGGAATGTTGGCCATTTTTACTTATGTAGGTGTGGAAGTAGCAGTGGGAAGCAATTTAGGCGAACTTTTGAGTTTACCAGAATTTGGCGGATTGCAATCTTCTGAAATTGCACCCTTTATTTCTATGTATTGGGGCGGATTGATGATTGGACGTTGGGCAGGTGCTGTGGCGGTTTTTGATTTACAAGGAATCAAAAAAACAATTGCAACGATTGTTGTTCCGCTTGTGGCATTTTTCATTGTTTTGATTGTCAATATTGCCGCTGGAAAAGACATGACACCATTGTACTATTTCGTTTTTTGTGTTATCATTCAAATTTTGGCTTCTTATTACTCAAAAGACAAACCCGCACGAACCCTCAAAATTTTTGGTCTGATGGGAGTTATTGCGATGCTTATTGGATTGTTTACCAATGGGATGGTAGCCATTTATGCATTTTTAGCGGGAGGTTTGGCTTGCAGTATTATGTGGCCTGCTATTTTTAGTTTGTCCATCATTGGTCTTGGAAAATATACAGCGCAAGGGGCTGCTTTTCTTGTGATGATGATTTTAGGTGGTGGTATCATTCCGCCTTTGCAAGGAAAATTATCAGACGTGATTGGAATCCATCAATCGTATATTATTGCGGTGGTTTGCTTCGGATATTTAACCCTTTTTGCCATACTTGTTAAAGGAATTTTGAAAAAACAAGGCATCAACATTGATGATATTGAAACGAGCAATGAAGGTCATTAAATGTGATTTGTTGTAAAACAAAAAATCCCTTTCAGTTAGTTTCTGAAAGGGATTTTTTTTTGGTAATAAAAGTTTAGCAACTTAACACTGCTAAAACAATTACTCATTTTTACGCCGGGAATCCAACAAATTAACAATCTTCCAATCATTGTTTTGAAAAACCCATTGAAAAGAATTGATGCCCCGATGACTCAATTTTTCGTCCAGATAAAACTCATATTTTGTCCAAACATGCGCAATGAGTCCGTCGGTTTGAATTTGAGTTTCGATGATGCGTTCTTCAAATTTTACTTGGTTTGGAATGCCGTGAATGCCTTCTAAAAATTCAGAAAGTGACGTTTCCACCAATTTTTGTTGTTTGGAAGAAGCACTGATTGTTTTTAATAAACAATTGGGGTGCATCATTTTTTTCATTGCAGAAGTATCTTTTTTGTGAAAAGCAATAAAAAAAGCTTCCGTTTTTTCTTTCAAAATCGCCTCTTGTGCCAATGAATTAAAACTTATAAAAAACAAAACAATCCCTATAAAAAGTGGTGTTTTGTTTGAACGGGTTGTGTGTTTTGATGTCATTTTTAGTGTTTTTTTATGTAATTTAAACTTCTACTTCGTTCTCATTTTTTCCATTTCCGAAAGGATGATTTGATGATTTTTGCTATCGGAAGCATAATAAATTTTTTCGCCGTTCAGTTTTTCAATCAAAATATAATCCTCGGTTTTTCTGTTGATTATTAACTTCACTATTTCGCCTTGAGCGGTTTTAAAATATCCTTTTTTGATTTCGCCTACGTCAAATCCATTGGTTTTCATGGTCAATTTTGGCAACTCATTGATTCTTCGAATACTTTTAATCTCTTCAAATCCAATACTTTCTCCATAACTTCCTTCAATTAGAATTTCATTATTTTGGGTGAAAAATGCACTTTCTTCCGATTCATAAATCAACATGCCTACTACAATCAAAAGGGTCAGTGCCAAAATAAAAATCCCGATTTTATTCTTTTTCGATGCTGCCGTATCTGAAAATTTCATACTGGCGAACAAAAAATAAATGTAACACAAAATCGGGTATGCCGTGAGAAAAATACCTGAAAAAATATTTCCAAAACACCTCTCGATTGCAATTCCGATTCCTAAAAACGAAAGTCCCAAAAAAAGATGAAACTTTCGAAAAAAACGAAGAAAGGCATCAAGGTCAAAACGTTTTTGTTCGGCTTCCGTCATGGTGTTGTAGCCCGACAAAAGATATTTTGCGTTGTTTTTTGTCACGATACATCCAATCACTACAAACAAAAGCCCCATTGAAATGAATAAATACAACATCATTGAAAAATTTTAGCATAAAAAACACCCAAATTTCGTGAAAAAATTTGAATGTTCATTTTACAAAAGTTTTAATAAATTAGTAAAAATCAAACTCAGTGATGTAAGTTAATCTCACGGTCGGATTGTTTTCAAGAATCGTATTAGGAAAATTCCAAATATTTTGATGAATATAACTTAATTGAATTTGGTGGTTTTTATTGAACACAAAGCCTACTCCACCAATCATTCTGTTTTGGTTCAACAATGTTTTTCCCGCATTTGATCCGATGTTTAAAAACACTTCATTGCCAGCCAACAAAAAAACCATTTGGTCATTTTTGGTTTTGTAAAGTGGATAGCTACAAAGAATCATATAACGCATCCTGTTTCTATATTCATAGTGACTGATTTCATAATTAGCATCCGAATTGAGGGTGGCGATGCCAACAAATCTGTTTTCATCTCGCAACCGATGTGTAAATTTAGCCGCATTGATTTTATGTTTGTAAACACCCTGAATCCAAACATGATTTTCCGGTGAATTTACTTTATTCAACGCAGGATTTCCATAAACGTAAGTGTTGTAATGCGTAAAACCGACACTTGCTTGAAATGCTTTTGTAAACGCATAATCGACGGAAGGTCTTACAAAATATTGCTGTTTTTGATTGACTCCATCCGTGTAACGCATCGTTGTTTCCAGCGTGATTGATAGCTTTTCGTTTAGGTTGTTTTTACCAAGATAATGCCACCAAACATTATTGTTATGACTTAGTTTTTGTTGTGCATAACCCACAATTACAAACCAAAACAAAAGAACTGCTACGGTGTTTTTGTTTAAACTAGGCATGATTTTTTAAGATTTGTTTTTCTTTCTACTCGACAAATGGTGGTCTGATAAAGACTTATGCTGGTCCAAACCAATAATGTTAACACTTCCATTGTCATTGCTTTCGTAATCGTGTTTGAAATGTTCTAAATTTTCCATCACGGAATGATCTACCAATTGGGTGTTTTTTAAATCAATGACCACATCAAAACCATAAGGAATTTCTTCTAATTTTCGCTTGATTCCGAGATAATTACTAAAAATCGCAGCTTTATTAATTTCCACCAAATACCGATTTCCTTCAAAAGAAACAGAAGTTGGTGCTTTGAAAAAAGAAGAAATGGGAGTTCCGTTCATGGTATGAATGATCATTTTGAGTACAATTCCTGCGGCAATTCCGACCAATAAATCTTCGAAAAGTGTAAAGAAAATAGTGACTAAAAAAATACTCAATTGTTCACGACCAATTTTAAAAGTATTGATAAATTCTTTTGGATGTGCCAATTTTACGCCCACAGAAATCAACATGGCTGCCAAAGCCGCATTGGGAATCAATTCCAAAATGGGTGCTGCCACCAAAACAAAAACCAAAATGAAAAAGCCATGAAAAAAATTGGCCCATCGCGTTTTCGCACCATTATTTACATTGGCCGAACTTCTTGCCACTTCCGAAATCATCGGAATACCGCCTAAAAATGCTGCAATCGTGTTGCCAATTCCAACAGCAATCAAATCTTTATTGGCATTCGATTTTCGTTTGTAAGGATCCAACAAATCAATCGCCTTAACGGTGAGCAAAGATTCTAGTGTTCCAACCAAAGCAAACATGACCACATATTTGATAAAAATTCCCGTTTGGAAAATTCCGTCAAAACGGGCGTTGATGGCGATATTATCGGTCAAACTACCAATTTTTACGAGTGCGTAAGGAGGTTCTGTGTGCGCAAAATCCATGTAAAGTTCCATCGGAATGGCAAAAAGCAAAACGACCAAAGGAGCAGGAATCATTTTGATTTTCGGATTTTTAAGCAAGGGCCAACCCATCATAATCATTAAACTGATGATGCCAATGAACGAGGCTTTTGGATCCATTTTTTGAATGAATTCGGGAATGTGCCACAACAATTCGAAAGGACTCAATCCTTTGGCTAAAGTAGGATTGTCGTTAAAAAGTACGGGGATTTGTTTGGCAATAATGATGATACCTATGGCAGCCAACATGCCGTGAATGGCTGAAAGTGGAAAAAAATCAACTAATTTTCCTAGTTTGAAAACTCCAAAAAGAATTTGAATCAATCCGGCCACCACCATGGCACCCAATGCCAACTGCCAACCCAAAATTGGATTTCCTTGACCAAATTCGGCCACCGAGCCAGCCACAATCACAATCAAACCTGCAGCAGGGCCTTTGATGGTCAATCGTGAACCCATGAAAAAACTGACAACAATGCCACCAATGATGGCAGAAATCAATCCCATGATGGGCGGAAAATCTGAAGCTTTGGCAATGCCCAAACTCAACGGAAGAGCCAAAAGAAAAACGACAAACCCTGAAATAGCATCGGTTTTGAAATGCTGTTTAAATCCTGCAAAACCATCTGCAGGAATCGATTGTTTTATATTTTGATGCATAAAAATAGTAAGATTAAGATGACGGATTAGCCCGTACGTGGTAAGATTTGATATGAGGACCTAAGAAAAGACGGGCATAGATACGAATGGCAGCAATACCCGAAATGATGAAACTAAGCGAAACGAAAATGGCAAGAAAAACCTGATCGCTGTGGATGTGCGAAAACAGCAAATCCTCGCCAATAAAAGTAGTTGTGATGGGAAAACCCGTCATGCCTAAACATGCCAATAAAAACAAAAATGCAAATTTTGGATGTTCATAAACGTGACCCAAATATTGGTTCAAATTGACAATTTTCTCAATTTTTTGAAGTTTTAAAAGGGCGATGTAACCAAAAATTCCAGCCACAAAAACACCCGCCAAATAAAGTGTCAATTCATAACCACTGACGTATTCATTGAATGAAATGGCAAGCACGATCCACAAATGATTCAAGAAAATTAACAGCCACGATAAAAATGGGCTTTGTCTTTCCGAAAATGATTTTAAAATCATAATAAAGCCAATAAACGCAAAAGCAGTGGGCAAATAAGAAAGAATTTGCAAGGGAATTTGCGCTTGGAAAAAATAAGCCGTCATCCCGAGGATGTAAACAGGAACAAAAACCAAGAATAATGTTTTTAAATTAAAAGCTTGTAGCAACGAACCCATTTTCTTGAGTGGTTTCCATAAAATTATATTTTGAAAAGATTCTAATTTGAATTCCTTCAAACTCAAAATATAAAAAGCTTGATAGAATTTTTGCGTAAAAATTGAATGTTTTGCTTCTTTTTTGGGTGTAAAATGATACATCTGCTCTCTGATCAAATAGCTAACAACCGAAGGCGAAACCAGCAATTGGTAAGTTCTCAAAAAAGCATTTCCTGCAATATGAATCAAGGCAAGCGTTTCGAGTCCGAGGGCAATTTCGATAAAAATCAAACCGATTTGCGCAATCGAACTGTAAGCAATTTGGCTTTTTACAGACGATTGGACACGGGCAATCAGGGTTGCAATCAAACTTGATAAAATACCAAAAATGATGATGAGCACCCGAATCGAAATTTGATGTTCCCAAAACTGAAAAGTTCGCATCAACAAAAAAGCCCCTAAATGCACCGATAGCGAACCATAGAAAATAGCACTTGACGGCGTTGGGCCTTCCATCGCACGAGGCAACCAACTTGAAAATGGAATCTGTGCCGATTTGACCAAAGCTGCCATCAACAAAACAAACGAAATGAAAAATCCAATCATTGAATGTGAATCCAAATGAGTATTGACCAATTGATCGTTGCTTAACTGAATGAAAGTGATGTTTTCATGAAATAAATGATGGCTCGCCCACATGGCTAAAATAATTCCGACATCGCCAATTCGATACAATGAGAAGACTTTGATGGCATTTTTTACTGGTAAATAACGCTCACGATAAAAAGCGATGAGCAGAAATGATGAAATGCCTAAAATTTCCCATCCCATGAACAATGTTTCGAAATTGCCGCTCAAGACAGTCAAATTAAATCCAAAAAAGAAAAACAATATCGTGTTGAAAAAACGTTTGTATCCTTTCTCTCTGTGCAAATAATAACGACTATACGTAGTGACCATCATGGTTAGAATGGCTCCAATCCAAACAAAAACTGCTCCGACTTTGTCAAAATAAAAATCGATAAAAAACACATAATCTTTGGTTTCTACCACTGTCAATTCCTTAAAATTCAATGGTTTTGCACCCTCAAAAATCCAAAAAACTATAAAAACAGAAATCAAAACAAACTGTAATAAAACAATGATAAAACTGATATTTGAAATCAATTGTTCCCGTTTTTCAGGCACTAATAAACTCATTAAAAACCCAATGAATGGAATGAGAACGAAAAAATGTAAGTAGCCGCTCATGATTTATTTTTTAAATGGTAAACAGGTAAATTTTCTTGATTTGACAAGGCCACTGACAAAACATTGTCTAAAGTTTCTACTTTCATTTCGGTGGGTTGATATAGTACAAAAGCTTCATTTTCAAAAATCCAAATGCTTTGGTCTTCTGGATTTACCACCGCCAATTGCACCCACTCGTTTTTAAACCATTCGTAGGTTTTGTAAACTTTTTGGATGGTTTTCAAAACAATGTCTGGCATTTGTTCTACAACCACTAACAACCGCAACGGATCGTGAATTTCAATCATCTGGCTTGGCAATCCTGTTCGTAAATCGCCGTCAATTCCATTGGCAACCCCAAAAAGTCCCATGACATTGTGAGGCAATTTGCTTCCTGCACCCAATTTTTCATTATCAACCCTTGAAAAATAATATTCCAAATTGATTCCGCCGCCAACAGGCGCCACAGCTGATAAAATACCATAAAGCAAGGTTCCATCAGGATCAATCCGATAATCATAAGAGTTCATAAATGAGCGACGATCGAGGAAAATATTTTTAGACAGTGCTCTTCTTCCAACAATACAAAGTGCATTTGTGGCATGATTTAATTCAGGTCGAGGTTCAAATAATGACACCGATCGACGTCTGATTTTGGCATGCACTTTTTCAATATCATCAGTAGAATTAACAGTTTCGAATCTACGTGAGCGTTCTTGTGCATTCGCATCTAAAGCGTTTTTAAAAACTTGAAGATGTTGATGGTGCACTTGTAAATGTTGCTTTGGCAAATCTTCAGTATCATAAAAAACAATATCATCGCGCGTGGTATCGTGAAGTCCTGCTACAAAAATTGTTTCGTCTGGTAAGCAAATACCTGCTTTTGACAAATTTTCCCGAACTTTTTTATGATTCGCCATGAAGCAAAAAACTTTTGCATTGACCGAACTTGGACGCCCAGAACAAGCACCACAATCATAACCCGCATAATGTGTGTTGTTTACACTCGTTGCTCCATGACTTACGACATAAACCAACGACGAAAAATTATTGACTAAACCAATGCTCTCTAATTGTCCTTTTACGATGCTTGTCATTTCGTCAATAGAAAAACCAATTTGCAAGCCATTTTCCATGTCTGAAACCGACTGATTTTCAATTGTTAAATCTGCCTCAGCGTCCAAATGTCTGAAAGAAGCCGATGTGGCAGGCGTCATGGAAGGTTTGAAAATATTTAAAAATAATTTTAAGGCTGCCGAAAAACCCAACGTTTGAGAAATAATCCACCCCAAAAGTAAGCTGTGCGACTGTTTATGGTAGTGCAAATCTTTTTTGTGTTTTTGTATCTTACTTTTTTCTTTGATTAAATGCTTTGGCGTCATGGGCGCAGGACAAAGCTTGGTATAAAATTTTGCGTCTTGTGGTTTAAAATAAAAAGCCACGTTGAAAAAAGCGGGAGTTCCGAAAGTGGCCGCTAAAGGATCGAAAAATTCTATATGCCGACGAAAACTGCATTCGCGATCGTCCATACAAAAAAGCGCTTGAAAACTCACTTTTTGGTCTTCATTGGAAGTTTTGTTGGACAATGATTGATGAATGCCGTTTAAAATGGTGTCGTAATAACTCCATTCAAAAGACAATTGCCAAAATTCTAAAACCTTTTGCAAAGAAGATTTCGGAAAATAGTCAAAAATAGGAGCTGGAACTGTTTCTAAAGTCAAAGCTAAAGGTGCCCAATTTTCTCCAAATTTTTGGTCAAGTGCGTCAATTTCTAGCAATAATTCAAACATAATCAATTCTTTAAGAGATATTTTTCTGCTATCCGATAAAGAAGCTGGAAGATGCTCAACCACCGAAACAATGCCCGACCATCCCGGATGTGCGAATTGCTGATCAAAAATATATTGCTCAAATAAATGAACATCGCCTACCAAAATCTGTAATAAATTTTCTAATTGCAAATCAGGTGTTTGCAATAATTTTTTGGCTCTTTTGGAGTTAAAAAATGATTGATATTCATTTTTATCTAAAGCGCGAATCGAGGCTAAAAATCCGTCGGCTGTGATTGGGAAACTCCAAATGGCAACCCCTTGATCTAAATAACTGCAAACCACTTTAAACAAAATGCCATGGACCGATTTATCTAAATTGATTTTAAAATGATCTTTCCAAACTTTGCGGAGTTGACCAATCCGAGGTTTTGTGTCAATTTCAAAAGGCTCAACAATCATTTTTGAGCGCCAATCTTCTATAAACTCTTCGCCTAGTTGTTCAGAAAGCACTCTGTTGATTTGTGCATCGCTTATCTTGCCATTTTGATGTAATTTTCTAAACTCCGAAAGCGATAAAAATGTGTGATAGCCAAAAGATTGATTGGCTTGATGCAAAGCATCAAAAAATGGCAACGCTTGGTAAGCATGCAATGTATTGTGATGCACAAAATCTTTTAAAGGCGACTGTGCGGGTAAATAATGTGCGAGTTTGTGGAGGACAATAGCCTCGTTAAACGTTTCGAATGTTGTATTCATTGATAAACATTTTTACTTGATTAAAAAAAATAAAGCATTGATTTTCATCTATATAAATGAAATTCAGATGCAAAATAAAAAGTTAAATCAAGCTACAATGTAATTTCCAATGACTATACAATTGGTAAAAAGGAGGGTGAACAACGGTGATAAATTCAGCTTTTGCAAAAACTAAATTTTTTGATATGAGGAAAAGTAAATAGTCTTGAGGAATGAAAAAGCAAGGAGAAAATGAAGCTTTCGGGTTGTTTGATTCAATTTCTTCAATCTCTGTTTCTATCTCCGATTCAGTTTCGGTTTTGTTTTCAAAAAACGAATGCCATTCGGTTGAGTTGGCAACAGAGACAAAATCGCCATTCTGGTTAGAAAACTGAAAATCTACTTTTAATGATTTTGGTGCTGAAAAAACGGCACTCGAAGGCATGAAAAACAATAAAAAAAGCAAACTCATCATGGATTTTGTTCCAAGATGAAAAAAAGTAGTGCTATTTTTTTTATTGCTCATACGTAATTAAAGATGCAAATATAGATGGTTTTTGAAAGCAACGACAAAATATTATTAAATCAATCCGTTGTATTTTCGAACAAACCATTCAATGCTTAAAACCAAAGCGATGATAATCAGTAAAAAGTACCATTCAATCAAAGGAGTTTTGTTGATGAATTGTTTTTGCGTAATCGTATATCGATTGTCTTTCAACAAATCTTCCACCCATTGATTTAGCGTATTTTCATACAAAACGCTTCCTTTGGTGTTGACTGCCAATGACATTAATTTTGAAACATTCGGACTTACAAATTGTTTTTCTACTTCAAAATCAATGATTTCAAAAAAACCTTTGTAGCTCAATTTTGACTCCTTTTCAGTGACAACAAAATCATACAAACCCGGCGATAAACCAATTAATTGCACCGAAAATTCTTGTTGACTTAAATTCAAGTCATAATTTTTGGTGCTTCCACCCGATTTTGAAATCACTTTAATCGACAATTGTGCCTCGGTGTCAAATTCGTAGTTTTTATTGAAAAATTGGGCCGCGATGCGAATAT
>JBEILV010000032.1:0-20753 GCA_040379105.1 Flavobacterium sp.
ACTATAAAAATCGTGCGTAATGTGTCCCAAACATTCCGTATGCGTGCCATGACCATGCGGAT
The DNA here is from genome assembly GCA_040379105.1 of Flavobacterium sp. Lineage (GTDB taxonomy): Bacteria > Bacteroidota > Bacteroidia > Flavobacteriales > Flavobacteriaceae > Flavobacterium. The sequence goes on from JBEILV010000032.1 coordinate 63, forward strand.
TAAAAACAATGTTATTAAAATTGGTTGTCGCACCTTTTTGAACACTTCCAACCCAAGTTCCAAACCGAACAGGCTCAATTTGAGGCTTTTCCAAATACCAAGCAATCGGATTGTCCGCAGTGTTTTGCAACGACAAAGAAATATCGAGTGGTTTCGAAAAATCAACTTTGAAAGTTTTGCCTTTGTGGTCAATGGTAGCTATCATAAAATAGAGGTCTTTAAATTTTAAAAATTCATGGAATGTGTTTCAAAAATACAAGCAATTTTAAAATTATGCGTTCAAAACCGAAATTTAAATCAAAAAAAAGTCACTTTAATTTCCAATGTAAACCAAGTCCGCAGTTGTTTTCAATTTCTTTTTTTTGGGCGTTCCCCGCCAGAAAAAGGCGGGTCATGCTTTCCGCTGCAAGTCCTCGCTTCGCTGTGGGCTTTCCGCTATAATCCTTAACGCAGGAAGTTGTGAAAAATAGAAAATAGCGTTATTTTCGTCAAAAATATTCCCAATGAAATTTCTTTATAAAGCAATCTTCCTGTGTTTGTTCACTTTCACAATGCAGGCGCAAAATCCCAATCGGATTATTGAAAATGTTTCGGCAGATGAAAATGGCCCGATTATTATCGTGAACGATGGCGTTTATTATTTCCGATTTTTGAACGATTTTATCATCGAAACCACCTTTGTCCCGAAAGGAGAAACGCAAAACAAAGAATCTCATGCCGTTGTTTTAGAACTTGACATTCCGAAAAACTTAGGTTTTAAAGCAACTTTAGAACAAATTACCCTCGAAAACGAATCTGATTTGAAAGTGGTCATTCAAAAAAAGCCATTTCAAATTTCTTATTTCTACAAAGACCAGAAAATTATTTCTGAAAAAATAGGCTATCATAAAGACAGTATTCATGAAAAAATAAGTTTTAACATCCAAGAAACCGAAAAATTAATGGGCGGTGGCGCGCGTGTTTTGGGCATGAACCGCCGTGGCCATCGTTTGCAATTGTACAATCGTGCGCATTATGGCTACGAAACCCGCTCTGAATTGATGAATTTCACTTTGCCAATTGCTATTTCTTCTAAAAAATACATGGTTCATTTTGACAACGCTCCTATTGGTTATATGGATTTAGACAGTCAAAAAAACAACACTTTGACTTACGAAACCATTTCTGGCAACAAGCGTTATCAAATCATTGTAGGCGATTCTTGGGAAGAGCTCACAGAAAACTACACAACCCTCACAGGCCGTCAACCTTTGCCAGCACGCTGGATTTTAGGAAATTTCGCCTCTCGTTTTGGCTACCGTTCCGAAGCAGAAACCCGCAAAACTGTCGCAAAATTTGAAGCAGAAAACATACCGCTCGATGCCGTTATCTTAGATTTATATTGGTTTGGCAAAGAGATTCAGGGCACGATGGGCAATTTGGAAATATTTAGAGATAGCTTTCCCACTTTCGAAAAAATGGTGGCCGATTTTTCAAAAAAAGGCATCAAAACCATCCCCATCACTGAGCCTTTTATTTTAACGACTTCCAAAAAATGGAACGAAGCCGTCGAAAAAAAGGTTTTGGCAACAGATTCACTCGGAAAACCATTTACTTATGATTTTTACTTCGGCAACACAGGCATTGTGGATGTGTTTAAGCCAGAAGCACAACAATGGTTTTGGAATATTTACAAAGATTTAGCTTCCAAAGGCGTGGGCGGAGTTTGGGGCGATTTGGGCGAGCCTGAAGTGTTTCCATCAGCAGCAAAAACCGCCGCAGGAAGCGCAGATGAAGTGCATAATATTTACGGTCATCAATGGGCAAAAACGATTGATGAAGGCTATCAAAAAGATTTTCCCAACGAGCGTCCGTTTATCTTGATGCGTGCTGGAGCAGCTGGTTCACAACGCTTTGGCATGATTCCGTGGAGTGGCGATGTAAACCGCACTTGGGGTGGTTTGTCGGGTCAGGTGGAAATTTCTTTGCAAATGGGCATGCAAGGTTTTGGCTACATGCACTCCGACTTGGGCGGATTTGCAGGAGCTAATTTAGATGACGAACTGTATGTGCGTTGGTTGCAATACGGTGTTTTTCAGCCAGTTTTTCGTCCGCACGCACAAGAAGAAGTGGCTGCCGAACCTGTTTTCAGAGCTGAAAACGCTAAAAAATTGGCTGCAAAAGCCATTCAATTGCGCTACCAATTAATGCCTTACAATTATCATTTAGCATTTGAAAACAATCAAAAAGGAACGCCTTTGATGCGGCCTTTGTTTTTTGATGAACCTGAAAACGAAGCCCTTTTCAAACAAACGGCGGGTTATTTTTGGGGATCGGATTTCTTAATTTATCCCGTTTTACAACCCAAAGAAACGTCAAAATCGGTTTATTTTCCGAAAGGCAACGATTGGGTAGATTTCTATTCGCATCAAATTTTTGAAGGCGGCTCATCACAAAATGTCAAGGTTGTTGAAACAAACATTCCTACTTTCGTAAAAAAAGGGGCTATTATCCCGATGTTGAAAACCGTGGCAAATACAGAAAACACACACTTTAATGCATTAGAAATTCATATTTATTACAACGAAAATGCCGAAGATGAAAAGGAACAAAACGTATATTTCGACAATGGAAACACCAAAGAAGCTTTCGAAAAAGGACAATATGAATTGATGACCTTCGAAACTGAAAACGAAAAGAAACATTTCGAAATCGACATTGAAACCGAAATCGGTGCTGCTTACAAATCTTCGGAAAAAGAACTTACTTTTGCCATTCACTTATTTCCGAAAAAACCAAAAAACATCAAATTGAACGGTAAAAAACTTCGTTTTGTTTATGACGAAACAACAAAAATCCTCACATTTGAAACTCAATTTTTAAAAGAAAAACAAGAAATTAAAATCAAACTATAATGAAATCATTCCAACTCATTTTTATTTTATCACTCGCACTCACTTTTGTTCAATGTAAAAAAGAGGTCGAACCTACCGAAGCAATAGCCGTACAACCTTTTGTATGGGAAGGTGCGAATGTCTATTTCCTTTTGACTGACCGCTTCAACAACGGCAATAAAGAAAACGATTTGAATTATGGCAGAACGCAAGAAACGGGAGTTTTACGGAATTTTATGGGAGGCGATTTGCGAGGCATTATTGAAAAAATAGACAGTAATTATTTCACTGATTTAGGAATCAATGCCATTTGGATGACGCCGATTGTAGAACAAATTCATGGTTCGGTGGACGAAGGCACAGGCAATACCTGCGCTTTTCATGGCTATTGGACAAAAGATTGGACTTCGTTAGATGCCAATTTCGGCACCCGTGAAGACTTGGCAGAATTGGTTGAAAAAGCCCATGCAAAAGGCATCAGAATTGTGCTCGATGCCGTGATCAATCACACAGGCCCCGTAACGGAAATGGATCCTGTGTATCCAGAAAATTGGGTTAGAACCCAACCGAAATGTACGTATGATAGTTACAAAAATTATATAGATTGTACGCTCGTTGCCAATTTACCCGACGTTTTAACCGAAAGCAATGAAGAGGTTGAATTGCCTCAAGAATTGATTACAAAATGGAAAAATGAAGGCAGATATGAACAGGAAGTAGCAGAATTGGATGCTTTTTTCAAAAAAACCGGCTATCCACGGGCACCAAAATATTACATCATGAAATGGTTGGCCGATTATATTCTTGATTTCGGGATTGATGCTTATCGTGTTGACACCGTAAAACATACCACAGAAGATGTTTGGGCAGATTTCAGTAAAGTGTGCCAAATTAGTTTTGATGAATTCAAGAAAAACAACCCTACAAAAGTACTGGATAACAATGCGTTCTTCTTGGTGGGCGAAGTATATAATTATGGGATTCAAGGCGGGCAAATGTTCAATTTTGGCGACAAAGAAGTGAATTATTTTAAAAACGGGTTCCATAGTTTGATCAATTTCAGTTTCAAAGGCGATCTCAACAAACCTTACGAAGAATTGTTTAGTGATTATGGCAACAGATTACAGAACGAGTTGAAAGGTTTTTCAGTGATGAATTATGGCACATCTCACGATGACGGCTATCCATTTGACAAACAAAGAACTCGCACGTTTGAAATGGCCACCAAATTACTCTTAACTCCCGGAATTTCGCAGGTTTACTACGGCGATGAAACGGCAAGAATCCTTGAAATTGAAGGCGCGCAAGGCGATGCTACTTTGCGTTCGTTTATGAATTGGGACGATGTTTCAAAAAACAAAGAAACCCAAAAACTTCTCGCACATTATCAAAAATTAGGGAAATTCAGAGCCAATCATCCAGCGGTGGGAGCAGGAATCCACCAACAATTGAGCGCACAACCCTATACTTTCAGTCGCAGTTTCACAAAAAACGGATCCACGGATCAAGTCGTTGTGGCTTTAGAAGTTGCTTTGGGCAAAAAAACCATTGCTACAGGAACTATTTTTAAAGACGGCGCCAAAGTGAGAGATGCCTATGCTGGCGTGGAAGCCGAAGTGAACAACGGCACAGTAACGCTCAGTAGCAATGAAACCATTGTTTTATTGGAACTCAAAAACTAAAAAATGCGAATCAAACCCACGATGATCGGTTTCGATGCCGACGACACTCTTTTTGTTAACGAAACATATTTTTTGGAAGCCGAACATTTATTTTGTGAATTGATGTTGCCTTTTGCAGAAAAGGCCACCACAGCACAAACCATTTATCAAACACAAATCGATAATTTATCGCAATATGGCTATGGTATTAAAGGCTATATTTTGTCGATGATGGAAGCGGGTTTGCAATTGTCGAACCATCAAATTTCGCCGAAAGAAATGGCAGAAATCATTTTGATTGGGAAAAACTTATTGAACAAACCCATCGTGCTTTTGGAACAAGTGGAAGAAACGTTGGCTACACTTTCAGAAAAATACAAACTAATTGTAGTGACCAAAGGCGATTTGAAAGACCAACACAGAAAACTACATCATTCGGGTTTGGGCAAATATTTTCATCATATCGAAGTGCTGTCAGACAAGCAAGTGGAAGATTATCAAAAGCTTTTCAATCGGTTGGAAATAAAGCCCGAAGACTTTTTGATGGTTGGAAATTCGCTTAAATCGGACGTGTTGCCAGTTTTGGAATTGGGCGGCAATGCGATCCATATTCCGTTTCACACCACTTGGCTGCACGAACAAATTGATTTTGAACTCACACACGATAACTTTCGAGCGTTGCGAAATATTGCTGAAGTGAAAGATTTTTTGGTTTGAGATAAACAGTAATTAGAAAATAAAGTAATTATAAATGTTCTATAAATTTTTGATATTGGCTTTAGTTATTTCATCATGTTCATCTTCTTGTAAAAGTAAGGTAAAAATTAACGATTTAGTTTTATATTATGCTGACGAAGCCAATTTTCCTTATTGTCAACACATTAACAATTGCTTGGCTCTTGACCAAAATTCTATAAAAATAATGTTTGGACAAAATAGAAATTTTCTAGATGGAGAAACTTCGTATATGGATTGTTTTTACATTTATAAAATAACTGAAATAATGGGAGAAGATCAAGTAATTGAGTTTATAAAAACGTTTTCAAGTGATGAACTAGTCACTTTTCGTAACAAACTGGAAGTGGGATTAGATTATAAACCTAACGAAGTCAATAGGCTTTTAGACCATTTTCCTAAAATACATCACTACTTTTTGGAAAAACAACTAGACCCAAATTCCGCTTTAAACCCGAACGTTTTGAATGAACAAGCGAAGTAAATTTATTTCGAGAAAAATTAATGCCTAAATTTTAATCAATCTTGATAATGTCCGTAAAGAGAAAAAACAACGATTTGATTTTCTTCAACTTTATATACAATTCTATGCTCAAGATTTATTCTTCTTGACCAATAGCCACTATAATTTGCTTTTAATGGTTCTGGCTGACCAATGCCGTGAAAAGGGGTTTTACAAGCATTTTCTAAAAGATTGTATATTTTCTTTACGTTTTTTAAGTCGTTTTTCATCCACCAACCAAGGTCTGTCCAAGCTTTTGGCGTTAAAACAAGGTTACGCATTTAGCATTGCCTTCAGCTCGGCTAAGCTTAAAGGTGTAGGATTTAATTTTTTGTTTTCGTAGTTCTCAATTTCTTTCAAAATAGCATCATTAGTGATTTCATTTTTAGAAACTGATTTAATATTTTTCACAAAAGAAATGGATTTAAAAAACTCTTCTGCAAAAGCCTTTTTGTTTTTTGGTACTTCTAGAATAAATTTCATTTCAATTCAATTTTAACTTACAATTTTGTTATTTCAAAAGTAACCAATTTTAATTGAATTTTTACAAACCTTAACTAATTAGCATCTAATTAGACATTAATAACTAACCTGCTATGACCAAGTAATCCAATAAAAAACGAAAAATTGTAAAGTAGAGAATTCAAACAATTTTCAATAATAAAATCGACTGTTTTCTTTTAAGTCAATAAAAATCAGATCTATAATTTTTAAAAAAAAATTCGCTACAAGCCTTAAAATTGCACATTAAACCAAATCAAAAACCAAACCTTAATTATTAAAAGCCATATCACTGCATGCTCGAAAGAATCGATTTTAAAGAAACCCTAAAATTTGTATTCCCGCAAATCAAATTGAAAAGTTTAAACTAAATTTGAATCAAAAATATATTTTTTGGAATGCTATATTTTTAAATCTGCCAAATCACTGCTTCAAATAAAAACAATATGAGAGTAATTATATCTATTTTCTTAGGATTGATGTGTCATTTTTTGCAAGGACAAACTGTTTTGGAAACCCTCAGCGAGCCTCCAAAAAAAAGCGACAAGCAAAAAGATTTTTATGCACTTGTGAACTCAAATAATTTCGAAACTTTCTTTTTCAACAAAAAGAAAACTGAACTTTCTGTTCATTTGTTTTCCTCTGGCTTTTTGCTGAAAGATTCGCTGGTTATTTCCGATTTCAATCCCAAATTAACAAACATCATCGGTGGTCGAGTGGATAATGAAACGCAACCTCGATTGTATTTTACTGACGAAGATTTTTCGTCTATTTATACCTACGCTTTCAATCTTAAAACCAAAAAACAAGACAGCATTGCACGTTTTGAAATCCCAAAAAATGAATATGTAACGCAAATTTTCGAACACAAAAACGGACTTTATTTGTTCACCATCTCAAAGGATGAATCTTGGGTTCGGGTGTATGGATTTAAAAACAATGCACAACCGTTGGTTCAAACTTATTCGCTTGAAGGGTTTATCGTAACAACTGCAACCGAAAAAGAATTGAAATTTAAAGATTTGATCAGAAGATCGAACAGTCTCGAATTTCCTTTTACCATTGAACACATCAAACCCGATTTTCAACCCCAATTAATACAAGTGGCTGCCAGAAGAAAAATGTATGTGCAAGACGAAAAAATTTATCTTTCGTTTGACTATAACCCCGAAAAAACATCATGGATTGTGTTGGATTTGAAAGAACATTCGGTGCGATTTCATGAAACAAATTTGCCGAAAATCGTATCAAATGGAGATGTAGATAGCAAATACAATACCTTTTTACACGAACGATTTATTTATACACTCAAAAAAACCAATGACACATTAAAAATTGAAATCATCGATTTTGAAACCAATGAAGTGGCGAAGCGCTTTGTTGGCACGCCTGAAAAAATTGATTTTTCAAATACTGAATTATTTTATAACCCTGGCAACAACAAACCTTTCAAATTGTATAAAGGTCCGAAGCCCTTTTTTAAGAAAACAAGAAATTCCTCCTGGGGCATCAGCGTGTTTACAGAACATGACGGCATTTCGATGACGGTTGGTGCTGTGAAAGAAAATCCGAGCGCAGCATTGTTGGCAGCAGATATTTTTTTGAATGCTGTAGTTATTGCAGCAGGAAGTGAAGTAGATTATGAACCAATCCTAATGAATTTCTCAGAAATTGAATTTCAAAGTTCATTTTTCGAATCCAAACTCGATTTAAATTTACGTCATCAGTTCGGAGAACTTGAACCCAACGCAGAACATAAAATCAACTTTTTTCTGAGCGAAAATCCAAAAGTAAAAAACGTGTTTGTTTTTAAAAGATTAAGTTTTTATGTTTTGAGTTATTATGATGACAAAGACGAAAAAATCTATTTTAGAAAATTTGACTGACCGTTTTCCCATCGCGTTTCATCCTATTTATAAGCATCCGCTCCCAGAAGGTCATCGCTTTCCGATGCTCAAATATGAATTGCTTCCACAACAATTACTATTGGAAGGAACGGCCTCGGAACATGATTTTTTTGCTCCAGAAATGATTGATTTGGAATGGGTTTATCTTTCGCATACTAAAGAATACGTACAAAATTTACTTTCGTTAAATATTGAACCCAAAGCGGCAAGAAAAATTGGATTTCCGCTGTCTGCACAATTGGTGGAGCGCGAACTACGGATTGCACAAGGCACGATTTTAGGTTGCGACCTTGCTTTTGAAACCGGCATTGCCTTCAACATTGCAGGCGGCACACACCATGCCTATTCTACACACGGAGAAGCATTTTGTATGTTGAACGACCAAGCCATTGCTGCCAATTATTTATTGCATCAAAAAAAAGCCTCTAAAATTCTCATCATAGATTTGGACGTGCATCAAGGCAACGGAACAGCAGAAATTTTTCAAAACAATCCCAACGTTTTTACCTTTTCTGTGCATGGCAAATCGAATTATCCATTCAAAAAAGAAAGGTCAGATTTGGATATTGCTTTAGAAAACGACACCGATGATGCTGCTTATTTGCAAACAATTCGCCATTGGATTCCGAAATTAATCGATTCTGAAAACCCCGATTTTATTTTCTATTTAAGTGGAGTTGACATTCTTTCGACAGATAAACTAGGAAAATTGGGTTGCACACTCGAAGGATGCCGAGAGCGCGACAACTTTGTGTTTGAAACCATTTCCAAACGAAACATACCGATGCAAGTGAGCATGGGCGGCGGTTATTCGCCAGAAATCAAAACCATCATTGAAGCACACGCCAACACCTATAGAATGGCGGAAAAATGGTTCTAAAAAAAAAACGGTTGCCAAATGAATGACAACCGTTTTTTTATATGATCAATTTTTATTTTTAGTTTCCACCAAAAAGTTCAATGTTATCCACTTGATAAGTAGTTGTGATTCCAGAAGTTGAACCTTGGTAACGGAAAGAAATATAAACATTTCCTGACAAACCTGACAAATCAACAGTTCCTGACGAATAGAACGTTGAAGCATAGTTTGTATCTTGAACAGTTAACGGTAAATTAAAGTTTGTCCAAGTTGCAGCATTTACGGCAGCTACGGTTCCTGATCCATCATAGTCGGTTGAATACCAAACTGATAAACCGATACCATTTGCGAAACCTGTTTTGTATCCAAAACGCATAAATTCGTTGGTTGTGTTATCAAGGTTAATCGCTGGAGTAATCATACGTGCATCAACCACCGCTTCGTTTGAACTGAAAGCAGACATTTGCGCATATTTGTTGTTACTGAAAATTCTTCCAGTCCAACGAGTTGAACCGCCGTTCATATTTACGTTGGTCCATCCAGGAATTGAAATAAAGGCTGTTGTTCCAGTGGTTACGCTTTCAAAATTTTCTGAATAGATCGGTGCTAATCTTGGTTGATCTAACTTGATATCATTGATTGTACGAGCAATGAATTGATAATCAGAATCGAACTTTGTTAAAACACCTCTTACTGAACCTCTATCGGCATCCACTGGACTTCCTGCATAACGAGCAAAACTACTTGTTCTGAAAATAATTGAATTGCCATCAGCATCTACCAAATTATGGTTTGTTGCACCGCCAAGAACATTGCTTGCATCGTAGTAGGTTGTTCCAAGTGCATTTTCGGCAAATTGAACATCTGTAAGTTCGATTAACTTATTCAAGTTACTATCGTTTAAAGCTTCAGAAATTGTCATTTCTGTAACCAATTCTTCTTCATCTTTTACTTCACAACCTCTGATAACAACATTTCCATAAGCCGATGCAGAAAGTCTTCCAACAGAAGCAACTCCAGTTGTTGCATTCACAAAAATATCGCCGATTACCAACGAGCCGTTAGCAATGTTATAATATTGTCTTGTTAAACGCACATATACTTTTCTACCTGGTTCGTAAGTAATAAATAAACTTGTTGCATCAATTGGCACACTGAAACCAAATGAAGGAATTTCATCTGTTGCTACAGTTTGAAGAGAAAGCGACTTGAAGAAATTTCCACCTTCGTCAGAAGAAACTACATACGCTTCTACAAATTCTGGGCCTGTTGCTTTTACTGGAAACTGTTGCACGCTTGCCGTTGCATCGGCATAAACTTCGTCTAGTGTTTTATTGGCTGTGATATTAGGCTCTACACAGTCAAGACTTGGAATGCCATAATCATCGTCGGTTACACAACTTGTGAAAATAGCTGAAAATAAAGCTAAAGAAAGGATTGATTTTAAAATATTTGTTCTCATTTGAATATTTTTATAAGTTTTTTTTAATTAGAAATTGTAGTAAATGTTTAGGAAAAATGTTCTGCCATATCCATAGAAATATTTAGGACCGAACGAACGGACGCCACCTTGATGGTCTTGATCTACTTGCACAAAGTTAGCATTTCTTCCTTGTTCGAAACCACCAGTTCTGTAAGTAACATCAAAAACGTTATTAACAGACGCAAAGAAACCAGCAGTATTTCTATTTTTCTTGCTCACTCTCCAAGATTTTCCACCAATTAAATTGACTAATGAAACATCTTTAAAACGTTCTTGTTTCAAATATCTTCTTGCTAAATCTTGGTCGATATTGGTGGCTGGCTGATCGTCAATAGTGATTTGGTCATTGGCAAAGAAATTATCTGTTCTCATCACAGCAGAAATATCTAAATAATTTGCAGCCATGTGGTTGATGTTTGCACCAATCCACCAGAATTTAGGGTCTCTGTATTCAATACCGATTGAATATGCTTGCTGTGGCATACCTGGTTGTCTATAGTCTTTCATACTCGCAGTGCCAAAATCAATGGTTCTCGCCACGTTATCTACATTTAAAGCTACGTTTGGATTGTTATCATACGTAAACTGACCATAAGCAGCAACGGTAGTTAATTTAATCGTAGAAGTCAATTGATATTCAGCACCAAACTCTAATCCCATGTTCTTTTTATCTAAGCCAGTAACAATTTCAGCAACAAATGCATCACCACTCGTATTATTTAATTGACCTAAATCATCCACTACTCCAATTCCTTCGGCAAAGAAGAAACCAACTTCGGTTGCATCTTGAATTTTGGAATAATAACCAGTCAATCTTGCTTTTAATTTTGGCGTTCTAATGATGTAGCTGATGTCACCGCCCGAAATTGTTTCGGAGGTAAGATTGTTTGTAACTTGATTACTCAAACGAGCATTAGGGAATATATTTCTCAAATTTGGAGCTTTTGTCATGTAAATCGCGTTTACATCGATTAAATGACGACCTGTAATCTTATAGGTTGCGCCACCTTTGAATCCAAAGTTATCAAAAACTACTTTTGAGCTTTTGCCAAATGAATTGTTAGGATAAATTCCACTTCTGTATAAACCATCTCGTTGGTACTCATTTCTTGCAAAACTTTGAGTCAAATAAAAATCGACTTTATCGTAAGTAAATTTGAACTGAGTAAAAGCATCAATATTTTGTGCCTCAAGATTGTAGTTGTATCTATATTTATCGCCCACACCTACAACTCTGTTTGGATTGTTCAAATCAGGTTGTCTTCTATCATCATAAAAGAATGGATCAATATCTACAAAAAAGTTTCCACCCAATAGGTCTAGTAAATTTCTAAAATTTTCAGATTTTAATTTTCTAAAATTAGCACCTGCGTTTAATACAATGTTATCAGCCACTTGGGTATTTAAAATCGTATTTGCTGTAAAGAATTGATCATCAGTTCTGTCTTCGTAAAGTGTGTATTTGCTTTCTCCATTTCTGTTAGCTTCATACATTAAATTCCAATCTAGCTGACTGTTGGCAAGAAATTTATCTCTTGTTGCCATTGCTTCAGCATAATTTGGTGTCCAAGCATCTCGACCATCAACTTCACTGTGAAGCGTTGTATGATAACTTGGTAAATTTCTGTAATACGTAGGATCCGGATTGGAAACTCCATTAAAATCTAAACGACTGTTTCCGATAGAACCAAACTGATACATTACATTCGTTTGCAATAAAGTTTTCTCGTTCATTTTCCAATAATGACTCAACATAAAGAAAGGCTCTTCCACATCTTTATCACGAGAATTTCTTTTCTTTCCATCTTGCCAACCCCAATAAGAATTGTATTCGATGCCTTTTAAACGATTGACCTCATCGGTATTTGGCGAGTTTTTGCCTCTGCTGTTTTGAGCATAAATTCCCGTGAAGTTCAAACTGTGTTTATCGTTGAATTTTTTCTCAACACTCAAGAATAATGAGTTGGCACTATAATCAGTTCCTTCAAAATAACCTTCGTTGGCCCATCTTCTACCACCAGAAACCACATAAGCCCAACCGCTTTCGCTCATTCCAGAGGCATGCGTTGCCATGGTTCTAAAAGTATAATTGGTGTTGGTAGAAGAAAAAGTAACCCTCGAACCTGGTCTGAACACAGAAGCACGTGTACTGATGTTTTGTGTTCCTAAAATTCCCCCAAATGCATAATCCGACGGACTCATACCATTGGTAAATTCTTGATTTCTAGTAGCATCGTTCAATCCGCCCCAATTGCCCCATTGCGGACGACCATCGTAAAGTTTGTTCATCGAAACTCCGTTGATCATCGTTGCGCCATACTCATTGTCCAAACCACGCACTCTGAAACGTGCTTGTCCAAAGTTGAAAGCTGCGTTTTGAAGAAATACGTCTCTCGAAGCTTGCAACAAACCAGAAGTGCTTTCAGAACCACTGTTGTCATCGCCTAAATCATTCTCGGTGAGCGTAATCAAACTGAGTTGTTGTTCAGAAGTTACGTCATAGTCCATCACAACAATGCCCAAATCTAAAACCTGACCGGGAATCAACTCGATGTTCACAAGTTGTGTTGCATAGCCCTCACTTCGGAACTCAATAATTTGACCCACACCCGGCACGTTTTCAAATGCAAATTTTCCTTCGGCATCTGTAACGCTTGTTAATGAGGTGTTTAAAACACTCACAATAATACTCTGTAATGGTTGTTGTGTTTTGTTGTCCACTACTTTTCCGGAAATTCCAGAATTTGCTTGTGACCATGCAAAGAATGCCGACATGAGCAGCAAGTAAGAAAAGAGTTTTTTCATAAAAATTTTTAAAAATGAATGAATCGGTTAAGTTAATTATTTCTTAACAGGGCACAAATGTACATTTTTTAATATAATTAGCTACTTTTGGCGCGCAGTTTGCAAAAAACTTGATGTTAAATTAATATTTCAAAAATGACTATAAAAAGGAATCTATCGCTTTTGTTGGGAGTGCTTTTCTGTTTTCAATTACAAGCGCAAAAACAGTATCAAATGCATTCTGTTGCTTTCTATAATTTAGAAAACTTGTTTGATACAGTTGACGACCCAGAAACCAACGATGATGTGAAATTGCCAGATTGGTATGCAAAAAAGCTAAAGAATTTAGAACGTGTGATTTCTGAAATCGGAACAAATGAGCAACACACCAATTCGCCCGTGATTTTAGGCGTATGCGAAATTGAAAATAAATTGGTTTTGGACGATTTGGTCAAAACCCCAAAATTGGCTGCCAAAGGCTACAAAGTGATTCATTTCGAATCGAATGATGGACGTGGCATTGATGTTGGGATGCTTTATCAAGAAAAACATTTTATTCCACTACACACTTCCAGCATTAGACTTTATAAAGAAACAGACGATGGAAAAATGTTGAGAACCAGAGACCAGCTTTTGGTTACGGGGATGTTGGATGGTGAAGAAATCAATGTGATTGTGAACCACTGGCCTTCACGTTCGGGAGGCGAAAAAAGAAGTAGCCCGAATAGAGAAGCAGCAGGAGCTTTGAATAGAAAAATAATCGATTCATTATTCAAAATCAATCCGAATGCTAAAATATTGACCATGGGCGATTTAAACGATGGTCCTTATAATAAAAGTGTTTTGAAAGAGTTGGGTAGTGTAACGAAAAAAGAAGACATGACCCCGACCTTGATGTACAATCCGATGGGCGAGATGTCTAAAAAAGGAATTGGCTCTTTGGCTTACAGAGATTCTTGGGATTTATTTGACCAAATAATCATGTCTTATCCTTTGGTAAAAGAAGAACCCAAAGGTTGGTTTTATTGGAAAGCTGGGGTTTACAACAAACCTTTTCTTTTGCAAACAACGGGACAATACAAAGGCTATCCACTCAGAAATACCGATGCCGAACCAGGATTTAGCGATCACTTTGCAGTCTATGTTTATCTTCTCAAAGTGGTAAGATAAAAAAATAAAATCAGTTAAAAAGTCGCCGAGTGCGGCTTTTTTTGTTGAATCCAAATGCTAAAATGCACCCATTTTTGCGCATCCTTACAACTACTTGTAGATGGTCAAAAAAATTGCGTGAAGTTTGTTGTCGGTTTTATTTTTACTCAAAAAAATAGTGCGTCGACGATTTTATAAAATGAAAAAGAACCCTCTCCGAATGGCGATTTGTACAGTTTCGCTTCAAATAACAAAACATTGCCCCGAACTTCTCACAAAAAACAGCTTGCAGCAATAGATCCATAATAATGTCCTTCGTTTCCGGGGTGGGTTGTTTCGCGGGTTTTGTAAACAACAGAATATGAAAAATGCCATTGGTTTATTCTGTAGGCTACTCCTGCTTTCGCACCGAATCTTAGGTAAGTGATGTCTCTTTCAACAGGACTTTTCTTCCCGAATAAGCTTCCTTGTATGGTGGCATCATATAATTGGAAATTGACTTGAGGTTGCGCAAAAAGAAATAATTCTTTCTGCGTCGTTGACAAAGTTTGATTGGAAAGTCCACCGCCCAAAAGAATTGAATTATGAATCGGCGCCAGTGTTTTTTTGATGCCAATGCGAATTAAAGGTCCAGTCGTCATTCCATTAAAAATAGTACCTAGATTCAACTCTGTTGCCCAATGTGCATCAGTATTGTGAACTTTTGGAAAATGATTCATTTTTTCGGCAAAAAAAAGTGTTCCCTGCAAAGCAAGCGTATTTCTGATTTGGTTTTCCCAACCGAGCACCTTTTTGTAGCCAAAAGTATTGTGAAAAAATTCTTGCATTTCTTGCCCTAAAGCATTCGGACCAACGAAGCCAATTTCTATTGATTTTTTGAAAACAAATCCATTTTCATGAAATGTGTTTTTTCCAATCGAAGCGTATAAATAGCCCGCAAAAGGCCGATCCGTGCGCTCTAAAATAGTGACTCTGATGGCAAATGGATTGAAAATTTTCTGCCCAATTTTATACTCGAGAAGACTTTTTGACTGTGTGTTTTCAGTTTGTAGTCGTCTCAAATAAAATTCAAAACCATTGGTGTAATATTTATCGTTGACTGTTGAAGTATATAAATCGTTGTCGAAAACTGCCCCAATTTCAATTTGATTTTGACCCACGCCCATTTCAAAACTAAGAAAAAGCAACAGTATTCCGAATTGTTTTAGTCCCATGATAAATCACCTAAATAGCGCATTTGTCTTTGAATGTTTGCTTTTCTTCTGTTGATGTATCTGGAAGAATTTGTGGCACGATATACTCTTGGATTAGGCAAAATGGCCGCAATGCCAGCCGCTTCTTTGGCCGATAAGTCTGCAGGTTTTTTTTGATACCAAACCCGCGCGGCTTCGTGAGCACCATACACGCCATTGCCCATTTCAATGCTGTTTAAATAAACTTCCAAAATGCGCTCTTTGCTCCAGAAAAACTCAATTAAAACTGTGAAATAAGCCTCTAAGCCTTTTCTTAAATAACTTCTACCAGGCCAAAGAAATACATTTTTAGCCGTTTGCTGAGAAATCGTACTTCCGCCGCGAAGCTTCTTCCCTTTTGCATTTGCCTCTCTTGCTTTTTGAATGGCTTCGATGTCAAAACCATGGTGCGTTAAAAATTTTTGATCTTCGCTTGCAATGACGGCTTTTTGTAAATGAATTGAAATTTCCGACATCGGCACCCAATCATGACTCATAATGGCTTCTTTGCCGTCCATTTTTTGTTCAAACACTCTAATTCCCATAAGCGGAGTGAAAGGCACTGGCACGAATTTGTAAAGCAAAACCCATAAGATAGAAATGATAAAAAACCATAACATCGTTTTCCAAATCCACCGAAACGCTTTTTTTAAAAATCTATTTTTTTTCATTGCACTAAATCTGCTAATTCAACACCTATTAAACTTCCTATGGCAACTCCCATGCCGCCCATCCGAACACCACAATGAACGCGATTACTCAATGACTTTACAACGGGCTTCTTTTGTGGCCCCACCCCCATTACACCGCTCCACCGCTGGTCAATTTCAAAATTTTGGCGAGGCAAAATGACTTCGGAAAGCATGCCTTCTAAAGCATTCTGAATTATTTCTGTAGTCGCTAATTCGGTGGTTGTTTCTGCTTCAAAATCCAAATTTCTGCCACCACCCAGTAAAATTCTATTTTTAAAATTCCTAAAATAATAATAACCCTCGTCCAAATGAAAAGTACCTTTTATTTTTAAATTTTTGATAGGTTTGGTAATCAAAACTTGAGCTCTTGCGGGCAATATTTCTTCGTTGGTCAATCGTGCTGCGTAGCCATTGTTGGCAATTAGTAAATGTCCTGTTTCAAATGAAAAGTCTTTGAGTGAAATTGTTACGTTTTTTGAATTTTCGTTAAAACTTAAAACTTCACAATTATTGATGATTTGAATATGCTTTCGCTGTGCCATTCGAACCAAACTTTGCATCATTTTGCCGGTATCAATTTGTCCTTCAAGCGCATTAAAAAATGTCTGTTTTTCGACCTTCGCAAATGATTTTTTAGTTTCAACACATTGAAAAACATCTTTTTTCACCACCGATTTTAATAGTTGATTAACGCTTGGCAAAGCCGCTTGGCATTTTTCTAGCAATTCTTTTTGCGTGTTTAAAAACAGTTCAAAACCCCCAAAAGGCTGATAATCGATGTTTTTATCGCCTAGATTCTTCCGCAGCAATTCGAGTCCTGATTTTCTTTTTTGAACCAAATCAATTACCTCCTGCTCGGTGTGTGTTTGTAAATCTGCCAAGAGTTCAGAAAGACTTCCAATGCAAGCAAAACCTGCGTTTTTCGTGCTTCCACCTTCGGGAAATATGCCTTTTTCTAATACAATAATTCTACTTTTAGGAAACTTATTTCGAAGTTTGATTGCGGCGTGAAGACCAACGATACCGCTACCAATGATCGTAAAATCAACTTTTGCAAACACACTTTTATGCTCCCAAAAACTCAACTGCATATCTTAACTTTTTGGCAAAAATAAGCAATAAATACCACACATTGGCAGGTGCTTTTTGGGCGTCAAAATCATCGTTTCAAACTGAAATTGGCCCTGAATTCGCGTGGTTGTCCGTTACGCTGATAAATCACTTGAAACCAATAATCTGTGGAAGGCAGAGCTCTTCCGTTGTAATTGCCATCCCAACCTGGCTCGTCGTGAAGTAATCTCGTGATTAATTTCCCGTAACGATCATAAATATTGATGTAGGCATCTTTAATAAAAAACAAATCGTCGATATGCCAAACATCGTTTGTACCATCGCCATTGGGCGTAAAAAACTTCGGATAGTTAATGACAGTTACCTCCAAAACCAAATCGCCACAATCGCCTTTTGCATCTCGAATCGTAATGGTATGAATGCCTGATGCTACATTAAAAAACACGTTGTTAGATTGGAAAGCACCATTGTCCAACTGAAATTCATAATCGCCTAAACCTGATAAAATATTGACAGTGACAGAATTTGTAGCCGAAAAATCTTCGGAAACAATAGCTTCAGCAATCGCACTGCTTGAAAATGAAACATTCATGGTGGCAGGTTCGTATGCGCAAAAAGGCGCCACAGGAGTATTGATTGCAATTGGTTCAATGGTATAAATACCAGGTTCTGACACCTGAATATTGCTTCCTGTTCCTACAAGAACATCGTTTAAATACCAATTAATGGTATATAAATTTTCGCTTAATCCCGATGATAGTGTAATTAAATCTACAATATCTTGTGTATGAATATCCACACAAATATGTTGGTCGGGATAGTTTAAGGTTCTTTTTGGAAACACAGTCAGTTCAAATTGTTTTTCATCGACACAAAGCGGATTAACCAAAGAAACAGCATAAACATAGATGGTATAAACGCCTGGGTTATCAAAAACATAGTCAGTAACTGGAATTTGATTGACGCCATCCGGTTCTAAATAGTAATCTACTGTGTAATTTCCGGCAACTAAAGGCGGCAAGGTATAGGTTTCGCATGCCTCGACATCAAAGAAATCTGGCAGTATAACGGGTGCATCAATTGTTACCGTAAATGTTTCATTGTCTTCGCAAACAATACGTCCGCCTTGAAATATATAGGCATGAATAGTTTGACTGGCTGTGATGATTGTACCTGCGGGAATTTGCACGCCCTGCCCATTTGGTTGCGTATAATAATTTCCAAGCGGCAACACTGGCAAGGTGTAACTACCACAAGCGGCAACATTGCTGATCGTTGGAATATCCACGCCAAGTGTTTCGACAAAGAAAAAAGTTTCGTTGCTACAGCCCGGCAAATCTGCATATTCGTTGAATATATAAACTGTTTGAGACGTTGAAATGACGGCGCCAAACGGTAGCATCGTGCCTTGACCATTAGGTTCGGTGTAGAAATTTCCATTGGCAATGGTGGGCAAAATATATTCAGAACAAGCCGTTACGTTTGTAAAAGAATTAACAGGCGGCAACGGTCTGATTTCGACCACAAAACTGGTCTCGCTACTGCAAATATATGTAACACCTTCAATCACATTTGTTTGAAAATTATTGATATAAATTGTTTGCGACGATGTTACTTCAAAACCTTCAAACAATGCAATGCCTTGCCGATTAGGCTCAGTATAATAAACACCATTGCTTAATGTTGGAAGTATGTACGTTTCTTGATGACATAAAAGCACGTCGTCCAATGAATCGACCAGTGGCACTGTGTTGATAATAATTTCAAAAGAAAAATTTTCCGTACAATTGACTCCAACAGTTGTTTCAACATAGTAAAACATGGTTGTTGAAGCTGTGATGACCGTATTGTTGGGTATTTGTGTGCCTGTGCCATTTACGCCGGTGTAAAAACCCCCAACGGCGGGATTGGGTAAAGTGACAGAGCCACATTGAATAATATCGTTGTATTGAGGCACAATATTTACAAAGAAAATGGATTGATTAGCGCACGAATTGTCATCCTCAGCATAGATATAAATATCTCTGCTGGATTGAATCAAGGTACCTGCTGGCAAAACATTGCCATTTCCATTGGGTTGTGTATAATAAGTTCCGTTGACCAAAGGCGGCAAAGCATAACTGCCGCATACTATTACATCTGGCAAGTCATCAACTTCGGGACGTGGTAAAATATTGATTGCAAAGGGAATTTCTGTACAAAAAACTCCTTCATAGACTGAGTAAAAATAGATAGTAGTCGATTCGGTAATAACGGTTCCGTTTGGAATGATAATGCCTTGGGCATTGGGTTCGGTGTAGAAAGTTCCAAAAGCAGGTGTTTGTACAACGAGCTGATCGCAAACAGTAGATGGGAAGGAATATTCTTCAATAATCGTGACAAAAAAACTACTTTCGTTGCTGCATCCATTTTCATCAAAACCCGAGAAAATATAATACAGGCCTGAATCTTCAATTATATCGCCAGCAAAAAGCGGTACACCACCACCATTTGAAAGTGTAAAATAATTTCCGTTGGTAAGCGGTGGCAATTCATAGAAACTGCAAACAATTACCTCAGGCAAAACATCTACCTCAGGAATTTCGAGTATATTCAAATTGAAAGAAGTTACACCAAAACAATCTGGATTGACTTCATTTGTTACTCGCACCCAAATGGTTTCTTGAACCTCTGCATCAGTGGCGTGCGATGCTGGAAATTGAATTTCACCTAAATTACTTCCCGGCACGGGCTCAATAATAAAATATTGAATATCATACATTTCCCCATCTGGTAATGCTGGTAATCCTTGCAGTAAAAACGGGTTTTGGACGGTCAAATCAATGCTAAATCTTTCATTGAAACAAATATTCAAATCGGGGGGTGGAGTGTCGTAGCTTATGGCAGAAAAAACAACCAATTGAAAAGTTTTGACAAGCGTGCAGTAGGATTCGGTAATGGGATTGTATAAAGCCAAGATAACAGTATCGCCATTTTGCCCTAGATAACTTCCGGGATTTTCGATGGGGATATTATTCTGAAAATTTTCATTAGAAGAAAAATAACGAATTTCATACGTAATACTTTCAATCTCCAAAGTCACTAAATTATTTTCTGTCAGGTTGAAAACACCATCACTTGAGTCCGCTGAACAAAGGTATAAATCTTCAGGCTCTAAATAAGTGCCAATATCTGTAAACGAAATAGTACCTGTTAAAATACAATTAGAGTTGGTATGTGAAACTTCTACCGCATAATTCCCA